>NZ_CP125652.1:4532500-4676374 GCF_030053135.1 Rhizobium sp. BT04 | reverse complement strand
ATCACTTTCCTTCCAGCACGCCGCATTTCAAGGCGAAATCGCGGTCCACTCTATCAGCTCCTGGCGGCACTCCGTTTCCGGAGCCTTTGCCGAGAAGGGCGTCAGGGGGTACGAACCGGTCCCCAACCAATCATGTCCGGGTTCCGGCGGCAACGAATTCCCCTTCGAATGCCGAATGCTATGTCATAAAAATTCAACATAGCATTAATAGTTACTATTAGCGTCTTCGTCGCCTGTTGAAAGCCTTGTTCGATCACAAATGAGATAGAACTGTGGCGACGAAAATACCATCCCTATTAATTACTAGGCCTGCTCGCCTTCCATTTCGAGGCGCGACGTCAGAACCTTGTCGATCACGCCCCAGCCCTGGGCCTCGTCCGCATCCATGAAATGGTCACGATCGAGGGTCTTTTCAACTTCCTCATAGGTGCGGCCGGTGTGCTTGACATAGACCTCGTTGAGGCGGCGCTTCATCTTGAGGATGTCGCGGGCGTGGCGCTCGATGTCGGAAGCCTGGCCCTGGAAGCCGCCCGAGGGCTGATGCACCATGATGCGGGAATTCGGCGTGGCGAAACGCATGTCCTTGTGGCCGGCAGCCAGCAGCAGCGAGCCCATGGAGGCGGCCTGACCGATGCAGAGCGTCGAAACCGCGGGCTTGATGAACTGCATCGTGTCGTAGATCGCCATGCCGGCGGTAACGACGCCACCCGGCGAATTGATGTAGAGAGCGATTTCCTTCTTCGGGTTTTCAGCCTCGAGGAAGAGAAGCTGAGCGCAGACGAGCGTCGCCATATGGTCTTCGACGGCACCCGTCAGGAAGATGATGCGTTCCTTCAACAGGCGGGAATAGATGTCGTAGGAGCGTTCACCGCGGTTGGTCTGTTCCACGACCATCGGCACGAGGGCCATTGCGGTATCGACTGGGTTTCTCATGTGCGTCCTTTGTCAACGTCTCGCCGGCCGGCGCCGGGAATCAAAGAAAATGTCTTATCCCTACATAGAGTGTCCCGGCCCTCCTCTTCAAGACACGCATGAGGATAACGTTAAGAAGGCGGGGCAAGGCGGCCGTTCGGAGCCTCTTTCCCCCAAATGCCTGCCGACGGCGAGCCCTCGGCGCCGTCTCCCCCGATTTTTCTCCGTGACAGGATGAAGGAAGCCTTACTCCATTCGACGATGCTCACACACGTTTACCCAACGGAAAGCCTACCGGCAGATATCGGCCGAAAACCATGCCGCAGTGCCGCGACATTAAGGAAGTGGCGAACTTCCTCGGCAAGGATGCGCCCCAACAGACAGGCCGACAGACAAGTGGCCGAAAGACAAGGCCGACGGGCAAGGGGTTGCTGCCGTGTTCAATATCGCTACAGGTCTCGCCATCTGGTGTTCGGAGGCCATGACGCTCGCTTTGGTGCTGTTCGTCGCCTGGCGCCACAATGTCCGGAACGAAGCCTATCTCTATTGGGGCCTGGGCTTCCTTCTGACCGGCATCGGCTTTGCGATGATCGCGCTGCGCGGCCAGGTGCCCAGCGTGCTGTCTATAGAGATCGGCAATGCCATCGCCCTGCTCGGCCAGAGCGCCTGGGTTGCGGGTTTTCTGGCGCTCGACCGCAAGCGGATCGAATGGTGGGCGTTGCTGCCGCCGGCGATCTGGCTCGCCGGGGTCTTCCTGCCCTGGGTCAACAACGACTATTCAAACCGGGTGGTGCTCTACAACCTCGCCTCGGCGACGGGTGCGACGGCGCTGGCGCTCGCGGTTGCCGCCGGCGACATGCGCCGCGAGCGTACCCGGGTCAAGCTGATGGGCGTGTTCGTCATCCAGGGCTGCCTGTGTTTCGGCTCGGCGCTGACGATGGCGCTGACGCTGCCGAGCGATATTGAAGCAACCAATCTCGGCGGCGCCTCCGCCATGGCAAGCGCCTTCCTGCTGACCATCGCCTTCGCGTTCACCTGCCGGCTGATCATGGAACGCTCCGAACGGCACCTGCGCGCCCTCACCCTGACCGATTCGCTGACGGGCGTGCTCAACCGCCGCGGCCTGCTCGGCTATTTCGGCTCCATCCAGGAAAAGGCCCATAACGACCAGCGCCAGGTCGCGGTGATGCTCTTCGATCTCGACCATTTCAAGCGCGTCAACGACCGTTTCGGACACCAGTCCGGCGATGCCGTGCTGACCGCATTCGCGCGGATGGCCCGCCAGTATATTCCGAACAACATCTTCGGCCGTATGGGCGGCGAGGAATTCGCAGCCTTCGCCGCCGTCGCCGACCAGACGGAAGCCGAGGCGATCGCCGAAGCGATCCGCACCGAGTTTTGTCGTCTCCCCGTCAGCACCGGCGAAGCAATCGTCCCCGCCACCGTCAGCATCGGCATCGCGCTCGCCTCCTCGATCGAAGCCAATATCGACAAATTGATCTCGGCCGCCGACCGGGCGCTCTATGCGGCAAAGGCCGCCGGCCGCAACTGCACGGTCATCTTCGGCGAAGCGGAGGCGGCCGCACCTGTAGCGGCCACGCCGAACAGCACCGCCGGCGAACTTGTGCCGACGGTCGACGACCAGGTCGAAGCCCTGCGGCGCATGGGCACGTTGTCGCGGGCCGGATAAAGCATTTCCGTTTTTCTCCGAATCAGGGAAATGCTCTATCTCTTTGTTTTCCCGCAATTCCCGGCAAAAAGCGTTTCACGCTTTGCCTGGCAAAACCGCGACGCACTTTTGCTGGAATTGCTCTAACGCCTGACCCCAAATATCGGAATCGATCCTCGGGGTTGCGAGCGAATCCTCAAGTGATGTCGCATCTTAGCTGACGCGCGGCCTGTCGGCCGCGCATTCAGGATGCCCCTCACTCACCCGCTTTTCGAGGCCCGGCAAATCCGCTAAGCCTCGGGGCATGATGATACCGCCCTCTCTTTCGATCGACCCGGCCCGCCGCCACGTCTCGCTGGACGCCCGCAATCCGGGCTTCTACGGCAATCCGAATGCCGTCTATGCAGCGCTTCACGCCCATTGTCCGACCTTTTACTGGAGCGAGCAGAAGCAATGGTTCTTCACCGGCTACGACCATGTGAACGGCCTGCTGCGCGACCGCCGCTTCGGCCGGCAGATCCTGCATATCGCCAGCCGGGAGGAGCTCGGCCTTGCCGAGCCGATGCCGCATCTTGCCAGTTTCGATCTCTCGGAACGTTATTCCCTGCTCGAACTCGAACCGCCGGAACACACGCGGCTGCGCACGCTCGTCAACCGCGCCTTCGTCTCCCGCCATGTCGAGAAGATGAAGCCGGAGCTTGCCGAACTCGCCAACCGGCTGATCGACGGCTTCGCTGAAAAGGGTGAGGTCGAGCTGCTCTCGGCCTTTGCCGACATCATCCCGGTGACGATGATCGCCCGCATGATCGGCATCCCCGAGGAGATGGGACCACAGCTGCTCGCCTGGTCGCACGCCTATGTCCGCATGTATATGTTCGGCCGAACGCGCGAGCAGGAGGATGAGGCCGAACGGGCGGCGAAGGAATTTTCCGACTATGTCAGAACTGTCATTGCAGAACGCCGCGCGATCCCACGCGACGATCTGCTCACCCACATGATCCATACCGAGCACAAGGGCCAGTATCTGAGCGAGGAAGAGCTGATCTCGACGACGATCGTGCTGCTCAACGCCGGACATGAGGCGACCGTGCACCAGATCGGCAATTCGGTGCGCACCATCCTCGACAGCGGCTCAGATCCGGCGGAACTCTTCCGCGACGAAGCAACAACGGAGCGCACCGTCGAGGAAACCCTGCGCCTCTGCGCGCCGGTTCACATCTTCCAGCGCTGGGCGCTGGAGCCCGCCGAAATCGATGGCGTCGCTTTCCAGCGCGGCGACAAGGTCAGCCTCATTCTCGCCGCCGCCAATCTCGACCCGGCGAAATTCACCGATCCCCTCACCTTCCGGCCCGATCGCAACGAGGCGGCCAACCTCTCCTTCGGCGCCGGCATCCATTTCTGCATCGGCGCACCGCTGGCACGGCTGGAGCTCAACATCGTGCTGCCGATCCTTTTCCAGCGGCTTCCCGGCCTCAAGCTGGCAAGGACGCCCGTGGTCAAGGACGTCTACCATTTCCACGGGCTGGACCGACTGGATCTGCGATGGTGATCCAGCCCTCACGGATCAGCCGTAGCGCCCCGTGATGTAGTCTTCCGTGCGTTTGACTTTCGGCGACTGGAAGATCTCAGCGGTCGGGCCGTATTCGATCAGCTCGCCGAGATACATGAAGGCGGTGTTGTCGGAGATGCGGCTTGCCTGTTGCATGTTGTGGGTGACGATGACGATGGTGAACTCGCCCTTCAGCTGCGCGACCAGCTCTTCGACCTTGGCGGTCGAGATCGGATCGAGGGCCGAAGTCGGCTCGTCGAGAAGCAGGACCTCGGGGCGTAACGCCACACCGCGGGCGATGCAGAGACGCTGCTGCTGACCACCGGAAAGACCGAGGCCGCTGCCCTTCAGCTTGTCCTTGACCTCATCCCAGAGGGCGGCCTGACGCAGCGCCTGCTCGACGCGGACGTCCATCTCGGCCTTGCTGAGGCGCTCATGGTGGCGAATGCCGTAGGCGATGTTGTCATAGATCGACATCGGGAAAGGTACGGGTTTCTGGAACACCATGCCGACGCGGGCGCGCAGCTCGTTCATCGAGAAGCTGGGGTCGAGGATGTTCTTGCCGTCGAGCTTGATCGAGCCAGTAGCGCGCATCTTCGGATACAGCGTGTAGATGCGGTTCAGGATGCGCAGCAGCGTGGACTTGCCGCAGCCGGAGGGACCGATGAGGGCCGAGACCTGACGCTCGGGGAAGTTCAGGCTGACATCCTTGATCGCGTGGGTGTCGCCGTAATAGAAATTGACTTTCTCAAGCGCGATCTTGTCTCTGGCCAGGTGTTTTTCCGCCTTGCTGGCAGCATCGAAAGTGTCTGCGGACTGAAGCATCATTTCCCACCTTTTCGGTTCAGGACGGAGCGCGATACGACGCTCAGGATCAAAACGACGGCGGTCATCACGAAGGCACCGGCCCAGGCGAGATTCTGCCATTGCTCATAGGGGCTCATAGCGAACTGGAAGATGACGACCGGAATGTTCGCCATCGGCTGCGACATATCCAGGCTCCAATACTGGTTGTTCAGAGCCGTGAAGAGCAGCGGCGCGGTTTCGCCCGAAATGCGGGCGATCGCCAGAAGGATACCGGTCAGAATGCCGGTGGACGCGGCGCGATAAAGCACGTTGACCGTGACCTTCCAGCGCGGGATGCCGAGCGACAAGGCTGCCTCGCGCATCACATCGGGAACCAGCCGCAGCATCTCGTCGGTCGTGCGCACTACGACCGGCAGGAAGATGAAGGCAAGCGCGATGCCGCCGGCAAAGCCGGAGAAGCGTGACGTCGGGCGCACGACCAGGTCGTAGACGAACAGGCCGATGATGATCGACGGCGCCGAGAGCAGGATATCGTTGACGAAGCGGATCGCCTCGCCAAGCTTTTTGCCGCGGCTGAACTCCGACAGATAGGTGCCGGCCAGCACGCCGATCGGCGTGCCGATGACGATGGCCAGCACGACCATCAGCAGGCTGCCCATGAAAGCATTGGCGAGACCGCCGCCGTCTTCGCCGGGCGGCGGCGTCATTTCGGTGATAAGACTGGGGCTCAGCGCCGACAGGCCGTGGATCAGCGTCGTCCACAGGATCCAGACCAGAAAGACCAGGCCGAGCACCGTTGCGAGGCCGCAAAGCGTCAGCGCAATCGCACTGCCGATCTGGCGGCGGCGGTAAAGGGAACCCGAATAGCCGGCCATATTACTCCCCTCTCTGCTTTGCCATGCGCACCAGCATGAGCTTGGCGGCGGCCAGAACGATGAAGGTAACGACGAAGAGGATGAGGCCAAGGGCTGCGAGCGACGATCTGTAAAGATCGTCAGAAGCCTCGGCAAACTCGTTGGCGAGCGTGGCGGCGATCGAGGTGCCGGGCTCCATCAGCGACACCGCAATATTGTGGGTGTTGCCGAGCACGAAGGTCACCGCCATGGTCTCTCCGAGCGCGCGACCGAGACCGAGGAAGATGCCGCCGACGACGGCCGTGCGAGTATGCGGGATAACGATGTCGCGCACCACCTCCCACTTGGTCGAACCAAGCGCATAGGCCGATTCTTTCAGCTGCGCCGGGACAACGAGGAAAACGTCGCGCATGACCGAGGAGATGAAGGGGATGATCATGATCGCCAGCACAATGCCCGACGTCAGCATGCCGATGCCGAGCGGTGCGCCGGAGAACAGCGCGCCGATCATCGGGATCGGGCCCAGCCAGTCTATCAGCACCGGCTGAATGTAATCCGACATGAAAGGCGCGAAGGTGAAAAGACCCCACATGCCGTAAATGATCGAGGGGATGCCGGCGAGAAGCTCGACGGCGCCGCCGATCGGCCCGCGAATGGAGCGCGGCGCAACTTCGGTAATGAAAACCGCGATACCGAGGCTGACGGGAACGCCGATGATCATGGCGAGCGCCGAGGTGACCAGCGTCCCGTAGATCGGCACAAGCCCCGCAAACTGCTCGGCGACCGGATCCCATTCCGTGCCGGTGAGGAAACCGAGGCCGAAGGTCCGGAACGCCTGAAACCCGCTCAAGGCCATGGAGATCGCCGCGGCAAGCAATGCCGCCAGAACAAAACAGGCCGCAGCCCAAAACTATCCAATAGAAAATACGATCGCCGGTCGCGCCGTCGCGACGCTTCACGCCCGCTCCGGAGACGGGCAGCGATGCCGATGCTTCGCTCATATCAATACGCTCGACTGCGCTGAGGGGGTAAAGGTATTCGAGCATGATGCCGAAAAGTGTAAGCGGTTTTCGGGCGACATCATGCTCTAACCCCTTAATTTAGAACAGGATTCAGATTTTAGGCCGGCTCGGCCTAAAATCATCCTGTTCTAGGGCGGAAAACCTCGCTTTCCGCCCCGACCGCGTTTCTTGCAAGGATCAGCCCTTGAACGAGGCTGTCCAGTAGTCCTCGATCTGCTTCACGACGGCTTGCGGAAGCGGAACGTAGTCGAGGGAAGAGGCTTCCTTCTGGCCGTTTTCGAGCGCCCACTTGAAGAAGGCGAAGGCAGCCTTGGAGCGTGCCGCATCCTTCGGTTCCTTGTACATGATCGCCCAGGTCGTGGCGGTCACCGGCCAGGCCTTTTCGCCCGGAGCGTTGGTCATGATCAGGTAGAAGTCCTGAGCCTTGGCCCATTCGGCGCTGGCGGCGGCGGCCGAGAAGCTTTCGGCATTCGGCTTCGGATACTGGCCGGCAGCGTTCTGGATCAGGGCGTAGGGCAGCTTGTTTTGCAGGGCGTAGGCATATTCGACGTAGCCGATCGAATCCTTGACGCGGGTGACGTAGGCAGCGACGCCTTCGTTGCCCTTGCCGCCGATGCCGACCGGCCAGTTGACGGCGGTGCCTTCGCCGACCTTGCTCTTCCAGTCTTCGTTGACCTTGGAGAAATAGTTGGTCCAGTTGAAGGAGGTGCCGGAACCGTCCGAACGGTGGACGACGGCGATCTGGCTGTCGGGCAGCTTCAGGCCGGGGTTCAGATCGGCAATGGCCTTATCGTTCCACTTGGTGACGTTGCCGAGATAGATGTCGGCGAGAACCTTGCCGGTCAGTTTCAGCTCGCCCGACTTGATGCCCTTGACGTTGATGACGGGAACGATGCCGCCGACAACAAGCGGGAACTGGCCGAAACCGCCATCGGTCAATTCCCTAGGCTCGAGCGGCTTGTCGGATGCGCCGAAATCGACCGTTGCAGCCTTGATCTGGGCGATACCGCCGCCCGAACCGATCGACTGGTAGTTCAGCTTGTCGCCGGTCTGCTTGTTATAGTCCGCAGACCATTTGGACAGCACCGGATAGACGAAGGTGGAGCCGGCGCCGGTGATATCGGCAGCCGACGCCGAAACCGCCAGAGCGGCAACCAGACCCGCACCGAGGCAGGCCGAGAGGAGTTTCCTGGTGAGCATATGAAGCGCTTCCCTAATGGATTTGAAGAACGACGAGACCAGCGCCATGGCGGGGGTGTCCATTGTCTCGGGCGCTGAAAGTCGCGTCACATCAGGCGGGCTAGGCGCGTATTATTACAGTTTGATGACGGCTTTTGACCGTTGAAACCGAATGCGCGGCCATGCGTCAAACACTGCGCTGGGCGCCTTTCCATTGAATGCGGGATTTAACAAAGCCTTAGCAAAAACATTGGGATAGATTGACGCATGGCTGTGGTGGATTGCCGCAGCCGTGGCTAAAAATGTCGTTTCAGGCTTTTGAATTTCCGTCGGCGGTTACCGGTCACCGCTCCGCGGGGTCACCGGCAACGCCATCATGCGGCCGACTCTTCTTCCAGCCTGCTGGATATGTCGTGTGCCGACATCGGTCTTCCCATCAGATAGCCTTGAAGCTGATCGCAGCCGGCCTCGCGCAGGATCGCCGCCTGGCGGCTATTCTCGATGCCTTCTGCGGTCACGGGAATCTGCAAGGCGGTCGCCAGCGAAATGGTCGCCCGAAGGACATCGGCGCCATTGGCGCCTTCATCGAGAGCGGAGACGAGCGAGCGATCGATCTTCATGCGATCGAACCCGAACTGCCGCAAGGCGCCAATGCTGGCGTAGCCGCAGCCAAAGTCGTCGAGTGCGAACTTGATGCCGACGCGCTTGAGCTGGTCGATCGAGCGCCGGGCCTGATCCGGATTTGTCATCAGAACGCCTTCGGTGATCTCCAAGGTCAGGCGCTTCGGATTGAAATCGAGCTCCTGCAGGACCGAGATCACCTCGGCGGCAAATTCGGGATTGCAGAGCTGGACCGGCGAAACGTTTACCGACAATGCCAGATCGGGCCAGTTCTTGGCATGCTCGATCGATGTTCTCAGCATATGAACACCGAGCGCATCGATGAGGCCGCACCGCTCGGCGAGAGGGATGAAAACCTCCGGACTGATGTTTCCTGTTGCGGTTCGCCAGCGCGCCAGCGCTTCCAGGCCGGTCACGGCGCCGGTGGTGGCGGAGACGAGCGGCTGGAAAACGGCTTCGATTGCGCCGCTCTTGATGGCGCCCTTCAAGCGGCCTTCCATTTCGGCGACCCGTTGGCGCTCCTGGTCGAGCTCGGGGGCGTACTCGACCGCCTGGCCTCTGCCATTTGCCTTGGCACGGTAGAGCGCCATGTCGGCCCTGCGCAGAAGCTCCAAGGGCTCGACGTCTCCGTCGCGCACCGCAGCGCCGATGCTTGCTCCGACTTCGATTGTTCGTCCGTCGATTTTGAAGGGCTCGGCAAACAGCGCCAGGATGGTCGTTTCCATATCTTCGCACGTGGCGGATCCGACATGCACCAGCGCAAATTCGTCGCCCCCCAGCCGGCCTGCGGCAAGAATTTCGGGGTGACAGGCCATCAGCGCCTTCGAGACCATTCGGATCAAATCGTCCCCAACCGCATGCCCCCAGGCATCGTTGACGGCCTTGAAGCCGTCAAGATCGACCAGATAGAGCCGGAGTGGCGCAGAGTCCGAATTCCCGATGTCTTCCAGCAGGCCGAGAAGCCCATGTCTGTTGAACAGGCCGCTGAGGTTATCATGACCCGCTTCGAAAAGCGCTGCCTGCGCCAATTGGCGCAGGCGCCGCGCCTCGGACGCGCCGACCAGGAGAACACCGACCAGGAACAGCGAAAGGATGGCGACGGAGGCCGCAACATAAGGTGTCACCTGATGAAATACCGTGCTTCCCGGCGCCTTGCTCGGCCAGACAAGATAGCCGATGACGGCGCCCTTCATGTCCTTGATCGGCGTGTTCAGGAATTCCGGCTTTGGCGCCGCCTCGAGGTGCAGGCCTTCGAGTTCATGTTCGTTTGAGAGCGCGTCGAGAACTTCTGATGTAAATTCCTTGTAGAAGCTCAGCGTGCTGAGCTTCGGAAGCTCGCCGGCGGCCTCGAATGGCTGGATCGCCTGCGATGCGATCAGCGCGATACCGCTTTCGGTCTTGATAAAATTAACCACAGGCGCCTTCGCCGGATCGGCAGCAGCATTGATCTGCCCATAAAAGGCCTGGCCGAAAAACGCGCCCGGCTGAAAAGGCTTGCCTTTGGCATAGGCGGAGACGACCGAACTCCGGTCGGGGCCGATCACGATCGCGCCGTCATAGAGCGGGTAATCCGCGCTGGTTTTTCCCCAGTTCTCATAGGCCCAATCGGCGGCGGTCGGCGATGAGGTCGCACTATAGGCATCGTCCCATACGGCATTGTCCGTCGTTGTCGCGCCCAGGCGAGCCACGAACGCTCCGATCGCTGCGTCGGCGGCGCGACTGGCCCTGGCGTCATCGATCTCGTTTGCCGACCGTGTCATCGTGACGACGACATGCGCCATAAGGCCGGTCAGCACGAGGGCGACGACCAGGAAGCAGACCGTCGTCGCGACGATGGAAGAGGTTTGAGTTCGAACGTGCCTACCCGCAAGATTCGACGACATGCAAATTCCGGAGAGATCGATTGCAAGACCATGTCTGTGAGACAGCAGGAGACATCATGTCCGCAATGCGCTGCGGATAAGATATAGCATTTTGACGATGTAGGCCCGATTAATGGGATTGGTCAAAAGCGTTCTATTCGGCAAAGAAGCGCTGTCATTTGCAGAAAAACAGGCCCTGATCGCCGCAAAGCGACACAGGCGCGGCATCGTCAGCGTCGGTTTGCCCGCGCTGCTCAAACCTTGATTACATAGTCCTTGCGAGTCGTTTCAACGACTTCCCACGTTCCCTTGAAGCCGGGTCTGAGGATCATCCGGTCGCCCGCCTTCAGATGCACCGGCTCCCCGCCCTCCTCCGTCACGATCGAATGACCGGACAGCAGGCTGAAATATTCCCATTCCTCGTAGACGATCCGCCACTTGCCCGGCGTCGCCTCCCAGATGCCGGAATAGAGGCCGTCTTCGGCCTCCTCGAGATTCCAGCTGCGGAATTGCGGATCGCCGGAGATGATCCGCTCAGCTTCCGGGGCGCCGAACTCGGGCTCGACACCATCGATGCTGAAGGGGATGAATTTTGCCGTGGTCGCCATGGATTCCTCTGATCTCAGATCTTCGAGAGCGCTTGTTCGAGATCGGCGATGATGTCCTTGACGTCCTCGATGCCGACGGAAAGGCGCACCACATCGGGCCCGGCGCCGGCGATGATCTTCTGGTCGTCGGTCAGCTGCCGGTGCGTCGTCGAGGCCGGATGGATGACGAGCGAGCGGGTGTCGCCGATATTGGCAAGATGGGAGAAGAGCTCCAGCCCCTCGACCAGGGTCTTGCCCGCCTCGTAGCCGCCCTTGACGCCGAAGGTGAAGACGGAGCCTGCGCCCTTCGGCGAGTATCGCTGCTGCAGCGCGTGGTTCGGGTCGTCGTCGAGGCCGGCATAATTCACCCAGGCGATCTTGCTGTGCGCCTTCAGCCATTTTGCGACGGCGATCGCATTGTCGCTGTGACGCTGCATCCGAAGCGGCAGCGTTTCGATGCCGGTGAGAATCAGAAAGGCGTTGAAGGGCGATAGCGCCGGGCCGAGATCGCGCAAGCCAAGCACGCGGGCGGCGATCGCGAAGGCGAAATTGCCGAAGGTGGCGTGCAGGACCATGCCGTTATATTCCGGCCGCGGGCTCGACAACATCGGGTAGTTGCCTGACTTCGACCAGTCGAAGGTGCCGCCGTCGACGATGAGGCCGCCCATGGAATTGCCGTGGCCGCCGAGAAACTTCGTCAGCGAATGCACGACGATATCGGCACCGTGCTCGATCGGGCGGATGAGATAGGGTGTCGCCATCGTATTGTCGACGATCAGCGGCAGACCATTGCGATGCGCGACGTCGGCGATCGCGGCGATATCGACGAAGGTGCCGCCTGGATTGGCCAGGCTTTCGATGAAGATGCCGCGCGTCTTCTCGTCGATCTGGCTTTCGAAGCTTGCCGGATCGGCGGGATCGGCCCAGCGCACCTGCCAGCCGAAATTCTCGAAGGCATGGCCGAACTGGTTGATCGAGCCGCCATAGAGCCGGTTGGCGGCGATGAAATTCTCGCCGGGGCGCATGATCGTGTGGAAGACGATCATCTGCGCTGCATGGCCGGAGGCGACGGCAAGTGCTGCCGTGCCGCCCTCGAGTGCTGCGACGCGCTCCTCGAGCACGGCCTGCGTCGGGTTCATGATGCGGCTGTAGATGTTGCCGAAGGCCTGCAGGCCGAAGAGGGCGGCGGCATGATCGGAATCATTGAAGACGAAAGCCGTCGTCTGGTAAATCGGCGTGACCCGCGCCCCGGTCGCCGGATCGGGCTGCGCGCCGGCATGGATCGCCAACGTGTTGAAACCCGGATCGTTCTTGGCCATGTCGTCCTCCAGTTATTGCTGACGCGAGGGATCATAGCCTCTCGCTTGCGAAAGTTAATCGCGATCCGTTTCACCCTTGGGCGTTCGGCGGAAAACCCGTCTCGGCGGACCGCAACTCAGGTCATGAGATCAGGCAATGAGACGGGGGTACTCGATTGCCGGGCAGCGGTTCATCACCACCTTGATGCCGGCAGCCTCGGCCTTTGCGGCAGCCGCGTCGTCCCGGACGCCAAGCTGGGCCCAGATGATCTGCGGCAACGTCCTCAGCGCCAGTGCCTCCTCGACCACCCCATCCAGATATTCGGCGGCGCGAAACACGTCGACCATGTCGATCGGCACTGGAACGTCGGCGAGCCGGGCATAAACGGTGCGGCCCTGGATCTGTTTGCCCGCCTGCCCCGGATTGACGGGAATGACCTCGTAGCCGCGCGACAGCAGATAACCCATGACGCCGTTGCTCGGGCGCGCCGGATTGGGCGAAGCGCCGGTCAGCGCGATGGTCTTTACGGAATGCAGGATTCCGGCGAGATAGTCATCCGTATAGGCGTCGTGGTTCATGGTCGCTTCTCCATTCCCGAAAGCCATCCGGCACGGCCCGCAGTTTTTTTGCGTTTCCGTGAAACCGGCTGCGTGGCTTTTCCGTATATATGATTGGCCCGTATATAGGATTGGATGCCCTCTGAGGATGATTCGATGAAAAAAATCGCTCTTGCCCTCACGCTTGTGCTCGCCGCATCGCCGGCGCTGGCGATTTCGCGCTACAATCCACTCACCATGAGCTGCGCCAGCGTGCGCGCCGCCATCCACAATCAGGGCGCCGTCATCTTCCGTTACCAGTCGCCGCGTGGCTTGCCGCTTTACGATCGCTATGTCCGCAACAGCAATTATTGTGATGCGACCGATTATGCGGAGTGGACACATATCCCCTCGAAAGACAATCCCCGCTGCCCGGTGCTGAACTGCCAAAGCATCGACAACCTTGACGGGATGCTTTTCGTTCCGCATCATCAACTCTGATGGTTTCGCCATTCCTGACGCCCTGCAGGAACCATACGTCTTTCGCGGTTGCGAAAGGCTCGGGTTCAATCCCGCAGTGCGATTTACCAGAGATTACACAATCAGAAGCTTTAAATTTCCAGTATGTCAAAGTTATAGAATATTATCTATATTTCAGCAGCATAGAATGTTCGTCCGCCTAGCGCCAGAAGGCATTTTCACTTTTTGTTCGCGATAATACCTCTGTCTGTTCCCGCGTCCATTAGAAACATCTCATAGTTGAAACGATCGTGTGGATTGAACGCATGTCGAGCGCACGTAGAAATTGCTCCAATACACCGCGATTGTTTCCATACTGAAAGAATGCTATTCGACATATGACCGCGTGCGCGACCGCCGCCGTGTATTTTCGTGCAAATCTCAGTTGTCTTTTCAGGAATTTGAAACGCCGAAGGCGAGGCGTTTTCCGCCTCCCTGATCTTTTTCGGATTCACTCCCTTGCCACTCGACGTCATCCTGCTCGTTCTCTTCGGCGCACTGCTGCATGCGACATGGAACGCCATCGTCAAGGCCGGCAGCGATAAGCCCCTCGATGCGGCGCTGATCTCGGCCGGCGGCGCGGTTTCAGCACTGCCGTTCCTGGCGTTCCTGCCGTTGCCGCACAGCGCGGCCTGGCCGTTCATCGGCATCTCGGCCATCCTGCAGTTCGCCTATTTCCAACTGGTGGCCGCGGCCTATCGGGCCGGCGATATCGGCCTCGTCTATCCGCTGATGCGCGGCTGCGCGCCGCTGCTGATCGCCGCGACAAGCGGCTTCATCCTGAAAGAAAATCTTTCCGCCGGCGCTCTCGCGGGGACGATGACGATCTGCGCCGGCGTCCTGACACTCGCGCTGGAGGCGCGGCGCGGCAGCAGCCGCGCCGTCCTGCTTTCGCTTGCCAATGCCTGCGTCATCGCCAGCTACACCTATGTCGACGGCATCGGCGCACGTATCTCCGGCAATGCGGTTTCCTACACTTTGTGGATGTCGCTGCTGCCGCCGGTGCTGCTGTTTTCCTGGGCGGCCTCCCAGCGCGGCGCATTCGCCGTGGCGCGTCACGTCCGTCGCAACTGGTGGCGCGGCCTCATCGGCGGCGCCGGCTCGATCGCTTCCTACGGGCTGGCGCTTTGGGCGATGACAAAAGCCCCAGTCGCGACCGTCGCGGCCCTGCGCGAAACCGCGATCCTCTTTGCGCTGGTGATCTCGATCACCGTCTTCAAGGAAAAAGCCAGCATCTGGCGCTACGTCGCCGGCGTCGTTATCGCGATCGGCGGGCTGGTTCTGAAACTGGCGTGACTCATTCGCCTTTCCATGCCGGCTTGCGCTTGCCGAGAAAGGCGCCGATGCCTTCCTGCGCATCCTGCGTCAGCATGTTGTCGACCATCACTTTGGCGGCATAATCATAGGCCGCCTCGACCGGCAGTTCGAGCTGGCGATTGAAGGCCTCCTTGCCGATCTTCAGGATCAGCGGCGACTTGCTGGCTATCACCGCCGCATATTTAAAAACCACCTGCGCCAGATACTGCTTCGGTACGATGCGGTTGACGAGGCCGAAATCCTTGGCGGTCGAGGCATCGATCGTCTCGCCGGTCAGCAGCATTTCCATCGCCTGCTTGCGATGCGCGGCACGGGAGACGGCCACCATCGGCGTCGAACAGAACAGGCCGATATTGACGCCCGGCGTGCAGAATGTCGAAGTGTCGGTGCAGATCGCCAGATCGCAGGAGGCGACGAGCTGGCAGCCGGCCGCCGTTGCCAGACCGTCGATCTCGGCGATGACGGGCTTCGGCAGATGCGCAATCTTCAGCATCAGATCGGCGCAGAGCCGGAAGGCTCTCTCGAAGAAAGCAGCTCCCTGATCTTCATCGGCGCGATGGGCGGTGAGCTCCTTCAGATCATGGCCGGCGGAAAAGACGTTGCCGATCGAGGCGATGACGACGACGCGCACACCCGCATCCGATCCGGCCTTCTCAAGCTCGGCCATCAGCGCTTCGAGAAGCGCGATCGAAAGCGCATTGGCAGGCGGGTCGTTGAGCACCAGGCGCAGCACGCCGTCACGCAGCGAGCGGAGCAGCAATCCATTCGCCCTGTCTGTGTCCGGGAAGGATACGATTTCGGCCATGATGCTGCTCCCTGCGCTCGCTCGATTTCAAGCAAACGTTTTGCCACAAGGCGCTGGCAATTTCGAGCAGGATCCGCTCTTTCCGCGGCGGCGGCAGTCAGGACCAGAACCAGGATTTCGATATCTCGGCCTTCGCCTCGGCACGGGTCAGGCCGACATCGCAAAGCTCGTCGTCGGTGAGTTCGCAAAGCGTGCGGCGGCTGCGGCGCTTTTCCAGGCGATGCTCGATGGCCGCCAGCAGCCGCAGGCCCCAGCGCGCCGCCCGGCGAATTTTCGATCGAACGATATCGCGAGACGTCTCAAGGGTTTCGCTCATTTCCATGGCCATCTCTTCTACCTTTCTTCAACACGCGAAGGATGGGCTGGAAATTCTCATGAAGGAAGCTTATGGATATTATAATCTCCATAAGAAAATCTTTGGTATGGCGCTGAACCTCGATCAACTCGCAACCTTCGTCAACGTCGCCGATCTCGGAAGCTTTACGGCCGCCGCCGACAGGGAAGGACTGACGCAACCGGCCGTCAGCCTGCAGGTCAAGGGGCTCGAGCAGCGGCTCGGCGTCCGGCTGATCGAGCGTGTCGGGCGGCGAGCGCAGCCGACCGCCGCAGGTCTCGACCTGCTCGCGCATGCAAGGCGACTGCTGCAGGAATCGGCGGCGGCGGAAGAAGCGATGATGCCCTACAGGGATGGCGCCAGCGGCCGCGTGCGCATCGGCAGCGGCGGCACGGCGTCGATCCACCTGCTTCCTCGTGCCATTGCCGCCGCCAGAAAATCCATGCCCGGCCTCGAAATCACCGTGCGCATCGGCGATGCCGACGACGTGCTGCGTGATCTGGAGGCCAACAGCCTCGACATCGCCGTCGTTGCCCTGCCGGCCTCGGGGCGCAACTTCGAGATCGAACCGTTCTACGAGGAGGAGTTGCTGGCCGTTGCTCCCGCTGGCAGCCTGATCCCCGACGGCGGACCGGACGCCGCCTTCATGCGTGACAGGACATTGCTGCTTTATGAGGGCGGCAATACGAGGCGGGCAATCGATGCATGGCTGACCGCACCGGACACCGGTATCCGGCCGGCGATGGAGTTCGGCAGCATCGAGGCGATCAAGGAACTGGTGGCCGTCGGCCTCGGCTGGTCGATCCTGCCGGGGCTGGCGCTGAAGCGCGACCGCGCCGGCCTGGTGACGACGTCATCGCTGCAGCCTAAGCTCACGCGCCGCCTGGGCATGGTTCTGCGCCGCGACAAACATCTGACACGCGGCCTTCGCGAAATGATGACATGCCTGCGCGCGTTCAAAGATTAGCCGCCGCTTTCGACCGTGGCGTGCTCTTTCAAACCCTGCAGGGGGCGAGAAAAGCGTCAGGCACGGCAGATCTTCAGCCGACAAATGTGTGGTAACATAATACCGTACACCTAACCAATTGTTTTCACTTACGTATTTTTCCAACCCTCGGGAAAGTCGATATTGACCCAATGTCACATTCCCTCTATACACCGCCCCAGAACGCAGCCTGTCCGGGCTGCTTTCTTTTTGGCATGCCGCAAGCCTGTCAATCCAAGCAACAAGAAACGCCCTTCAAGCCCTCGGGCCAAGGGTCCCAAAAGAGAGTATTCACTATGGCAACCTTCTCCCAGAAGCCTGCAGAGGTGGAGAAGAAGTGGGTGATCATCGACGCCGAAGGGCTGGTCGTTGGCCGTCTCGCTTCCATCATCGCTATGCGCCTGCGCGGCAAGCACAAGGCAACCTTCACGCCCCACGTTGACGACGGCGACAACGTCATCGTCATCAATGCCGACAAGGTGGTTTTCACCGGCAAGAAGTATTCCGACAAGGTCTACTACTGGCACACCGGTTTTGCCGGCGGCATCAAGGAACGCACCGCGCGCCAGATCATCGAAGGCCGCTTCCCGGAGCGCGTCCTCGAAAAGGCCGTCGAACGCATGGTTCCGCGCGGCCCGCTCGGCCGTCGCCAGATGAAGAACCTGCGCGTTTACGCCGGCTCCAACCATCCCCATGAAGCCCAGCAGCCGGTCGCCCTCGACGTTGCCGCGCTCAACAAAAAGAATGTAAGGAGCGCCTGATCATGGCTGACCTCTCCTCCCTGAAGGATCTCGGCACGGTTTCCGAAGCAGCCGCTCCGGCTCACGTCCGCAAGGTCGATTCGCTCGGCCGCTCCTATGCGACCGGCAAGCGCAAGAACGCTGTCGCCCGCGTCTGGGTCAAGCCGGGCTCCGGCAAGATCATCGTCAACGGCAAGGAATTCGCGGAATATTTCGCTCGTCCGGTGCTGCAGATGATCCTGCGCCAGCCGATCGTTGCGGCTGCCCGTGACGGCCAGTTCGACATCATCGCAACCGTTGCCGGCGGCGGCTTGTCCGGCCAGGCCGGTGCAGTTCGCCATGGCCTGTCCAAGGCGCTCACCTACTTCGAACCGGGCCTTCGCTCGGTGCTGAAGAAGGGCGGCTTCCTGACCCGCGACAGCCGCGTCGTCGAACGCAAGAAGTACGGCAAGGCGAAGGCCCGCCGCTCGTTCCAGTTCTCCAAGCGTTAATCGCTTCGGACAGACGGAATTACGAAGGCCGGGGCAACCCGGCCTTTTTTGTTTTGCAATCGGCTTTCGATAAAAGGGACAAAACCATTGCAGCGCTGCGCGTCCTTCAAGACGCACAAAGGACACTCCTTGAGAGGTGCAGCAGCCTGCGGGCTTAGGGAATTCCGGGAAACGGGCTTAAAGCAAGCTGCCCCCGGACAGAATGTCGGCCGAAACCACCCCACCCTTTCTATATCAAGCCTCAAACATGTCGCACAAACGTATGCAGCGGTTCTGCGGTAGCGGCATGCGTGAAACAAAAGGCGGAAGAAGCGAGCCTGAAGATTGCGACGCGCTTTAGAATTGGTCGGAAGAGAGGGCCGCCACGCCATTCCCCGCCGTCATGTCGTCTCGCTTCAGAGCAACCAGAATTTCGTCGGCGACGGCATCTGCCCCCGTCGGGGTGAAATGCACCTTGTCGAAAATCAAAGCCTTGCCTCCCCGCGCCAGATCGCATCGCCCCGCCTCTATCCCGCAGAAGATCTTGGCCGGATCGACGCGCAGGACATGCTTGTCTTTCGGATCGTCGAGATAGGCGTAGGACGGCAGTGATTGCTGGAGAAATTCATCCTGAGGGATGGTGATGGTCGGCGCCGGCATGCCCTTGTGCATCAGCTTGGCGACCTTGGCTGCGATCTCCGTGTCGCCGCGCGGATGAGGATAGACGATGACGACGCGGATGCCGGCCGCTGTCAGCTCGGCGACGGTTTTGTCGAAGGCTTCCCTTAACCTCTGCCTTGCGTCGGACTTCGCGACTTCCTCGCCCCTGAACACGTATCGCGATTGCTCGAAAAAGATCTTCCAGGAGGCGGCGAGAACGACAGTTTTCACCTTGCTCTTGACGAGATAATCTATCGCCGCGGTGTTGAAGGCGCCACATTCACGCGCCTGGAGCGGGACCATCGAAACGTCGGCGACCGGCGCACAAAAACTGTGCGTGATCTGCTCCAGGCCGATATTCATGCCATCCAGACGCCTGGCAAGTGCCGGCGTCAGCGCCGATGCCAGGGAATCTCCAAGGATTGCATATATCTGCGCGTGACTGCCGTTGAATATGCAGTTCTTGATCGGCATCCCATCCCAGCCCGAGCCGCTTTCGACAAGGCACGTCTTGCTCCATTCGCTGTCCGCGATAAAATCCTTGATCGGCTCTGGCAGGCGCCAGGGGATGCCCCTGGTATCGTGGCCATAAAGCCCGAACGCTATGAATGCGGCAAGCATCGCCGATGCCGATAGGGTCAGGCCGCGACGGGACGGCAGCAATCGGTGCTGGCTCCTGCGGAACGGCTGCTCGACGAAACGCCACGAGAGATAACCTAGCACAAGAGAAAAGCAGGCAAGAGCACCCATCTCGGTGATCGGAGGCGGATCAATGCTGCGAATGCGCGCAAAGGCAAAGATCGGCTGATGCCACAGATAGGCGCTGTAGCTGATCTTCCCAACGGTAATGAAGGCGCGGGTCGAAAGCAGTGCCGCCACCCAGGTTCCCTGTCGCGCAAAGAGCAGCACGAGCATCGCGCCCACCACCGGAACCAGGGCCAGCGTGGATGGAATGGGCGAGGTTTCATCGAAATAGAACACGGAGAAGGCGATCATGCCGAAGCCAAGGAGCGACAACGGATCGCTGCCGCGCTTTTTTCCCTTCGACTCTATGAAACTGCAGATCGACCCGGCCAGAAATTCCCAGGCTCGCGAGGGCAGGAAATAGAAATTGGCCGAGGGAAAGACGCGGGACGCCCACTCGCTGTAGGCAAGGCTGGCAAACGCGATCGCAACCAGGGTTGCCAAGAGCCAGTTCGGCTTACGCTTCCACATGAAGATCACGAGCAGCGGAAAGAACATGTAATATTGCTCTTCGACGGCGAGGCTCCAGATGTGGAGCAGCGGCACCTCTCCGGCCTCCGGCGCGAAATAGCCGCTCTTGAACCAGAACAGGAAATTTGCGCCGGAGAGGCTGGTGGCAATCAGGCTGTCGGAGAAGTCACGAAACTCCTCCGGCATGACCCAGAGCCAAGCGAAGGGCAAGCAGCACAAGATGACAAGAAACAGGGCCGGCAGGAGACGGCGGGCGCGGCGCTCGTAGAATGCCACTAGCGAGAAAGTACCTTTGCGCATCTCCTCAAGAATGATCGAGGTTATTAGAAAGCCGCTGATCACGAAGAAAACATCGACCCCGATGAAGCCGCCGGTGAAGAGACTGAAGCCCGCATGAAACAGAATTACGGGCACCACCGCGGCCGCCCGCAAGCCATCAATCTCTCTGCGGTAAATCACTGTAAATATTTCCTAAAATATAATGCTCTTGCCGACCATAAGGCCGAATCTGCAACCCGGCCTTGCATAGGTAATCATGCAATTTTCTGCAAGCGTGGATTTTAAAAAGAATTCAACTAAACCCCAGCTTTATTCATATCGTCGGGCCGCGAGCAGGATAGCCCTCCTGTTGCCGCGCCTCGGCTACGCTGCTAGACAAGACGCAAAGCGCTTCGGCAATGAGCGAAGCTGCAGTCGGGGTCGCATGATGGGAACAACCAAGTCCGCAGACAAATAGGCCGCAACAACTCTGCCCTGTTGTTGCGGCGTCTGTCCGGCCAATTCCGATATTGATGAAAAGACAGATCGCCGCCGAATGAACTCATTTGAGCGGATGCTTTCTCATGTCTTATATCAAAATCCAGCGCTGGACCTATTCCGTGCCAGCAGCCTTGGCGCTGATGGCGCCTTTCGACATCCTGACCTCCCTGGCCATGGATATTTATCTGCCGATTGTGCCTGTTATGCCTGCTGCGCTCGGCACCTCGCCGGCCGTCATTCAACTGACCCTCAGCCTCTACATGCTCGTGCTCGGTGTCGGCCAGATCGTCTTCGGCCCGATTTCCGATATTGTTGGACGACGGCCCGTGCTGCTCGCAGGCGCGGCGGCCTTTGCCGCTTCATCCCTGCTGCTTGCCGGCACCTCGTCGGCGCCGCTCTTCGTGAGCTTGAGATTGCTGCAGGCAGTCGGTGCGTCGGCGGCCTTGGTAGCAACTTTCGCAACGGTGCGCGACGTCTACGCCGGGCGTCCCGAAAGCAGCACGATCTATAGCCTTCTCGGCTCCATCCTCTCTTTCGTGCCTGCACTGGGTCCGATTGCCGGAGCCTTGATCGCCGATCGCTTCGGCTGGCGCGCCATCTTCCTCGTCATCGGCCTGCTTTCGGTTGCCGCCCTTTTCAATGCCGGTTTGCGGTGGCATGAGACCCGCCCCGCCGCCACCGCGAAGATTGCTCTTCGCCCGATCCTCACAAGCTTTCCCTTCTGGGTTTATACATCAGGCTTCAGTACCGCGATGGGCGCCTTCTTCGTCTTCTTCTCGACGGCACCCCGTATCCTGATCGACAAAGCCGGCTTTTCCGGCATCGCCTTCAGCGTCGCCTTTGCCACGGTGGCGCTGGTGATGATCGTGACGGCGCCATTCGCCAAACGCTTTGTCATGCGATGGGGCATTGCAGGCAGCCTTGCGAGAGGCATGGCGATGCTGCTTCTCGGCGCCGTGCTGCTTGCTTTTGGAGAGGTGTTTCTGCAGCCTTCCCTTGTCAGCTTCGTCGTGCCGATGTGGATCATCGCGATCGGCATCGTCCTTGCGACGGCGGTCACCGCCAACGGCGCGCTTGAGGCCTTTGGCGACACGGCAGGAACGGCGGTCGCGTTGTATTTCTGTGTCGAAAGCATCATCGTCGGCTTTGCCGGAACCGTCTTCGTGCTTCTGCTCGGCGGCGACAGCGCCTGGCCGCTTGTGGGCTATATCTGTGTAACCGCGCTGACGACACTCGCGGGATTGTGGTGCCTGCGAGAGCCGGTCTGAGGCAGACGGGAAAAGGACGGCCGCTCGGTGACAATGAGCGGCCGTCATCCGAACGATTGCTTGAAATCTGCCTGCACCTCGCCTACCCCTTTCTGCGCGCGCAGGGGATCGGCCAATCCTTCGCGTGAGACCCGCCGCCCGACGCTCCGGTGTCGAACGGCGTCATGCAATGCAGCGTCCGCATCGAACGCGACTGTGGTTCTGCGACCGAAAAAAGGAGCATGACTTGGCGAACAGATCGATTGACCACGCCTTCACCGCCACCAGCCTCACCTCCGCCGCCGGCGATCCGACCTTTGCCGGAGCGCTATCCTTCATGCGCCGCCGCTTCACCAAGGAGCTTGCCGGCGTCGACGTTGCCGTCTGGGGTATTCCCTTCGATGCCGCGACCTCGAACAGGCCGGGCACGCGCTTCGGACCGCAAGCGATCCGGCGCGCCTCGGCAATCTTCGACAATGATCCGCAATATCCGTTCAACCGCGAGCTCTTCGCCGAGATGGCGGTGATCGACTACGGCGATTGCCTGCTCGACTATGGCAATCATCAGGATACGCCCGCGGCCATCGAACGCCAGGCGAACGCCATCCTCGACAGCGGCCCCTTTTTGCTGACGCTCGGCGGCGATCACTACGTCACCTGGCCGCTGCTGAAAGCCCATGCGGCAAAACATGGACCGCTGGCGCTCGTGCAATTCGACGCGCACCAGGACACCTGGTTCGACGAAGACCGACGCATCGACCACGGCTCCTTCGTGGCACGGGCCGTCCGCGAGGGCATCATCGATCCCGACCGCTCGATCCAGATCGGCATCCGCACCCATGCGCCCGAGGATTGCGGCGTCAATATCCTCTACGGTCATCAGGTTGAGGAGATGAGCGCCAGCGACATCGCCTCGGCGATCATCTCCCACACGCGCGGGGCGCCGGCCTATCTCACCTTCGATATCGATTGCCTCGATCCGGCCTTTGCGCCGGGCACCGGCACGCCGGTTGCCGGCGGGCCGTCGAGCGCCAAGATCCTCTCGGTGCTGCAGCGTCTGCACCAGCTCGATATCCGCGGCGCCGACGTCGTCGAGGTGTCGCCGCCCTACGATCATGCCGATATCACCGCCATTGCGGGGGCAACGGTGGCGATGTATATGCTGGGGCTTCATGCCGAGCGACGCGCCATCGCCGTGTCACAAGGCTGACTTATCATCGCTCAAACTGAATCCGGAAACCTTCAGAACCCATTGAAAGCGCAGGTTTAACATGGCACCGAAAATCTTCATCGACGGCGAACACGGCACGACGGGTCTGCAGATCCGCACGCGCATGGCCGGCCGCCGCGATGTCGAGCTTCTGTCCATTCCCGAAGCCGAGCGGCGCAACGCCGCCCTGCGCGAGGACATGCTGAACAGCGCCGACATTGCCATTCTCTGCCTGCCCGACGACGCGTCGAAGGAAGCGGTTCAGATGGTTTCGGCCAACAACAATGTGCGCGTCATCGACACCTCGACCGCCTTCCGCGTCAATCCCGGCTGGGCCTATGGCTTTGCCGAAATGGACGGCGCCCAGGCCGACAGGATCAAGGCCGCCCGTTTCGTCGCCAATCCCGGCTGCTATCCGACGGGCGCGATCGGCCTCATCCGGCCGTTGCGCGCCGCCGGCATTCTGCCGGACGGTTACCCCATCACGGTCAACGCGGTCTCCGGTTATACCGGCGGCGGCAAGCAGATGATCGCGCAGATGGAAAATCCGGACCACCCGGATGCGATCACCGCGCCGCATTTCCTCTACGGCCTGCCGCTGACCCACAAACACGTGCCCGAGATGACCGTGCACGGCCTGCTCGACCGCGCGCCGATCTTCTCGCCGTCGGTCGGCAAGTTCGCGCAAGGCATGATCGTGCAGGTGCCGCTGCACCTCGACGATCTCGCCGAGGGCACGACGATGGAGAGCATCCACGCCGCCCTCGTCGCCCATTATGCCGGCCAGGATATCGTCAATGTCGTGCCGCTGGCCGAAAGCAAGGCCCTGCCCCGTGTCAACGCTGTCGAGCTCGAAGGCAAGGACACGATGAAGCTCTTCGTCTTCGGCACCCCGGGCGCTTCGCAGGTGAACCTCGTGGCGCTGCTCGACAATCTCGGCAAGGGCGCATCGGGCGCCGCCGTCCAGAACATGGACCTGATGCTCGCCTCGTAAGGCGGGAGCGGCGGCATCGACGTGATGCCGCTCAAGCTTCGTGTCGATCTCATCATCATGATCTCGCGGCCGCCTGCCTCGGCGGCCGCTACTCGCTTTCGGCTCGATCGTCGGCAACGATTGGGCTATGAGAGCAGACCTTCCTCGCCTGCCGTTCCCGAATCACGGAGTCTGATGTCATGACGCTCGATGCGCTGGTCGATGGCGTGCACGCATGGTTTACCGCCGCCCTGCCCGACCATGGCATCTATGCGCTGATGGCCTTTGCCTTCATCGCCGGGCTTGCCCGCGGCTTTTCGGGCTTCGGCGCCGCGCTGATCTTCGTTCCGCTGGGCGGCGCGATCGTCGGGCCGAAGTTGATCTCGCCGATTCTGATCGTCATCGACGGCATTGCCTCACTCGGGATGATCCCGCCGGCCTGGCGCGGTGCCAACCGGCGCGAGGTCTTCGTCATGGCGGCGGGTGCCGCCCTCGGCATACCGGCCGGCACGGCGATGCTGGCGTTGCTCGACCCGCTGCTCTTGCGTTGGAGTATCACGATCATCGCGATCAGTTTGCTCGCGCTCCTCGTATCTGGATGGCGCTACCAAGGCGAGCCATCCGCGCCGCTAACGAGCGGCATCGGCTTGATCGCCGGGTTGTTCAGCGGTGCCGCGCAACTCGGCGGCCCGCCCGTCGTCGCCTATTGGCTCGGCGGCAAGAGCGACTTCACCCGCGTGCGGGCGAATGTCGTTCTCTATTTCTCGATCTCGACCGTCTTAAGCGTCATCAGCTACTATGTCGGCGGACTATTCGTACCTGCCGTCTTCGCACTCACCGTCGTCACCCTGCCGAGCTATGCGGTCGGGCTCTACGGCGGTTCGAAACTGTTCGGGCTCGCCGAGGAACGGACCTTCCGCATCGCCTGCTATGTCCTGATCGCCGCCGCCGCGATCATCGGTATGCCGCTGCTCGATGGGGTGCTGCGTTAGACCGGCTTCGGTCCGGGCGGCTCGCCGGCTGCAATCCTCTGAAGATAGCTCTCGGTGAAATCGGTATCGATCTCCAACCATAGCGGGGCATGATCCGACATCTGCCAAGTCCGCCATTTCTCGTAGAGCGCCTCAGGCGTCTTTGCCTTGAATTTCGGATCTGCTTCCGGATCGCTCTTCGGCAGGAATCCCGCATAGAGGGCCCTGTCCTCATCGGTGGAGCGGAAGACGTCGGCATAAAGATCGATCAGTCCGCCGGTCACCACCTTGAAGCGCTTGTCCTTCACGCGCACGGCGATCTGGTCGTAGAAATGGTCGCCCAGCTTTCGCACCTTCTTGCCGTCGATCTCGGCCGGAACCATGAAGCCGTGGCTCTTCAGGGCCTTCATCGTCTCATGTTCGGGGCTGACGACGTTGAAATCGCCAAGCAGGATATAGTTTTCAACGGCGCCGCTGACGTCGAGTTCCTGGCTGCTGGCTTCATCCTGCCGGTCGGCGAAAAATTCGACGAGCTGCTTGATCTCCCCGATTCGCCGTTTCAACTGCTCGCCCGAATCCGCACCGTAGTAGATATGCACCGTACAGAGGCTAAAACGGAACCAACCGGACTGGAATGCCACGAGAAACGGGCTGCGGGCGAATTGCTGCTCCATCTCGACCGTCTTCGGCTCGACATCGGGCTGGCCTTTCGGCGCCTTCACCTTCTTGCTGGAAACAACGAGATGACCTCCCGGCAGCACGACTTCGCCGGCTATCTTGCGGAACCAGACCTTTTCAGTGTTGTAGACGAAGGCCATGCGCTCGGAATTGCCGCCAGAACCGGCCGTCGTATCTGTTGCGATATAGTCCCATTCCCGGCCGAGGATTTTCATCACCTTTTCCAGGGCCGAAAGGTCGCGGTTGACTTCCTGGATCGCCACCAGATCGAAGCAGGCGATCATCTCGGCGATATAATAAAAGGTCTCCGGAAGGCGTGGACCGAAGCCAAATTTATTGGAATCGAAATCGCGAATGTTCCAGGTCGCCAGCAGCAGCGAGCTCTCTTTCTTCTGGGTGCGCAATGGCATCAGCGTCTTGCGAATGTTGAGAAGGCGTTGCGCGCAGCGCTCGATCGTTCCCTCCGGTTGCCCCTGCAATGCCCTGCGCATTCCGGCATAATTATTAGACATCGCCCCCTCCGCGCTGTAGCTGTTCGCCGAACTTAACGCGGTTGCATATATCGGTGCAACATTACACGTTTAAGTCAGCAAACTGCCCGTTGGTGATGAACGACTTTCATCCGTGCGCGCCGCCACCTGGAGGCCCAGCTTCAATCGCGCTCGGCGATCATCGTTCCGTGCGGGTATTCGCCGTAAAAGCCGCGCCAGTTGGCGACAGCGAAACCGAAAACAACAAGCGCCCCGGCCTGATGCAGCAGGCCCCAGTGCAGCGGCACCTGCATCAGCAGCGTGGCGATGCCGATCGCCGCCTGCAGCGTCACCAGCGCGAAGAGCAGCACGGCGCGGCGTGCATGGGTCGTCGATGGCGCGGCGCGAAGCGCAATCACCATATTGACGAGCGTCAACGCGAAGAGCGTATAGGCGCCGAAACGGTGGATGAACTGCACCGTCTTGGGGTTCTCGAAGACATTGATCCAGAACGGCTGCTGGATCATCAGATCGGAGGGGATGACGGCGCCATCCATCAGCGGCCAGGTATTGTAGGAAAAACCGGCGTCGAGCCCCGCCACCAGGGCGCCGAGATAGATCTGGAACAGCGCGAAAATGGCGATCGCGGCGGCAAAGCCGCGCGAGCTGCGTGACGGCACCCGATCGTTGGAATGTGGCGAGAGACCACGCATGATCCACATGCAGCCGGCAAAGATCAGGCAGGCCATGACGAGATGCGTCGCCAACCGGTACTGGCTGACGTCGGTGCGAACCGACAGCCCCGAGGACACCATCCACCAGCCGATAAAGCCCTGCAGGCCGCCGAGCGCCAGGATGCCGACCAGCGGCCAGCGCAGGCGCTTTTCGATCCGCCCCGTCAGCCAGAAATAGAGGAGCGGCAGCGCAAAGATCACGCCGATGCCGCGGGCAATCAGCCGATGCGCCCATTCCCACCAGAAGATGCCCTTGAACTCGTCGACGGTCATGGAGCTGTTCAATTGCTGAAATTCGGGAATACGCTGGTAGAGGCGGAATTCCTCCTCCCATTCGGCAGCCGAGAGCGGCGGGATGACGCCGTGAATCGGCTTCCATTCGGTGATCGACAGGCCGGAATTGGTCAGCCGCGTGGCGCCACCGACGAGCACGAGACAGAAGAGCGCCAAAAGCACGAAACCCAGCCAGAAGCGCAAGGCGCGGCGGTCGCGGTTCTGCTTGCGCATTTCGCTCAGGATCGCCTGTTCCGTGGTCGGGTTTGCGACGGCCATGATGTCTCCTTCTGTCCGGCAGTTGATTTGCCCCACCGGCTCATGCAAAACAAGCCCCGAACCTTTGCGGCATGCCGTCGCGCCGGTTCGTCCCGTCCCTGCCGAGAGATAACCGATGCCCATCCGCCTCCGCAAATTCATCGGCACGATCCTCATCATCGTGCTCGTGCTGGTCTATGCGCTGGTGGCGAATACGATTGCGGTGGCAACGCTCGGCAACGCGCCCTGGTGGGGGCACCTGCTCTATTTCCTGCTCACCGGCCTGCTCTGGGTCCTACCGGCAATGGTGATCATCAAATGGATGGCCGGACCGCGGCAGCGCTAAAGCGCGTCGCGATCTTTCAGATTCGCTTGTCGCGCTTTAGGTCTTTGTTTTTACGCATGTCGTTGTCGCAAAACCGCTGCACACTTTTGCGCGACATGCTTTAGGGCCATTAACGGCCGAATAACCGTGATCGGCGGAAAACCTCGCCCAGCGCCTGCGAGTAAACCAAATATACGTTCGGCATACCTACCTTCCCGATCAGCATTGTTGACCGGAGAGAAGCCGTGCAGACGCAAAAGTTCGATGCCCATGAACAGCCGTCCGAGGGCGTGGCGCCGGCCGATACGGTCATTTCGCGCCTGCGCCAGCTGAGCATGAAACTCGCCATGGCTGAAATCGACATCGAAGTCTTCGACACGATGCAGCCGCTGGAGGAGGAGTGGCGGGCGCTGGAGCACGACAATCTCCAGTCGCTGCATCAGAGTTACGACTGGTGCGCCGCCTGGGTGAACGCATTCCAGCGGCCGCTTGCAATCCTCAAAGGCACCTATAGCGGCCAGGCCGCGTTCATTCTGCCGGTCGAGATCGTCAAGTCCCGCGGGCTCACTGTTGCAAAATTCATCGCCGCCGATCACAGCAACATCAATACCGGCCTGTTCTCGGAAGGCTTTGCTGAAACCGGCGGGACCATCGATCCTCACGACTTCGCCGACCGGCTGCAGCGGGCGCTGAAAGGCCGTGCCGATCTGCTGCTGCTGCAGAACATTCCGCTGGAATGGCGCGGGCGGCAGAGCCCGCTTGCGGGGCTGCCGATGGTGCGGAACCAGAACCATGCCTACCAGCTGCCGTTCCTCTCCACTTTCGAGGAGACGCTGAAGCAGCTCAACGCCAAGAACCGGCGCAAGAAATTCCGCGTTCAGTCGAAACGTCTCGAGGCGGCCGGCGGCTTCGAATACGTTACCCCCGAGACATCGGAAGAACAGCACCGTCTGCTCGATATGTTCTTCCGCCTGAAGAGCGTCCGCTTCGCCAGCCTCGGCCTGCCCGACGTCTTCGCCGACAAGGAAACGCGGGCTTTCCTGCACGGCCTCATCGACAAGCAGGATGACGGCAGGCGGTATTTCGGGCTGCAGATGCATGTACTGCGGCTTAAGGGCGGGCAGGAAGAGCGGATCGCCGCCATTTCAGGGATTTCGCGCAAGGGCGACCACATCATCTGCCAGTTCGGCGCGATCGACGAAGAACTCGTGCCGGATACCAGCCCCGGCGAATTCCTCTATTGGCAGACCATCTCGGGACTGCATGGCAAGGGTATCGCGCTGTTCGATTTCGGCCTCGGCGACCAGACCTACAAGCGTTCCTGGGCGCCTGTGGAGACCGCGCATTACGACGTGGTGCTGCCGGTCTCGCCGTTCGGCGTCGCCGCCGGTGCGGCGCACCGGATCGTCACCCGCGGCAAGGCGCATATCAAGGCGCGCCCTAAGCTCTACAAATTCGCCCAGAGCATCCGGGCACGGATCGGCTAGCCATTCAGGCGAATGGGCCGACGGTTCAGGCCGCCCGGCCGAACTCCTGCTCGGCCCCGTCACCGCCCGACATCAGCACGACGCGCTCGTAACCCGCAGCCTGGAATTCCGTCATCAGGGCAACGAAGATGCTCTCCTCGACCTCCGGCAGCGAGAGGATGATCTCGACGTCGCGGCTGCGCGTCAGCCGCGAGACGCCGGCGACATCGGCCGAACCGCATTCGACTACCACGAGGTCATAGGCGGCGGCGAGCGCATCGAGCAGCAGCGACAGCCGGTCGACGCCGCGCATGGCGCGGCGAACGTCACTCCGGCCTTGGGGAATGAGATGAGCATCGGATAGGCGGTCGCCGTGGATGGTGTCGCCGAAGGCGGCCTCGCCGCACAGCAGATCGGTGACGCCAAGAGCGGCATTGTCCTCGGCCATCAGTTCCGTGGGGTAGCCGGACCCGGTCATATCGATCAGGATGACGCGGCGGCCGGCATCGGCGAGCATGCGGGTCAGCAAGACCGTCGCCGCCGAGCCATTGTCACCGGTCGGAGATATCGCAATGGCCAGCGGCGCGCGGCTGCCGGTGAGATAGTCCGCAACGGAGGCGACGGAGAATTCGTTGTCGTCCTGCGGCGCCTCCTCGGCCGCCTTCACGTCCTCGATCGCCTCCTCTTCCGCCGCGACAACGGCGAGCATGCTCGGCTGGACGGGCTTTCTGGCGGCAGCGGCGATCGGCGCGGCCTGCGGCACATGCTTCTCCTCGACGGCTGCCTCCGGTTCGATTGCTTCAGGGGATGCATCCACGGGGCGGAGCGCCCGACCGCTGAAAAGTTCGGCCAGCATGGTGATGATGGCGCTCATGATCAGCGTCGCGACGGCAGCGACGACGACGATCGGCACCACCTTCGGGAAATAGGGATCGACCGGCTCGACAGCCCTGGAAACGATCCGGGCATCCGCCGGGCTCGAATTGCTGTCGGCGCGGGAAGCGGCCTCGCGGTAGCGCACCAGATAGGTTTCGAGCAGCTGGCGCTGGGCGGTGGCCTCGCGCTCCAGCGCGTTGAGACCGACCTCGTCTTCACCGGCGCGGGCGCTGTTGGCCTGCACCGTGTCCGACTGGCGCTCGAGCTCGCTTGCTCTTAAATCGGCGACCTTGGACTCGTTTTCGATGCTCGCCAGGATCTTCTGCGTCTCCTGGCGGATCTGGCTCCGGATATCGGAAAGCTGGGCGCGCAGGCTTTTCAGCCTGGGATGACTGTTGAGAAGGCTGGTCTGCAGATCTGATATTTGCGACTGCAGGCCGGATTCCGTCGCCTTCAGCCGCTGGATCGCCTGGGAGGACATGATGTCAGGCAGCGTGTCGGAGGCCTCGCCTGAAGACAGCGCATTGCGCACAGCCTGCGCCCTCGCCTCGGCATTGGCCTTGTCGCCGCGCACGCGGGTCAACTCGGCGGAAATATCGTTCAGCTGCTGGGCCGGAAAGGTGGTCGTGCCGTTCGTTTGCAGCAGCCCGTGCAAGGTGCGGTATTCGGCGACCTTCTTCTCGGCCTCGCTGACCTTGCGACGCAGGCCCTCGATCTCCGGCTCCAGCCAACGCGTCGCTTCGGAATTGGAATCGAGCTTGGCGCCGCTCTGGGTCGAAAGATAGACATTCGCCATGGCGTTCGGAATGGCGGCGGCGAGCTTCGGGTCCTTCGAGGTGAAACTGATGCCGATGACGCGCGAACCCGGCACCTGGTAAACCTGCAGGCGTTCGACGAAGGCGTCGATCACCCGCTCTTCCGGCGGGTTCTCCAGCGGGTTTTTCTTCAGGTGCAGCTTCACCAGGATACTGCTCATCGCCGAGCCGTTGGCGGCGTCGTCGAATTCCGGCAGGTTATAAAGCTTCAGGTCGTTGATGACCTTCTTGAGGAGATCGGCCGATTGCAGCAGCTGCACCTGGCTGGCGATGTTCAGTTCATCCATCAGCGGACCGGCGCTGGCGTCATTGACCTGCTGTGTGCTGGCAAAGGCCGGCGCGCGAGGTTCGATGAGAATGCGTGTTTCGCTGCGGTATTGCGGCGACATGATTTTGGCGCCGGCAAAGGCGACGCCCGCCCCCACAAGGGTAATCGCCAAAATCCTGAGCCGGCGCGCCCAGACGGCGCGGACCAACTGGCCGAGGTCGATGTCCACATCCTGATCACGCGCTACGCCGGACATGCTCTTACTCCACAACAAAGGTGCCGCAAGCGTAAACGACCATGGTAACTCAACGGTTAATGGCAATCCTGCCGGGTCATGACCAACAGCCGGTGAAGGAACGCGGGAAATTGCAAGCGGCCTTTACCGGGCATTAACCCTAACGGATCGATAACGGCTCTACCAAGTTCATTTTCTGTGAGCACAAGCGGATGTCTGTCGTCCAGCCCAAGATTCTTCTTGCCCTGAGCCTTGCAGCCATGACGGCGGCATTGGGCAGCTGCACGACGTACAAGCCAGCTCCGAAGGCCTTCAACGAGGCGACCATCCAGCCCTATACGCTCGACAGCGGCGATCGGCTGCGTGTTACCGTTTTCGACCAGCAGAGCCTGACCAACACCTATACGGTGGATCAGGCAGGCTATATCGCCTTCCCGCTCATCGGCCAGGTCCCTGCCCGTGGCCGGACCCTGCAGCAACTCTCGGGGCAGATCGCCCAGAAACTGCAGCAGGGCTATCTTCGCGATCCCGACGTCACCATCGATGTCGATCGCTACCGTTCGATCTTCCTCATGGGTGAAGTCGGCCAGCCCGGCCAGTATGCCTATGTCCCCGGCATGACCGTGCAGAATGCCATCGCGGTCGCCGGCGGCTTTACCAGCCGCGCCAACCAGAGCATGGTCGACGTCACCCGCAAGATCAATGGACAGGTGCTGACCGGCCGCATCAACATATCGGGGCCGATCGTCGCCGGCGACACGATCTACGTTCGCGAACGGCTTTTCTGAGCGATGGCAGAACAGCAGCCGCTCCGCATCCTCCATTGCTTCAGGTCGCCGGTCGGCGGAATTTTCCGCCATGTCCGCGATCTCGTCGAGGAACACAGCAAGGCCGGTCATGACATCGGCATCCTCTGCGACAGCTCGACCGGCGGCGAGTACGAGGACAGCCTGTTCGACGATATAAGACCCTATCTCTCGCTTGGCCTGACACGTGTGCCGATCCGGCGTTCGATCAGCCCGTCCGACATTGCGACGATGTGGGATACATATAAGAAAATCAAAAGTTTGCGGCCGGATGTGCTGCACGGACACGGCGCCAAGGGCGGCGTGCTCGCGCGGCTTGCCGGCTCAGCGTTGCGGGTGAACAGGTATCGCGTAGCCCGCCTCTATACCGCGCACGGCGGAAGCCTGCATTATTCGCGCTCCTCGCTCGGTGGACAGTTCGTCCTCAGGATGGAGCGCCTGCAGGAATATTTCACCGATGCGCTTGTTTTCATCTGTGAATATGAGCGCGACACCTATACACGCAAGGTGGGCAAGCCGCGGACGAAGACGAGACTGATCTATAACGGTATCAGCGAGCGCGATTTCGAGCCGATCCCCACCCGCTCGGATGCCGTGCATTTCATCTATGTGGGAATGCTCCGGGACCTCAAGGGTCCCGATCTGTTTGTCGATGCCTTCGCCAAGACCGAGCGGCTGCTCGGCAGGCCGCTGTCGGCGCTGATGATCGGCGACGGGCCGGATCGCGACCGCTACCGCGAGATGATGGTCGAGCGCGGCCTCGGCAAGCGCATCGGCATGCTGCCGGCAATGCGGGTCCATGAAGCTTTCTCCATGGCGCAGAACCTCGTCGTTCCCTCGCGCGCCGAAGCCATGCCCTACATCGTGCTCGAGGGGCTCGGCGCCGGCAAGACGATCATCGCCAGCCGTGTCGGCGGCATTCCCGAGGTGCTCGGCGCAGACAGCGCAGCACTTGTCGAGGCCGGCAATTCCGACGATCTCGCCCGCGTCATGGCGGAAACGCTGAGCACACCCGGCTGGCACGCCAAGACGATGCCGAAGCCCGAGGCGGTGAAAGCGGTGTTCTCCTCCGCCGTCATGGCACGCGATGTCCTGAAATTGTACCATGAGCTCGTCGATCCAGCCGCCGGCAAGACAATGCCCGCCGCCTCGTAAATGTTTCTTAGGGGCTTTCTGGTAATCGCTTGGTGTCAACGAGCGAAAAGCCCCCATGAACAAGCTGGAAAAAGGCGATCAATTCGACGTGGAAGCCCTGCGCAAGCAGGTCTCCGACATCGAGGCGCGCGGCGACGCGGGTCAGCAAAAGCCTTCCGACCCGACCGAAATCAACCCCTATGCCCGCCAGATCGCCGAACAGTTCCGCGATGGAACCAATTCGCCTGTCATCATTATCGGGCAATTGCGGCTGCTGGAATTCCTCGCGCTCTTCGCGATCGCCTTGATCGTCCACTTTTTCTGGCCCGGCGACGGCAACGATTCCTCGCTAGTGCGGACCGGCATGGCGGCGATCGCTTCGGCCTTGACCGTCATCGGCTTGCAGCTTGCCGATACCTACACCATTCCCGCGCTTCGGGCAAAGCTGCGGCTGATGCCGCGCATTCTGGCGTCGTGGACGATCGCGCTTCTCCTGACCGTCGGCCTGTTCGCTCTGGTTCGCGGCACCACCTGGGCAATGGTCGATGCCTATATCCCATGGTTCGTCGCGGCTGCACTCTTCCTTGCGGCCGAACGCTTCCTCGTCGCCTACGGCATCCGCAACTGGGCGCGCAACGGCATCATGGAGCGACGCGCCGTCATTGTCGGCGGTGGCGAGCCGGCCAAGGAGCTGATCCGCATCCTTGAGCAGCAGGACGACAACGACATCCGCATCTGCGGCATCTTCGACGATCGCGGGGAAAAGCGATCGCCGATCATGGTCGCCGGTTATCCGAAGCTCGGCACCGTGACCGAACTCGTCGAATTCGTGCGGCTGACGCGCATCGACATGCTGATCATCGCTCTGCCGCTGTCGGCCGAGGCGCGTATCTACGACCTTTTAAAGAAGCTCTGGGTTTTGCCGGTCGATATCCGCCTTGCCGCGCATGCCAACCGGCTACGCTTCCGGCCGCGGGCCTATTCGCATGTCGGCTCGGTGCCGATGCTCGACATTTTCAAGAAGCCGATCCGTGACTGGGATTCCGTCGCCAAGCGCGGCTTCGATATCTTCTTCGCGCTGGCCGCACTTATACTGCTCTGGCCGCTGATGGTCGCGACGGCGATCGCCATCAAGGTAACCTCCGAAGGCCCTGTTTTCTTCATGCAGAAGCGCCATGGCTTCAACAACGAAGTCATCAACGTCTTCAAATTCCGCTCGATGTACACCAACATGGCCGACCCCACGGGCAAGGCCGCGGTGACCAAGGGCGATCCGCGCGTCACCCGCGTCGGCCGCTTCATCCGCAAGACCTCGATCGACGAATTGCCGCAGCTTTTCAACGTACTGAGAGGTGAACTCTCGCTGGTCGGCCCACGCCCGCATGCCGTTCTCGCCCAGGCCCGCGATCGCGCCTTTGGCGATGTCGTCGAGGGCTATTTCGCCCGCCACCGCGTCAAGCCCGGTGTCACCGGCTGGGCACAGATCAACGGCTGGCGCGGCGAGGTGGACAATGACGAGAAGATCAAGTTCCGCACGGCCTACGACCTTTACTACATCGAAAACTGGTCGCTCTGGTTCGATCTCAAGATCCTGATCCTGACGCCGATCCGGCTGCTCAATACGGAAAACGCCTATTGACCGCGATCGAGGCGACATATCCCCGTGTCGCCCAACCGCAGCGGATGACGCTGCGCCTGATCGGCTCGGCCTTCGTCGCCTTCGGCGTCTTCCTCTCCGGTTTCGTGATCGACGAGCCGGCGCCCTACGAACTCTGGATGGCGGGGCTGATCGGCCTCTGGTTCATCCTGGGTCTCAAAATTTCCCGCGGCGTGGCGCCGTTGCTGGCCCTGCTGCTGACCTTCAATATCGGCGGCATGCTGTCGCTGACGCAGATGAAGGATCTGGCAACCGGGCCGATGTATATTGCGGTCTCGACCTTCCTGGCGCTGACGGCGGTGTTCTACGCAGCGATCATCGAGGACAGCCACAAGCGGCTGCCGCTGATCTTCAACGCCTGGGTTTTCGCTGCCGTCGCCACATCGGCGCTCGGCATATTCGGTTATTTCCACGCCTTTCCCGGCGCTGAGATATTCACGCTCTATGACCGCGCCAAGGGCGCCTTCCAGGACCCGAACGTCTTCGGCCCCTTCCTGGTGCCGCCATCGCTCTATCTCGTCCACGGCATCCTGGTGGGCGACCTGAAGAAATCGCCGCTGAAGGCTGCCGCCCTGCTCGTGCTGGCACTCGGCATCTTCCTGTCCTTTTCCCGCGCCGCCTGGGGGCTCTTCGCCCTCGGCGTGGGGCTGCTGATTTTCATCATGCTGCTGAAGCAGCGCAGCGGCGCCTTTCGCCTGCGCGTGCTCGTCCTGTCGCTGGCGGCAATCATCATGCTGGTCGCCTCGCTGCTGGTGGCGCTGCAGATCCCCAAGGTCGCCGAACTGTTTTCGGCGCGCGCCCAGCTGGTGCAGCAATATGACGGCGAGCATCTCGGCCGCTTCGAGCGCCACCGGATCGGTTTCACCATGATGATGGAGCGCCCGCTCGGCATCGGCCCGCTGGTGTTCGGCACGATGTTTCCCGAGGACGAGCATAATATCTGGCTGAAATCGCTCACCACCTATGGCTGGCTCGGCTTCGTCACCTATGTCGGCATGCTAATCTGGACGCTGGCGCTCGGCTTCCGATACTTGCTGCTCGACCGGCCGTGGCAGCCCTTCCTGATGATCGCCTGGATCTCGGTCCTCGGCCACGCGGCGATCGGCAACGTCATCGACATCGACCACTGGCGCCACGTCTATCTGCTGCTCGGCACGGTCTGGGGCTGCGCGGCGCTGGAAGTGCGTCACAAGCGAGGCCTCAGGCCATAGCGCCTGCGGCGCTTGAAGTGTGCCACAAGCGTGGCCGCAGGTCATAGCTCCACGCGGCCTTTCACTTCGTCGCGCCTGCCGTCAAGCCGGCAATAAATCGCCGCTGGAAAACCAGATAGGTCAGGATGAGCGGGGCAATGACAATCACCGCGCCGGCGGTCAGGACCGGCGTGTTGACGGTGTAGCGCCCCTGGAAAAACAACATGCCGAGGGGCAGCGTCCGATAGGCGTCGTCATTGACCAGAATGAACGGAATGAGAAACTCGTTCCAGGTCCAGATGAACAGGAACAGCGCCAGTGTCGACATTGCCGGTATCATCAGCGGGACAACGATCTTGCGAAGGATATAGAAACGCCCGGCGCCATCGAGGACCGCCGCTTCGAGAACCTCCTCCGGCAATTGCTGCATCGCGCTGGCGAGGAAGATCGTCGAGAACGGGATCGACATCGCGATCTGCGGCACGATGAGAGCCGCATAGGTATTGATCAGCCCGAGATACCGCATTTCATAATAAAGCGGGATGATGAAGGCCTCCGCCGGCACCATCATGCCGAGCGTCAGGATCGCGAACAGCGTGCGCCGGAGCGGAAACGACAGGTAGGCGAAGGCAAAGCCCGTGAGCAGGCCGAGAAAAACGCTGGCTGCAACGACGGGGATGACAACGATGATCGAATTCCAGAAGTAGATGTTGAAATGCCCGGCATTCCAAGCATCGACGTAGTTTTCGAAATGCGGATAGGCCGGCAAAGCGAATGCGCCCCTGAGAACATCAGCCTTGCTCTTTATCGATGTCAGCAGCAGAAGCAGGAACGGCGTGATCGTTACGAAAGCGAGAAGCCAGAGGACAAGGCGGAGGAACAGCGTGGCGGCGGGGATGTTGGACGAACGGCTCATCAAGCCAATCCTTTACTTTTTGAGCCCACCAGCCGGTGAATTGCATAGTTGATTGCGAATGTCAGCAACGCGCCGACAATGGCGATGGCGGCTGCGGCGCCGAACCGATTGAGCTCGAAGCCGAGCTGATACATGTAGATATTCGGCACCAGCGTAGCATTGGCAGGCCCGCCGCGGGTCATGGTAAAAATGAGGTCGAAGCTCTTGATTGACGCTATGACCGTCAACAGCAAAACCACCCTTATTTCAGGCATGAGAAGCGGCAGCGTTATCCAGAAAAAGGTCTTTCGCGCCGAAGCGCCGTCGACCTTGGCAGCGTCGAAAAGAGACGGGTCGATGCGCTGAATTCCGGTGAGGAAGATGACCATGCAAAAACCGAAGAAATACCATGTGGCAACGATCCCAACGGCGGGAAGCACGAAATTGAAATCTCCGAGCCAGGGTAATGCGAACCTGCCCAATCCTACGGCTCTCAAAAACTGGTTGAACGGGCCGAATGCAGGATTGTAGAGCCAGGCCCAGATGATGCCCAGCACGGCGGTCGGCATGATGTAAGGCAGGAACAGGAACGTCCGCAGGGCGAGTTGTTCGCGTTGCTTCAAATTCCAGACGCAGGCAGCAAGCGTTATGCCGAGCACGAGCGGCAGGACGCAGTAGAAGATCATGAGCTCGGCATTGTTGCGCAAGGCAATATAAAATCGACTGTCTGAAAAGAGATCGGCGTAATTGCCCAGGCCAACCCATCTGGGCATGGTCAAGCCGTCCCAGCTGGTCAGGCTCAAACCCAAAGCCGCGACAATCGGTCCAAAGACAAAAGCCGCGTAGAGCAGCAATCCAGGCAATAAATAGATAAAATTGGTATGTTGCGAGCCATCAAGTGCGGAGCGTTTCATCCAGGACCCCATGAAGCCAAAGCTCTGGTCATCGCGCAGCAAGCCACAGCTCCCGGCGCTCATTTCAACTCAGGATCGACGAGACACAGGCCACGACCGCCGGGCAGACGGCCGTGACCCGCGCCCGTGCTATTACTTCTTGTCCTTCAGATAGGCCTGATAATCCTTGTCCATGGCATCGACAAAGGCTTCGGGCGTGATCTTGCCCGACAGGAGAAGCGGGGTGTTGTCGTCGATCGTCTTCAGCATCGTCGGGCTGGACCAATCGGGGTAATGGCCGAGCGCATCATTGGCGTTGAGTGTCTTCCACATCTCGATGCCGGAGGTCAGGAGCGGCGTGAGCTTGGGCTTTGCATCCGCCGGGAGCGATGTTGCCGGAAGATAGCCGGCAGCGGCCCAGCTCTCAGCGGCCTTTTCCGAAACCATATAGTCGATGTACTCGCCGGCCAGGTCCTGCTTTGCCTTGTCTTTGGCAAGGCTCGTTATCGCCCAGGCAAGATCCACGCCGCCGACACTCATGGGCTTGGAAATACCCTTCGGAGCGGGAATGGCCATGAAGCCGATATCCGGATTATTTTGCATGTCACCGAAGTACCAGGTCCCGGAGATCAGGAAAGCGCCCTGCCCTGATATGAAAAGCTGGACGGCGTCGTCACCCGAGATGCCTTCGAAGCCTGGGTAGAAATAGCCGCCCTGCGCCCATTGCTGCACGAGTTTGGCCGATTCGATGTTCCCCTTGGTGTTCCAGGAGCCGCCTTTGCCGTAGATCAGGTCGTCAAGTTCGGCGCGATTGGCCGCGTCGATATGTGCCTGATCGATGGCACCGATCATGTGCAGGGCAAGATGCTGCTTGGCCGAGCCCATCATGAAGGGCGCGACGCCTTTTTCCTTCAGCTTGTCGAGATCGGCCAAAAGCTCTTCGAAGGTCTGCGGCAGCGCCACGCCCGCGTCGTCGAGGATCTTCTTGTTGTAATAGAGGCCGACGATTTCGGCGAGGCCTGATATGCCGTAGGTCTTGCCGACCCCAAACTTCGGCCCATCCCAGCGGTCTCGCGCCAGCACGGAATCCGACTGCCGCTTATCCCACCCATAGGTCTTGATGTAGTCGTCGACCGGCAGGAGCAAACCTTCCTTGACCATCGCGCCCATGTCGCCGGCGCCCTGGTTGACCTTGGTGACGACAGGGCCATCGCCTGCCGAAACCGCAAGCTTCAGCGTCAATTTCATGTCATCGAAGGTGCGGGCGGTGCGTTTGATCGTGACACCGGGATGTGCGGCTTCGAACTCCTTATTCAGTTGCTCGATGACCGCGCTCTGGCCTTCGAAGGTCTGGTCATCCCACACGGCCAGATCGTCGGCGCGGGCGGCGGAAAGGCCGAAACTCACAAGCGCCGCGCCGGCAAGCGCGACAGCTGCTTTCAATCGGTATGCCGGCAGTATGCTGATCGATTTCACGGTTCTTTTCATCTGCTCCACCTCATTTGGTTTATTCTCCACTCCCCGTCCGAGCCTTGGCGCCGGGCACCGGCCGAACGTTTCCTTCCCCAGGCCTGCGAATCTGAGGTAATCGTCAACGCATGAGTCTCTCTCGCGACCGATGATGACAAAGCGCCACGCAGGAGGTGGCAAAGCGATGGACACCAGTTGCTTCATCCGCCCGGCGATTGAAGCCGATACCGAAGCGCTTTTCGACATCTGCCTGAAAACCGCCAATGGCGGCGAGGATGCCGGCGCGCTTTATAGCGATCCGCATCTGCCCGGTTACATCTGGTCGGTCCCCTATCTCAAGTTTGCCAGAGACTTTGCCTTTGTTCTCGTGCATGACAACCGGCCGGTCGGCTATGTCGTCGGGGTGTCCGATACCAGCGGATTCGACAAAGAGCTGGAAGCAAACTGGTGGCCGTTCGTGCGCCAGCAGACCGCCGGACTGACGCCCAGCCGTCCGCGCGATGCCGACGTGATCGAACGCATTCAAAATCCGCGCAGCGGAACGACGTGGCTTCAAGACGATTACCCGGCGCATCTTCACATCAACATTCTTCCCGGGCTTCAGGCCGGCGGCTGGGGGCGCAGGATGATCGGCACCGAGCTTCAGGCGCTTCGAAAGCATGGGGTCAAAGCTGTGCATCTCGGTGTCGATCCAAACAACGAACGCGCCAAAGGTTTCTACCGTCACCTTGGCTTTTCCGAATTCGAGCGGGATGGTTCCGTCGCCTTTGCCATGCGCATCGATGGGGAACCCGGCTGAAGCCGATAGCGTGCTCATGACATTGGCTCCGAATTTGCCGCGTCAAGTCCGTATTTTAAAACAACCGCTGCCGGCATGGTACTCCAGCCCTGAAGCAGGGAGCCGCGCCCGTATGGCGGCGAGAAATATTCCACCGCACCGATCCAGCCATTGTCGAGACAGGTTTGCCACCAGCGCGTCAACGCGTAGCGCGCACCTCCAAGTCCGTGGCGAAGGCGTTCTTCGGCATAGGCGCCGTCCCAATAGGGCCAGTCCGAGCCATTATGGTAGCGGTAGGGAAAAGCGGTCTTGGATCGCAGATCGCTTTGCCGCTTGAAGGGCGGATAGGCGCACATCACACCCCAACTGCCATAGGGCTGTTCCTGATTGTGACGCGTTTCGAGTTTGCTTTCAAAAGCGCTCAGCAAGCCTACGGCCTTCTGCCCCGAAATCGCAGCGAACCGCGACAAGGTCAGGCTGTCGAGCACCAAATGATCTTCGACAAAAGCGCCAGGCGTTCCATAGTCGACATATCCTCCCGTCGCCGGCACAAAGAGCTTGGCCTCGATCTCTTCGCGGGCAAGATTTGCTGTCTTGCGTGCGCGTTCGGCAAGCTTGGGATCGAGATCCTCGCCAAGCCTGGCCACCGCGTCCATGGCGCCGACGAAAAGACCCAGATCATAGGAGACCAGCCCCTCGCGATAGACGTTGTCGGCCCAATCCCGGTCGTTGCGCGGCTTCAGCGGGAGAACGCTGTCAGGACCAGCCAGGCTGAGATAGCGGTCCGTGATCGCCTTCACGACCGTCCAGTGTCGCTCCACCTCCGCAAAGTCTTTGGTTGCGCTGACATAGTCGTTCAGGAAAAGAACGAAGAAAAGCGGGCTGTCGAAATGGTCGCTCCACCAATCCTGCGGTCGGTTATGGTACTCCGGAACGGCTCTTTTGTGGGTTTTGGGATTGGCCTTGCTGTCGGCGACAAAGTGCTGCCACGCCTGCGATTGCGCAGGCCCCGTCAAGATCACACCGCTTGGCGCTTCTCCATCCGGCTGCACTCCCTTGGCGAGAATCCGGATCTCGTCGCGCACCGCCTCCGGTGCCAGCATCAGAAGCGGCTGCATCGTCCAGTAACCATCGCGGTAATAGGTCCGCGCCGGAGCGCTATAGGCCTGCCCCGCGGCAAGGCCGGCGAAGGCGCCGTTTTCATCCCGCCTGATGCTGGAAAGGGCGGCGTGGATCCCCTGGCTGACCATGCTGCGCATCAGCGGGTCGGCGTCGGGCGTCAGATCACAGCGCACCACATATTCGGCAGCTTCGGCAATGATCGCTTGACTGGTGAGGTCGAGCGCTTTCTCGCCTTCGTCTCTCGATGCGCCGACGGCAATCCGCAGATCCGACCCGAGAGCGTCCACAATGAGTACGCCCCAGGCCATTTCGAAAGTCTTCCGATGATGGGTCCGAGTGAACTTCGCGCTTGCGCTTTGCCCATCCGGCTCGTGCCACCAGGCGCAACGACGCGCGGGATACACGCCCCGAAGGCCCACACCGCGGATCAACATCACCGGCAGCGACTGCGCAACGAAAACACCGCCATGTTTGGAGATCATTCGGTTCGGGGCATAGGTATAAGGGCCGCCGATTGCAGAAAATCTCACGCGCCCCAGACTGCCGGCGCCCCAAAGGGCGAGATCAGCATAGCCGTCCGGATGAACATCCGCCTGAAGGCGTGGCGCCATGACAGGCAGTAAAACGCCTTGTTCGGCAGAAAGCTGTCCATCAGTCGAGGGCTTTATCATCGGCAATCCCCGCACGTTGATCCCAGCCTACAGGCGGCCCTCCTTTTGTCAAGGACATAGACAAAGTGGAGGCCTTGGTGTACCAAAAGCCGGTAAATGCGATCAGAGACAGCCCAGAATTCGCCGTATCGCGCTATTGGCCAGCCAATAGCGCGCCAATTAAGTATACGCACCGAACTAATTGGATTGAGCTAGCCTGGATGGCAATGACCTCTTCTGTCGTACAGACTCCAATCGCACGAAAAATTTCAACCCATGCCGTGATCCGGACTGTCGTGGCGAGCGGGTCGATCTCTCGCGCCGATATCGCGAAGCTTACCGGCCTATCAAAACAGACGATTTCCGATGTCGTGCGCGACCTCGAAGATGATGGATGGCTGAAAGCGATCGGGCAGACCGATGGGCGCCCGGGACGGAATGCGATCATCTACGAAATCAATGCCAGGGCAGGATTGGCGGCCTCCATCGATCTCGGGGGCACCAAGATTGCCGCGGCTATCTGCGATCTGTTGGGAAATGTGGTTGCCGAAACCGAAGTGCCGACAGACCGGCGCGGCGGAATGCATCTCGTCAATCAGTTCAGCGATCTTGTCGCTGAACTCGCCTCTGCGGCCGGAACGACCGCCGACAAACTCCGCCTCGTCGTTCTGGGCAGTCCCGGCGTGCTCGATCCTGCCACCGGCCATATCAATGTGGCGCCAAACATTCCCGGCATTGACGCCATCAATCTGCGTCAGGTCTTCAGCGACAAGATGGGCATACCGGTGATCGTCGAAAATGACGTCAATTTGGCCGCGCAGGGCGAGAGATGGCGGGGACACGGTGTCGAGACCGGCAATTTTGCTTTCATTGCTCTCGGAACCGGCGTCGGTATGGGCATCATCGCCAATGGCGCTCTGTTGCGCGGCGCGCGTGGCGCGGCCGGCGAGATCGCCTATCTTCCGATCGGTGGAGATGCTTTTGATCCTGGCGGCTTTACGCTGGGAACCTTTGAGACCGCGGTCGGCAGCGTCGCCATGCTGCGCCGCTATATCGGTTTTGGCGGGCGCAACGCATCCACCGTCGCCGATCTCTTCGCCGCGTTCAATGCAGGAGAAACAAGCGCCGTCGCGGCAATCGAAGAGACGGCAAGGCTGGTGGCGGTCGCCATTGCGGCAATCGGCGCAACTCTTGATCCTGAACTGGTGATCACTGGCGGCAGCATCGGCGCAAGACCGGAACTCGTCAACGCCATCCGCGGCTTCCTGCCGCGTTGCACGCCCTATCCGCCACGCATCGAGATCAGCCGTTTCGGGAACCGGGCCGCCCTCATGGGAGGCATGGGGATCGCGGTCGAGCGCATGCATGACGATCTGTTTGGTGTGAAATTGAAGGACGCTTGATCGGCCCGCGCCACTTGAGAACTACGGTGAATGCGCTAGATTTTCCGTCATGATAACAGCAACACAGATACGCGGCGCGCGCGCCATGATCGGGATGAGCATCGAAGAGCTCGCCGCCGCAAGCGGCCTGCCGGTCGAGACCGTAGCGGCGCTGGAAACCGGCGAATTTGCGGGCGAGCCGCATGCGCTGTTCGATGTGCGCAACACGCTCGAGGCGCACGGCATCATCTTCCTGTCGAGCGGCAATCAGGATGAAGGCGGCCCCGGCATCCGGTTGCGCGCACGCACCACGAGCGACGACGGTATCCGGCCGGAGAACCTCAACGCCGCCAACGACGACTGACGGAACCAATCGGTCACCTAGGCGTTCCCGCTGTCTCATCACGTATCGGGGCCCATCACATATCAGGGACAGTCACTTGAACCGCAGCAATGGTCTCTATCTCATCATCGGCATGCTCTCGTCGCCGCCGTCATTGGCCTCGGCGCTTACATCTTCCAAGAGGAGAGCAAGCCGCAGGGGATCGAGATGAGCATCGGCAAGAACGGTGTCTCGATCGAGCAGAACTGAATATCAGAGATAGGTCTTTGCCAAATCGGCGAGTTTGCCGCCGTCCTTCACGCCCTGCCTGTAGAGCTGAATGATGACCGCACCGATCCGCTCGGCCTCCGGCGTTGTCCTGACGAGGCCGCGCTCGTCGCAGACCTTGTCGAGCACCTTTGAAAGCAGATCGAGATCTTCCGAAAACAGCGGTAAATCATGCGGATGGATTGATGATCGTAACATCACGCCGCATTTCCTCCGAGGGCAAACGCATCCACGCTTGCATTGCCGGCCGCCCTCCGCAACCGACAAAAATGATTATGCGCGACGGCTTGAACTTTAGCAACTACGCAGATTTCCCCGAAGCAAAATTGGGGAACAAAATCCTGTCCCGCGCGTTGGTGCGGCTTTTACAGCAGGAGGCAGTGAGCGCAGGCGAGAGCGAAAAACGCCTTCCCTCCCCGTGCGGGTGCTTTCTTCAACCAGCAGCCTAGTTGTTCCACCGTGGCTCTGAGATTAACTGCTGCGGCCGCCGGCGGCGAACTGGGGATGGATGGAGCCTTCCATGATCACCTTGGCGGTAATCTCGATCACCCGCTCCTCGGCGAGTTCAGCAAGCGCGAGGGCGACATCGCCCTCCGACCAGCCGGCTTTGACGGCCTCGTCCGACAGAGCCTGGAACGCACTGGCGAGGGCCTGTTTGCAAGTTAGATTTTGCTTCATATCCGCCATACGCTCGCACTAGGCTATCGTGACCAAGGATAATGTTAATCTACAACGCATCCACACGAATGCGAAGAGATTTCACGTTAGTTAAGTTAAAAATTTGGCTATTTACTCTAAAAACGGTACAGTTTTAACAAAATCCAACAACATCCACCTCCCTCAACTGAGGGATCGCCATAAAAAACTACAGTATTATTTAATCCACACCTTCAAATGGCATTTGCTTGCGTTATTTATTTTAAATAGTTGAAGCGCCAGCACCGACCTAGCGACCGTTGACCGACAAAAATGCGGTGCATCCGGGTTGCGGCCCGTTCTCAGCACCTTCCCGGCACACTGTCAATCAACTTCGGATCTTTCATAAGGCGATCCTCAGGTACCAATCGCCCTTGAGACAGCGTGGTTCGGATAGTGATCAGGCTGAAGGATGCTGCGCGCAGCGGGTAGAGCCGAACGACCCGGCGCCCAGCCGCTGCGAGCGCCTTCGGCGCTAATCACTTTAATACCACAGGGACACCACACTGCCGTCAAAGTCCGCCGTACCCTTGTGTTGCGTATTATTGGGTTGGCGGGCTCACTACTCCAGGAGGCAAAATGTCTATCGAACTAGACGCGACGACCTATGTGCATGCCAAACCGACGACCGCCCATTCCTATATTTTGCCGGCCGTTGTCGATGTTCTTGAGAACAGTTTTCAGGCGGCAAATGAAACGGCGGTCTTCGACCTCGGCTGCGGTACCGGCGGCGCCGCAGCCGTGCTTGCGGAAAAGGGCTATGATGTCGTCGGCGTCGACCCGTCCGCGGACGGCATTGCGAAAGCGAGAACGGCCCACCCCGATCTCCCGCTGGAGATCGGCTCCGGTTACGAAGATCTTTCCAGCCGGTATGGGACCTTCGATGCGGTGATAAGCCTCGAAGTGGTTGAGCACGTTTATGACCCCAAGGCTTTCTCGGCCACCATGTACGATCTGGTGAAGCCCGGCGGCATCGCCGTGATGTCGACGCCGTTTCACGGTTACTGGAAAAATCTGGCCTTGGCCGTCAGCGGCAAGATGGACGACCATTTCATGCCGCTCAAGGACCATGGCCACATCAAATTCTGGTCTCCCGGAACGCTGAGCACACTGCTGCTGGAAACAGGCTTCGAAGACGTCGACTTCGAATATGTCGGCAGGATTCCGCTGCTAGCAAAATCGATGATCGCGATCGCTCAGAAACCGCACTGACGCCCGCCGCTCTGCAGCCATACGTGAGAGATCGCGGAATCTAAACACCGTGATATTTCTGATTGGAATTTCAAGAGGATAAATGGTCGAGGCGACAGGACCCTTCTGACAGTCTGCGGCCGCTAATTGCCAAGGTCTGGCGCTATTGTGAGATCAGCGCCACTAGGGCGAAGACGGTAACGTTGACGGTGCAATACGTCGACTTCACCCAGATTACATGGACAAGAACCAGTGAACGCCCGCTGACATCAGCGGGCGATTTGAGCAGATTGTGTACCTTCTGCTCAAGCCCGTCTTTCACGGCAAAGACGTCCGCCTGCTGGGCGTCACCCTCCTATCCGCGCTTGAGAATGCGGTCGACCTGCAGACTGAGCGACTCCAACTCATTCTCTGGCCGCCATAAACTCATAAATTGGCGGGTTTGGCCGCCTTGCGATATTCCTGAGACTGAGGGAAGCCGCTGTGTTGGGCGGTCCCTGCCTAGTGGCCGTCTTCAGAGTGCGCAGCTCGTGGTTACAAAAATATCGAACTGTACGACCAGCAGGTTTCGGCGCACCGGTCCGCGGCCTCATGCCTTGATCACGCTCCGAGCAATCGGCCCGCTATGGCCATTCGCTTGTCGATCTCTCCCGACGTGTCTTTCGGGCGCTCTACATATCTCACGAATGCCTCAACAGCGTCTTTGAGCGTCGATGCTGAAACGAACGAACGAGACCGCCGGGCCTCGGCAATGATCAACGCAATGTTGTGGTCCGGGTCCATGAGTTGCTCAGCAGAGTACCCCTTTCCCAGACCCGCTGTCTGATTGCATTGGAAGAGTCCGAAGCTCTTTTCCGGAGGAGCGGATACTGCCCTGGGATTTAAGCCAGACTCCCTTATCCCGTTTGCCAACGCCGCCGCCAGTTGATGTCGCGTATTGAAACCCGCTCGCTTGAATCTATCAACGATGAGATCACCGTATCGCTGGAACTCCGCCCTGACCTCAGCCTTCGTCATGTCGAAGGCATCGGCCGCTCCAAACGGAAGATCCTCGGCCAGCATTCGTATCGCCGAAATTTCCGTCACGGCAAACGGCTTCTGCGAGACCTGATCGTCCTGATTGCCTCCGAGCAATTCCACTTTCCGGTTTTCCGCGAACTTCTCGAAGAACGCGACGTGCCCACTTGTCTTGGGGTCCTGGGGCTTCAAAACGACAACAGCGCCCAACGGAATGTCCGATGCACCAAGCGGAAAGCTGCGGTTACCCCAAGTCTTCCAGTTTGCCGCGCGGGCTGGCCCGTCAGGTAGGCTTGCTCCTGAAGTCTTCATGCAGAAGCCGATGAATGCCCCGCACCAATGTGGTACCTTGCCGTTGATGTTTCCGAATCTGATTGCATCGAAATATACCGGAATCCGGTCTGCGTTCACCGTTTCACTTACGGGCCGCGCCAGTTCAGATCGCGCGATCATCAACCATGGAGGAACGCCCGCCTCGGCCTTAGGCAACTCATCAGCCGCCAGGGTTTTAATACGGTCGAATGCAGAGTCGAGCAGACGGGCGAGCACTTCGGAGACGTTCTTAAGGAACGCGGAAACCGTAGTGTCTGGTTTCGTTCCAGCGAGACCCGATCGTTCCGAGAGGGCAGAAATAGTCGCGCTCGTGAGACCAAACTGAGCCAACGTTTGCGACTTGTCCAACACTGGATCGGATAGAGCCACGGCTGTGCTTAGATCGATGAGGTAAGCGAGAAAGAGATCCAGATAACTCGGGACATCGACATCGTTGACGGGATTGCTCCTCGCGGTGCTCGCCTTGCTGAAGTCCTTGGCCGTCTTGCTCATGGCGTATCCGCAGGCGAATATCTGAGCTAGCAGCAATCGGCTGTCACCCGGACCGAATTCTTTCGCGAGGTCTAGACCAGACGACGTCAGGAAATCGCTGAACTCCGTCGAAGTGAGAGCGAGCGGTCCCATCGGCCCGGCCGAGCCCACGCCACCTGCGGAGAGGCCTGTTTCAAAGATCGCGCGCGCGATCAGATAATCGGCAGCGACATACCACGGTGCGGTCTTGGTATCGGCGTTGAGTTCCCGCTCAACAGTCAGACAGCTTCGGATGAAAAACTCTTCATCGAGGGGACGGGGAGCTGGGTCAGGCTCCTCCTTGAAATCGACAGCGAGGATCCACCCGGTCGTTTTGTCGTCGGGAAGAAACACCTCAATCCACTGGGGTGGATCGTTCTGCGTCGCGCCGGCAACAGTCTTACCTGTGCCGAAAAGCTTTTCGCCCGGCCCCACGCGCGCGAGCCGACCTGCATCCGGTTCAGGCATTGCCCTGACCGGCTTAATACCATCCGCGGCATAAACCATCACAGCCCCCTTAAAGTTTATCGATGAGTTCTGCAGTCAATTGTTTGGATAGCGCCGGATCATTGAGTTCAAGACTCAGGCTCGGATCGGCGCGCACCTTCGCGATGCCGGCGCGGATCGTCTGCTCGTCGGCTCCGGCCGGCAGTCGGTCCGCCACTGCAAGGCGTGCATTGAGGAGTTCGATCAGACTGTTGCTCGCGCTCATGATCCCAGACGGGTAGGCTTTCTGTTCATAGAAATTTTGAGCCGTTGAAAGTGAGCAAGGTGGCTGGTCGGCAACCTCGGCTAAATCGCCATCGTCCATCTTGCCGTCGAGGACTTTGCCTGGAATGGATTTCCTGATCTTCCTATACTGCTGCAACACTTTGACGAGCACGACGGTGTGCGGCGTGGGATTGTCGACCTCCTCTGGGGAAGCGCAAATCGCGGTCAGTGCGCTCTGGATGAGCTTCGTCGAACGCAGGCTCGCCTTCGTCGATACCAGCTCGTACTTTGCGTTATTATCGATGGGAGGGTTCGGCGGCCGATAGACCGCCCTCTCGGGTTTGAGCGACTCCCGCCGCAGAAACGCCAGATCGATCAGCGGCGTTTTTTCTGCGCTTTCCAGGGCTCGCGTGCCGCCAAGCTGGTAAGTGGTGATCGTCGTATTGATCTGGTTCTCGATCGTATAGGGCATGCAAAGGCGCAGATATTGACGCAGCACGTAGATTGCAGTCGGACGGTTCTCGACGCGAACAAGTGCAAACTCCTTCCGGAAACGCTCCTGATTCGACAGCACGATCGTCTGGACCGTCGAGTGGTTCACTTCCATCAGGAGCCGAGATTGAGTGTTGTCAAAGCTATTTCGCGCAAATCCGAAGGCTGCAGCGACGATCCCTATGGCAGCTCCAGTAGCACCCGTGGCTGCCATTATCGTGGCTGTTGTGGTGGCGGTATCCGCGATTTGCTTTTGTATGGGACCATTTGTGCGGCGGCGGTTGTCGAGCCACGCCAGGTAACCGTCGCAACGTGCGTCGATGTCGTTCATCCCGGCAAGCGTAAAGCCTTGCCAATCAACTGAACAGATACCTGGCGCTGAGCCAGATTGCCGGCATATGAACGCTACGTAATTGTCCTCGGCGGCGCTGCGCTGCCCCATAGTAGTGTAGGAAAGCTCAGTACCGATGCCCCCGCCGTATGTATCAACCACGCCCTGCGTGCATGCGGAGACAACAAACGAGCAGCAAAGAAGAACAGCAAGCAGTTTGAAACGCATGAGACCCCCACAATCCCAAGTTCGAACGCGATATTAGCAGTTAATGGCTAGAGCGCGTCAGGAGGGCGGAGGTATCAAGTCCGGGCAAGTAAGCGGCTGCCCCTTGCCTTTAACCCAGCAAGGATATGAAAGCTTATCGGTGACATCGTCGCCGACACTGGCACGTGTGGCTTTCTCGAACTTAATCCGTCGGATCTTCTGCGTGTCGCTGTAGAACAGGGAAACCCGATAGACATAATCCAGTTTGGTTGTCGTGGATGCCGAAACCGGCGTTCCCACCGCCGCCACTTCCACACCGGAGCGCGTGTCGGCGTTGGCTACCTCGCCAACCTGAGAGCGACGGCTAACCAGGATCTGGACTGGTGACTCGTCCGATGTTTCGATCTGGTAGCGGTTGAGATGGAATGTATCCAGGCAGGTGATCAGATCGCTTTTCGCTACGTTGTAACCCGTACAGGACGGAAGGAGGTTGTCGCCCGTCATGTCCTCGACCTGCTCCATCTCGTCCTCGAGCTGGTCCTGATAGATCGTCATTGTCGTCATTCCCCGACGAAGACCTGTCGCGAAATACTCAATGCGGTCTTTCGTCGGTACGGTTTGGTTGACCAGCGGTTCGAAGATATGATGTATCGAGATTCTCTGCCAGTCGCTCTTACTGAAGCACACCGATGATTCTTCGGTGTAGGCGACTGACTTTTCACCGCTCGAAAGAAGTTCGTAGATCATCCTGGCGGTGTCGATATCGTTGAATCCGAACGTGTTGAGCCCGATTGTCCGCAATTGCCTGCAGGCATCAGAAAGCCCCGTCGTCGCCGTCTTTTCATATGCGACCGCAGAGAGGATCTTCAGGTCGCCATCGTCGGAAGCGAAGCTCCCCAGAATGGTATTCTTCTTGTCACCGATCGCCGGGAGTTGGTATCCAAGGATCCCGCCGACCGTCGAGTAGTCAACGACCAAATCCTTTGGGCTCCTGTCGGACGATATCGAATTGCCGGCAATGATCGACCTTCGCATTTTGAGCGACACGGTCAGGCTTCCGATGTCTGCGTCACCCTGCCCCGATTTCAATGTGAGTACGCGCTTGACCACGCCGTCGGCGGCCTCGTCGCCAAGTGAAAAGCTGGCGGTCGTTGACTCGTCGGAATTGTAGTAGGCATCGAGCACCGTGTCAGTGACATCCGCGACAGCGTTGAGCGCCGGCTTAGCCGCTTCGGACACTAACCAGGCGTTCGGCGATGCCGTCGCGATAATCGGCTGTACACGATCTATCAATCCCTTGATGTCGTGATCGGCCTTGCTTGTCGCGCGCGCCTTGAGCACGAAACTCAGCGGTTGTTGATCATATCGTATATAGGGCGTCGTGAATTCGAATTGGCCAGATGTTCCAAAGGTCCGCTCCGGCTTGCTCGCGACGTAGGTATAGATTGGGGTTTCAACCGAGTCATAGTTGCCGATTTTCGGCAGAACCGAGAGCGCGATCTCTTGTGCGTCGTCCTTGGTGACCAGACTTTTAAGCGCGTCAAGAACGCTCCTGCTCTCCGCTGACCCGACCGGTTTGCTTTTGAGAACGAAATGGAATTGCAGGGCCACGTAGATTTGTCCGGACGGTGGTACGTAGCCGTCCTTCCAGTTTTGGCAATCCGTTTGAATAAGATTCAAACCCTTCCAGGAAGGTGATCCTCCGTCGACGCAAGTCGTTTGTGCGGCGGCCGCGGTCACGCCCATCAAATATCCAAAAAGAAAAACGCTACAGGCACGCAACATCCATCGCCCCCTCAAAATAGTGGAATTCCTTTACTTATAAACCAAGCTCCGCCTCACCCCGAAGCGAGCCACTGCAGAATTGCTAACGTATTCATCGACCCACGTGAACATAATATACTGTGGTTGCGATAACTACAAGTTGATCATTTCGATACAACCTGCGTTTATGCTCTTGCAAAGATGGGGCTCGGAAAAGGGAAGCTTTTCGCATGAGAAATCAATGCATCTGGTCGAGAGCACTCACGAGCGACGGCCAACAGGGAAACATCTAGTGCGCGGTTGACGTCGTAACTGGTGCGGACGGAGAAGCTACGATAACAATGGGCATTGATCTTTTTCAGCCACTCCCACCCTGGCCGCTCTTTCACATCAATTGCAAATAAAATGTTCCCTTCCTTACCTCGCTCATCGAGTACGAAGGGCGAAAAGCGCGAATACAGCTTTTCTGCGACGCTCGTGGAATAGAGGAAATAGGTAGTAGTATCTATCCGATACCAATCAAGGGCCTTGCCAAAAGCTTTCTTGATCTCAGCGTCATCGCGCTTTTTGAAATACACATAGTAAAAATTAGCCATGGCGATCGTCCTCGATCTGCAGGGCGGCCTTCTTTCGTCGGGAGCATTTATTGCTGCGACGTCACTCCTAACCGGAGAATTCCGAGGTGTACCAACTCGCCGGGTACGCACTCATTAGATGGCTTAACTATAGATCTGGACAGGACCGCCATCTCACCTTCCGGCTAGAAAGCCTTCCCGCCTACAATAGGCTAAATATAACTGCGAGAAACTCACTGCAATGTCGGTGCCGCAGAACCTACCCCACAATTGTGGATGCTGCATTCCATAGACACTTCCCCGGACGATGCTTCCGATATGTTCCCAAGCGGGCTCATGTCCCCAACGAGACTTGATTGGGCACCCATAACGATAAGAGGATTATCCGGGGATTTTCGTTACGAGATTAGCATTTTATATGCTTTAGTTCTAATTTTGCTAGTGGCCTTCCGGCCAATTCATCATTTTTGACTGGGATTTCAAGGGGATAAATGGTCGGGGCGACTGGACTCGAACCAGCGACCCCTTGACCCCCAGTCAAGTGCGCTACCGGGCTGCGCTACGCCCCGACCTGCCGAAACGGCTTGCTTCGTTTAGTTTTTCAGCGCGTGCAATGCAAGCGGAAAAACCTTGCCTCCGACAAAAAGAGGCGGTTTGCCGGAATGTTCAGATCGCAGCGAGCTTCAGCCGGCCTTCGGCGGTCTGGCCGGGCTGCCATGCCTGGTAGTTGGCGATCGAAAAATGCGGTGTTTCGAAGGGGGTGGCGTGAGTTTCAGTGATGACGGTGACATCGGCGCCGGCGGCCTCGCCGGCGAGGATGCCGGCGACGGCATCTTCGAAGACCAGGCATTTCGAGGGATCGACGCCGAGGCGGCTTGCGCCGAGCAGATAACCTTCGGGGCTGGGCTTGCCTGATTTGACCTCCCCGCCGCTGACGATGACCTTCGGCATCGGGATGCCGGCGGCGGCCATGCGACGCCTGGCGAGCTCGATCGGCGCCGAAGTGACGATTGCCCATTTGCCGTCGGCAATGGCGGAGAGGAAGCGGATGGCGCCGGGGATTTCGACGATGCCCGAGACATCCTCCATCTCCTCGGCGAGCAGCAGGTCCGCCTCATGGGCCGGATTGACGCCTGGCAGGCCGAGCCCGCGGATCACGTCGGAAGCGCGGATGCCGTGGATCGTCTTCAGGAAGACCTCCGGTTCGAAGCCGTGGCGCCTTGCCCAGTCGCTCCAGACGCGCTCGACGACGGCGATGGAATTCAGCAGCGTTCCGTCCATGTCGAAGAGGAAGGCGTCGTAGGACTTGTCGAGGATATCATGGAGAGCGGGCACAGATGTTTCCTTGCGGGCCGCGCGTCTTTTAAGACAGGCAAAAGACGCCGGAGCATTTTGAGCTACACAGGCGAGTAGCGGAGGGCGACGGCGGCGTCAACGCTAGTCGTTGACGTCGGGATGGGTGACCTTACGAACATCGGCAAGACCGCGGGTGGCATCGCGATTGCCGGTGGCGGCTGCGGCTTCGAAGATACGGGTCGCATCACCGTACATTTTCAGATTGAAGTAGCTGTAGCCGCGCAGGACCATCAGGTCGATAGGTTCCTGCTGCAGCTGGGCGCGCTGATCGAGATAGATGAGAGTTTCGCGATAACGCCCGGCGTCGAAGGCCGAAAGCGCCCGGTCGGCGAGGATCGCCACCTGAAGCTCGGCGGCGCGCTGGCGGTTTTGCGGCGCCTTGGTGGCGGCGACGGCGGCATTGCCGGAAAGGCCGGCGCGGAGATAAGCAAGGCTCTGGCCATAGGCTGCGTCTTCTCGGACCTTGCGGACCGGGCTCTGCAGTGCCGCCTCGAAGGCGGAAATCGCTTCCATCGGCCGGTTGATATCCATCAGGCACCAGCCACGCGACAGCGCGTCGGCCGGCTCAAGCTGCCCCGCATCGATGGTCGTCGAGCAGCCGCGTGTCTGGCGCGGACCGCGCTGGACGGTCACCGTCTGCATCCCCGGCCTTGCCGTGCGGACGGCCGCATCCGGCCCCGGCTGCAGCGCAGTGGGGCGCTCAGCCCGCGGCTCAGCCGTGGCGGCGGGAGCTTGCGGCGGCTGCACCGGCCGAACCGGCTGCTGCGGGGCAATCGCGCCCTTTTCCGGCGGCAGAGGGGCGCCGTTCGGGCTCAGCGAAGCAGTGTCTTCAAGATTGGTGATGCGGGTCGACCGGCCGGCCCAGGCGCGCTGGATGGCGAGCACGGCCTTGCGGTCGTTCAACTGCTCGCGGGTGACGACAAGACCATAGGCGGAGGGTTCATCATCGGGTTTCCAGGCAAGTGCGGTCTCGAACCAACGTGCGGCGGTCTGAAACTGGTTGAGGGAGCGGGCATACCAGCCGAACTGCTGCGCCGTCGGCACATATTTGCGGGCGATGACCTCGGAGGCGATGCGATGCAGCACATTTTCGGCGAGATCGGCGGGCGGCTGCAGCGCCATCAGATTGGCCGTGGCGGCGAGATAGGTGGCGCTCGCATCATCGGAATCGGCACGCCAGCGGAACATCACGTCCTCGGCCTCCTCAGGCGCCTTGCGGGCGATCAACGCCAGCGCCAGCCCCTGTGAAGCGGCCGCCGTATCCTGCTTGACGCGGGCGGCGCGGAACCATTTTTCGGCCTCGGCATCGTTGTTGCGGCGAAGCTGATACCAGCCGAGCAGCAGCGCATCCGAGGCAAGACCCTCAGTGCCGGCGAGCTTTTCGAGGCGGGCGACATACTCGGGCGCGATGCCGAGATTCGGATCGTCGTTGCCTTCGGCCATGAAGCGTCGGGCGAGGTTGTCGCGGATCGCATCGAATTCCCTGCTGCCGTCTGCGGCAGGCTTGTCCAGCGCGAGCAGCGCCTGCATCGGCTGATAGGAAAGCAGCGTCGAGGCCTTCTCGACCGTCGCCTGCCGTTCGGCCGGATTGGCGCAGTTCTTCAGGATATAGCTATAGGCGTCCTGGCCGCGCGGCACCCTCTCCGTCTGGATGAAGGCTTCGGCGACACGCCAGAGAACGTCGACCTCGCTGCAGGTGAGCAGGCTCGGCGTGGCGGCGGCGATATCGACCACGGTCGCATATTGCTTGAGGTCGGAAGCGTTGATGAGGCGGGCGCGGGCCTCGGCGACGTCGAGCCGGTCGAGCAGATCGGCCGGCGGCTGCCATCTGGCATCCGCTGCCTGGCGGTCGGCGATCGCCTTGCGCAGCTCGGCATAACGGCCATCGGAATAGAGCTGCCACATAGCCTCGAGCTGTTTGTCGCCGTTTTGCGGCACGGCGAGCGGATCGGCCGGCGGAACCCAATTCGGATAGAGCGCCTGAAGGCGGGAGATTTCGGCCTGCAAACGCACCTTGTCGCCGCGGCTGGCGAAATAACGAAGCGCGCTTTCATCGACGGCAGGCGGCGGCGGCGGGGCGGCGGCCTGCTGCGGTGCCGGCGGCTCGGACACGATCGGAGGCGTAACCGGTGCCGCTGGCGCCGCCGTCTGGGGCGCAGATGGCGGCGTGGCAGATGGCGGCGTTGCAGGCTGCTGTGCTGCGGCATTCGGATCTGATGTATCCGGTGATGCTGGCGGCGAGGAGGTGATCGCCTCGATCTTGTCGGCGACGAGCTGCGCATTGAATTCGGCATTGCCGGCAGCCTCGGTCGGCTTGATGCGGCCCATCATCATCAGCTCCGGCGCCGGCTTGCCGGCAGACGCCAGGCCGAACCTTTCCTGCAGAGCGGCACGGTCCTTCAGCCCGGTAACCAGGCTCGCCACCACCACTGCTGCTGAAACCGCCACGAGAGAAGACTTCACAGACACTCCGGATGCTTCTCCCCGATATAAGCCAGCCCCAGCAGTTGAAGCGTGGACGGATAATAGAGCGCGGGCGCAAATTGCAGGGCCGAGCTCGGCAGCTTGGTCCCGTCGACAACACAGGCCACAACATCGTTAACAATTCGATAACCGGGGTCCGACAGGATGGTCTTCGGCCGGCCGGTGGTCAGATCGATGGTGGCGGGCACGCCGTCTTGCGACATCCCCTTTTGCAGGCGGACGAGCAGCGCCTTGTCGGTGATGCCGCCACGCGCGAGATAGAGCGGGATGCGGATGGCGTTATATGAGAATTCGGCGTCGAACCCCTTTGCCGGCCGCGGCTTGTCACGCAGGCTCACCCATTCGGCAGGAAGCTTGCGCGGGCCGAACTGCATCCTGCTCAACAGCTCCACGCCGTCAGCCGAGAGTTTTTTCCAGGCATCCGACGGAGCGAGCGCCGACATGACCGGGATCGCCTCGTAAATCCAGTAGGACGGATTGACGACGGGACCGTCATCACGGTCGCTGCCGGTAAAACCTTCGGTTCCCGGCAACAGCAAGGTGCGGCCCTCCGAACTGGCGACAGTTTCGGCAAGCAGAGCCTGCGCCATGCGGGAGGCGGCGAGGATATAGTCGTCGCGTTTCCACGCCGTGCCGGCAAGCGCCAGCGCATAAGCGATCAACATGTCGCCATCGGTGGCATTGTTGGTATCGGCGACGTGCGGCCTGACGTTCGGATCCCATTTCCAAACGGCCAGGCCATCGTCGCGCAGCAGCAGCTCGGTGCGGGTAAAATACCAGATCTGCTCGAAATCAGCCGGGCTTGCTGCGAGATAGGCGAGCAGCAGACCATAGCCCTGCCCTTCGCTGTGGCTGATATTGCCGTTGCCGTTATCGACGATGCGGCCGGTCGCATCGAGAAACTTCGCCTTGTAGGCCGACCATGCAGCGGCATTGATCATCGCCTGCTGCGCGACGGCGGGCTCGCCCGTCGGGGCAAACGCGACCGTTGCCGCCAGCAGGAGTGCGCGCAACCGCCTCATTTCGACCGGCCCAGCCTTTTGAGCATCGTCGATGTGGTGACCCCGATCAAAAGCACGAAGACGACCAGCAGGAAGGCATAGGAGAGGATGTTCGTCGACAGCCAGTTGGCGGCGATCAGGCGGTAGTTGGCGATCGACCAGGGCATGGACGGCACGAAATCGAAACGGGTGACGGGCACCGCCTCGATCTTGCCGGTCTTGCCCGAATAGGTGGTGATGTGGCCCGATATCTGCGGCCAGTTCAGCTGCGCGGTCAGAACCTCGAGCCCTTCACGCAGATCCTTCGCCGACGGCGCCGCCACCACCGTCCATGAGCCCGTTCCCGCAGGGCTGGAGCCCTGGGCAACCAGCAGCGTGGCGGCGTTGGGCGGCGTAAAGATCTCCTCGGCGCCGGGCACGAACTGCAGCGAACTGCGGGAGATATCGAAATTACGCGACACCCACTCGCGGAAAGCCGTGATCCGACTGCGCAACACACCGCCGCTGACCTTGGAATTCCACTCCTCGAAAGCCGTACCGGTATCGACGACAGCCGCCTGCGCATCCGTCACGGGACGCCAGGAGGCCTGGCTCGCCGTGGCGATATTGGTCTGCGACAGCGCCGTTGCCGGCATCTGCGAGATGGAGCCGATGAAGATGGCATCGCGATCGCCGATCATATTCGGCGAGGCGACGGTTTCGACGGCGATCGGATGGCCGGCGGTGATCGCCATCTGGCCAAGCAGGGTTGCGGCGGCCGAAAGCGTGTCGGCGTCGATGCGGTCGATGAAGAGCGGCGTCGGCTCCGTGGCCCGTCCATAGGGATAGGCGGTGCCGGCCATGGCGGCCAAATTCGGACGCTGACCGACGCGGGCGAAATCCGGAATATGCAGCTCAGAAGTATCGAACAGGGCAAAGCGCGGTGTCGCGCCGGCGGTTGCGCCCGGCGCGCAAGCCGCATCGTCCTTGGTCATCAGGATCGCCTCGATCGCCACCGTGTTAAGACCCGGCTTGAAGTGGCGCATCGTCACGCGGATCGGCAGATGGCGGAGAATGCCGCCTGACGTCGTGGTGATCGGCACGGTGGAGGCAATATTGTCGTTGACGTAGATATCGATGTGGCTACCGGGCAGCACGTTATCGGTATAGGCCGCGTCGAGCAGCACCTTCGCCTCGCCATAGGCATTGGCATAAAAGTCAGCCGGCACGGCGATATTGAAGCTGGTCCGCAACCGCCGGCCGGAGAATTCGGTGGTCTTCACGCCAAGCTGCGACAAAGCGATGTTCGTATCGGAAAAGACCAGCGGCGCGTTCGGCGCGCTCCAGCGCTCGGTGGTCAGCACGTCGCGGCGGACATCCGACGACCTGTCCGTCGGCGAGACGATGGTATCGATCGCCGAGGAGACCGCCGGCCAGGAGGGCCCGCTGATCAGAAGCACCGGCGAGCCGCTGCGCGGATCGGTGACGAAAGCGGCGAGTGCTGCGCTTTCGGCGCCGGGCGGCAGGCCGGGAAAGAGCGGCCGCAGCTCCGCCGCGGTACCAACGAGCACGCTGAGCTTTCCGGGCCCGGCAGCCGGAAGCGAATTGGTGCTGAAGGCAAAGATCTGGTTCGGCATGCTGCTCAGCACCGACAGGCCCTGCGCCAGCCGAAGCAGCGGCCTGGTGGTTCCCGGCTGCTCCAGCGCCGGGACAACGATGTCGAACTCGGTCTTGCCGGCGCCGTCGACGCCGATGGCGCGGATCGCATCGGCGCCCGCCAGTAGTGCGGCGTCGGTGCCGGCGAAACTCAGATAGGTTCCGGCCGGATCGATATTCGACCACAATTCATAGGTGGACTGGATGCTGCAATCGGTGCGGTGGCGCTGGGCGGCTTCGAAGGTGACGAGATTGGCGCCGGGTTGCAGCAGACCGGGCGGCACCGCGAAGGTGACGGCCGACGGGCCATCCGGCGAACCGATGCGCTGCTGGCCGATCGGGCGGTTGTTGAGATAGACGGTCAGCGCCGAGGCCTCAGGTGCGACGACGATCGCATTCTGGTAGGCGAAGGTGAAGCTTGCCTTGGCCGCCGCCTGTTCCGGCGTCAGATAGACCGACCATGACCGGCGATCATATTCGCCGGCGAGACCCAGTTTCGAAAAGGGCACGACATAGCGGCGGACATCGCCGGAGTGCGGCGGCGCAGCCGCATTTGCCACCGCGGCTGGCTGGAGTACAGGCGCCGCCGGCTGCGGCTGGACGGCGATCGCCGGAGGAACGGGTGCGGGAGCCGGAGCGGCCGGAGTTGCAGGTGCGGGTATGACGGAAACCGGAGGCGTGACGGGAGCCGGTGCCGGCGCTGCCGGCGGCGTGGGCGGCGTCAATCTCGGGGTCACGGATACCCCGGGCGGCCGCTCGCCGGACATGTCGAAGGGCGCCGTCTGCGCCTGGGCGAAGCCGGAGGCATTCAGCAGGAGAAGCGAGGCAGCGACGATCCTTTTCATCCGGCGTTGACCTTTGCCGCCCGCTGCTGGGCTTCCCGCTCCGGCCGCATACTGCGGAAGAAATAAATGAGGCCACGGCTGGTCTGGTAGAGCGACAGGCCGAGGAACCAGATCGTGCCGCGGATCAGGCCCGGATTGCGGCGACGCGCGGCCTGAAACTCGGTCCACTGGTCGGAATTGGCAAACATCAGGTCGGCGATCAGGCGATGGTCGAGCGCGCTTTTCGGCACGTATTGGCAGCCGACATTGGAGATGTCGCCCGATGGCTCGATATTGCGGACGATGAGCGGCAGGGTTTCCAGATCGGCGCCGCTATAGGGCCGGAAGCGCATTTCGCCGACGGCGCCGACCAGCATCTCGTCAAGCTGCTTGTTGAAGATGTGAAGCCTGGCGCCATGGACCGAGACGTCTTCGATCGAGGCCGCGTACCACTTGCCGTTGGCGCCGAATTCACAGCGCCGGTTGACGCGGACGCGCCGCGACAAGGCGCGTTCGCCGCGCTCCGAGACGACGCCGAGCGCGCAGCCGGCCATGATCAGGTTGATGAGGTTCCAGCCGCCGACGACGAGCGTGACGTCGGCCTTATAGGGCTCGGCGTAGATCCTGTAGATGGTAATGACCAGCGCGATGATCTGCACCGCGAAGATGACGAAGAACGGACGGCTGATCTCCGACAGGCGGCTGACGGCGATCGATTCGTCCTTGGCGGTGACCTTGAAGGTCGGCTTGCGCGGATTGAGCATGACGGAGACGACAGCCGGCAGCAGATGCACGGTCTGGACATATTCGTAGAGCTCGGAAATCCAGGGCCAGCGGAACGACCCGTAGAGGTAGTTCTGCATCATCAGGTTCACCAGCATATAGGCCAGCGTATAGGCAAGGAACTCGCCGCCGGAGGCGGTGAAGATTTCCAGGTCGAAGAACAGATAGAAGAGCGGCGCAAACAGGAAGATCGTGCGCGGGAACGGGAAGAGCCAGAACAGCGTGGAGGACATGTAGCAGAGGCGCTGCGGGATCGACAGGCCGCGCTTCAGCAGCGGGAAGCGGAAGCGCAGGATCTGCATCATGCCCTGCGCCCAGCGGCTGCGCTGGCCGATGAAGCTTGCGAAGGTGGCCGGCTGCAGGCCGGCGATCAGCGGCTTGTCGACATAGATGCTGTTCCAGCCGCTGCCGTGCAGCGCCAGCGCCGTCTCGCAATCCTCGGTGATGCTGATGCCGGAAAAGCCGTTCTGGGATTCGAGCGCCTTGCGGCTCAAAACCGCTGCCGAGCCGCAGAAGAAGGCGGCGTTCCATTTGTCGAGGCCGCGCTGGATGATGCCGTAGAACATTTCGTTCTCGCTCGGCATCTTGTCGAAGGTGCGCAGGTTGCGCTCCAGCGGATCGGGATTGATGAAGAAGTGCGGCGTCTGGACGAGGAAAAGCTTCGGGTCATCTTCGAAGTAACCGACGGTCTCGAGCAGGAAATCGCGGGCAGGTGCGTGGTCGGCATCGAAGACGGCGATGAGTTCGCCGGTCGAGTGTTTCATGCCGTTGTTGAGATTGCCGGCCTTGGCGTGCTCGTTGCGGTCGCGCGTGAGGTAACCAACGTCGAGGTCCTGGCAGAGTTGCTTCAGCTCGAGATGGCGGGCGGCTGCCGCCTGGGCTTCGAGCAGCTTGCCGGAATTACGCTTCTGCAAGGTGCCGCCGTCGTCGAGCAGCCAGACATGCAGCTTGTCGGCCGGATAATCCATGGCCTTGGCGGCAGCCAGTGTATTTCCGAGAAGGCCGGCATCCTCGTTGTAGGACGGCACGAAGACATCGACATGAGGTAAACGCCCGGGATTGGCGGCACGTGAAGGCCGCGGCGGCAGCGGCGTGGCGACGATGAAGAGGCTGAGCGCCAGCATCGCAACGCTATACATTTCGGCGAGGTAGAGCAGCAGGCCGGGAATGAAATTCTCAGGCTGGTTCAGAGGCGGCAGTGTATTGGTGGTGCGCCAATAGACATAACGCAGCACGATCGACGTGCCGAAGGCGAGCGCCACCAGGCGCCAGGTTCCCTCGCCTTTCAATATCTTGATCAGCGCCATCACCGTCACGACAGTGATGCTGGTGATGAGCTGGGTCTGCAAGTTAACCGGCAGCGTGATCAGCACGATCATGCAGAGCGAAACCACGGCCCATATGAAGACACTGCGGGCTTTGCGCATCGTCGTTCCCTCGAAATTGCTCAATCAGGGCACCTTCCGGCGCCCCAGGCATGCTCACTATCTGCGGCAGGCGGCCGTCATGGCCGTGTCGCCTATGCAGTCCGGCGACGGCACGGTGACACCGATGGCCCTTGCGGATTGTTCGACCCGCTCGGCTGCTGCAGCGGGCTTCACGCTCGTCTGCGGCGCCTCGCCCGGCAGCGGTACGCGCGGACCGATGGGGGCCGGCAACGATGCCGCGCCCGCAGCCGGTTGCGGCGCCGGAGCGTTGCGAACCGCAACTGCCCGCGGCCGGCTGACAATGGCAGGCGCTGGCTCATAGCCGATCGGCATCGCGCTGGCGCGATAGCCGCCCTCGTCGGGATAGACCGGCGCACCGGTGCGTCCGAGTGCGGCGTCGGCGGGCGGCGGATTGCCGTACGGATTCCAGATCGCGCCGTCGAAGGTGCCGGTGATGGTATAGCCGTAGACGATGCCGAGCAGCTGGCGCTCGTTCGCCCTGGCGTCGCAGAGACGCAGGCGTAGCTGGATCATGCCGAAATTGCGCGCCTGGCTGTTGGCGCCGGCGCTCGAGCGGATCTGCTGCCAGGCATAGATGCAGCTGTCGCCGGCACGGCTGCGGCCGGAGGCGTAACCGAACGGGCCGTAAGCGTTCTGCAGGAAGGTCGCCGAGGTCGCCATCGGCACGCCGGGGGCCGAACGAGCCACCTCTCGGGCAATGCCGCTCTCGTTGATCGTGCTGAAGCCCGCATCGCCCGCCCCGGGATTGGCCCCGGAAGCGCCGAAGAACTGGACCTTCAGAAAATTCTGACCGGGCACGGAGGATGAGGTAAAGAGCGATACCGTCTGCTCGACGCCGTTGCCACGCTTGTGCTCGACGACGCTGACGATCGACGGGCCGCCCGGCGGCGGCAGGACCAGCGCCTTTTCAGGCGCCACGGTTTCCGGCCCGGAAGGCTGGCGCACACCGCCTGTCGACGTGCAGCCGGCCATCATGCCCACCACGGCCATCAGCGATATCGTCTTCCGCAAACCCATGTCTCGAGCCGCCGCATTCGTCTTTCCAGATATCCATCCGCCAACCGAAACGCGACGGACCTTAGAATCAACGACCACCCGGCCGTTCATCCGACATAAGCCGCCAGCATGGTTAACGAAGGGTAAAGAATCGGCCGTTGATGTCACCGGACGGAATCACACTGAACGTTATTCGGACAGCTCAACCGTATGATGCATAAATCAGTTTAGCAACACTCGAGCCGCTCTCATTGCGCGTGTCTTCGGCCCGACGAAAGCCCCAGGGAACTATGCCGCACGGCCGGCGTTGCCCTGAAGTCTCAAGTTGAAGAAGGAGAACATCCCATGCGCAAGATCATGCTGGCCGCGGCCGCCATGCTGACCATCAGCTCCGCCGCCTTCGCGCAGAGCACCGTCATCGTCACCGATCCCGCAGCGACCGGCTCCGTCGTATTGCCCGGCGAGGTGCGGACCTATGTGATGGAGCAACAGACACCGTCCGTCGTTTATGAGGGCGATATCGCGGTCGGCGCGACGCTGCCCGACACCGTCGAAGTGCATACCGTACCCAATATCGACGGCTACGGTTATACCGTCGTCAATGAACGGCGCGTCATCGTCGAACCGAAGACGCATCGCGTGATCCAAGTCCTGGAATAGTGTGATCTTGAACTGTGGACGTGCAGCCCAATGCTTCACGTCCGCTCATCTTCCATTCTCGCCGGTACGTTCAGCAGTTCGCGGATCTTGTGCGCCAGCTGCTCCAAGCTGAAGGGCTTGGCCAGCAGCGAAACGCCGTGATCGAGCACACCATTGTGGACGATGGCATTGCGGGTGTAGCCCGTCGTGTAAAGGATCCGGATCGCCGGCCATTTTTCCTGGACGATATCGGCAAGCTGGCGCCCGCTCATTTGCGGCATGACGATATCGGTGAAGATCAGGTCGACTTCCCGATTTTCTTCCAGGATCAGAAGCGCCTCCATGCCGCTGGCCGCCTGCAAGACGGTGTAACCCAGTTCATGCAAGCTTTCGGCGGTCATGATGCGGACGTTCTCATCGTCCTCCACCACCAGGATCGTATCGTTGACGCTGCCCTGAGGAAGCGGCTGGGCGCCGGCGGCGCTCAAACGGGCGTCCGTCGCGCCGACATGACGGGGAAGATAGATCTTCACCGTCGTGCCTCTGTCGATCTCTGAATAAATCTTGATGTGGCCGCCGCTCTGCTTGATGTAGCCGTAAACCTGGCTGAGGCCGAGACCGGTGCCTTTGCCGGGGCCCTTGGTGGTGTAGAACGGGTCGAAGGCGCGGTCGATCACGTCGGGCGACATGCCGGTGCCGGTATCGGTCATGCTGACCATCACATATTGGCCGGCCTCGACCTCGGAATGCATGCGCGAATATCGCTCGTCGAGTTCGGTATTGGCGGTCTCGATCGTCAGATGTCCGCCGCCCGGCATGGCGTCGCGGGCGTTGACGGCAAGGTTCAGGATGGCATTCTCGAGCTGGCTCAGATCGGCAAAGCTCGGCCAGAGGCCGCCGGCCAGCACGGTCTCGATGCGGATCTGCTCGCCGAGCGTACGGCGCAGCAGCTCCGACATGCCGCCGACCAGCTTGTTGAGGTCGATCACTTCAGGGGCGAGCGGCTGCTGGCGCGAGAAGGCGAGAAGGCGCGCGGTCAACACCGCGGCCCGCTGCGCGCCGTCCTTGGCATTCTGGATGGAGTGCAGCAGGCGGGGATCCTCGCTTCCGGTCAGGCGCCGTTGGGCGAGGTCGAGGTTGCCGATGATGATCGCCAACATATTGTTGAAATCATGAGCGACGCCGCCGGTGAGCTGGCCGATCGTCTCCATCTTCTGCAACTGGCGTATCTGCGCCTGAGCGGCGGCATTCTCTTCCATCTCGTGCCTCAGTTCGGCGGTGCGCTGGACCACCGTCTGTTCGAGGCGCGTGTTGAAGCTGTTGAGCTCACCGCGAAGGCGGCTCTGCCGGCCATGTGCGATGATGATCATCTCCATCAGGCCGATGATGATCGCCGCATTGATCACATAGGTCGACAGACCAACCCATTGGCCGGCGTTCATCGGCCAGAAGACATCATGCGGCTCGACGAAAAACTGCTGGACAATGAAAGCGGCAAGCACCGCGGCGACAAGGCCAGGCCCCGCGCCGCCGATGAAACTCGCCAGCAATATTGCCGGAAGGAAGCTCAGAAAGGGAAAGCCGGAGAGATAATCGCTGGCGGCAAGCCTGAAAAGAAACGTCAGGCCAACGAAGGCAACGGCCAGCGGATAGGTATAAGCTGGCCTTTGACGCAGCCAATCCGTGGCACTCAGCAAATCCATTCCAGACCCCTTCATACCGCGCCGCGCGCTCGGATGCGCAAAGGACGCCGTAACACTTTGAACTGCTGCATAATTCCTTCCGAGTCGGGAATTATGCAGGAGCCGTTGCGAAGACGGCATCCCAGCTTTTACACATCGAATTTCACCCGGCAATATGCTGTTTCTTGCATTGCCCGGGACGACGTCTTGACGAGCAGCGCAAGCAGTCCACATAAATCGCCATGCCTGGCAAGGGGAATGGGTGAACGGGGATCATGAAAGACATATTCATCGTCGAAGACGACGCGCTGATTGCCATGCTGCTCGAGGACATGCTCGCTGATCTCGGCTACCGGGTCTGCGCCAGCGCGCCCGACCTGGAACGGGCGCTGGCGACCGCCAGAGACACGGAATTCGACGCTGCCATTCTCGACGTATCGCTCGCAGGGCAGAGTTCGCTGCCGGTCGCAAAACTGCTCGATGAACGCGGAAAACCTTATATCTACGCGACAGGATATGGCACCGCCCCGGACGGCAGCAGCCCAAGCACATTGCCCGTGCTGCAAAAACCCTTCCAGCTCAGCGAACTCGAACAGGCGATGAAGCGGCTTACCGAAGCCTGAGTTCGATTAAAAGTTAGAGCATGATGTCATCCGAAAACCGCTCACACTTTTCGGCATCATGCTCTTTGCTCAACGCACCTGATCGAGCAGACGCTTGCATTCCAGCAGGTCGTAAAGCGCCTCCTGCAGCAATGCCCTGTCTTCCTTGCCGACGCTCGACTTGCCGATCGAGACTTCCTGTTCGTCTTCTCCCGCGACGAAATTGAAGAACCGGCGGGTGATCGGCGGCTTAGCGCGGCCGACGATCTGGTCTTCGTCAGCCATGCCGACGCGCGGTTCCCCGGCACTCGCCTCCTGCACGCCCGACGCAAGCGCCTCGACGCTGGCGAGATCGCCGTGGCCGACCGATATGACGAACTTGTTGCCGTTGGTTTTCAGAAGCTTCTGCACACCCTTGATCGTATAGCCGTGATCATAGAGCAAATGCCGGATGCCCTTAAGGAGATCGACATCCTCGGGCCGGTAATAACGACGGCCGCCGCCGCGCTTCATCGGCTTTATCTGCGGAAACCGCGTCTCCCAGAAGCGCAGCACATGCTGCGGCAGATCAAGATCGTCTGCGACTTCGCTGATGGTGCGAAAGGCATCGGGGCTCTTGTCCAACGTCATACTGCTACGCGACCTCGCGGCTCGATCCAACGGCGACTCATCATATTTCAACGGTTTGGCGTCGACAATTCAAGTCATGTCTCGACGTTGCGCACAACGATGGACAGTGCCGGAGCAAAAAAACGCCATTTAGAAACGGGAAGCCGATGCTCAGGAGGCCGGATTCTGCGGCTTCTGCTTGACCTTGCGAGCGACATGCGCCTTGAGGATGCGCGTCTTCAACACGTTCGACGCCTTGAAGGTCATGACCCGGCGGGGGGAAATCGGAACCTCCTCGCCGGTCTTCGGGTTGCGGCCGATCCGCTCGTTCTTGTCGCGCACCTGGAAAGTAGCGAAGGAGGAAAGCTTGACGGTTTCACCACGCACGATGGCGTTACACACTTCGTCGATGACGGTTTCGACCAGTTCCGCGGATTCGGTCCGGGAAAGCCCGACCTTTCGGAAAACGGATTCCGCCAGGTCTGCGCGCGTCACTGTTTTTCCGGTCATGATTTCCCCGCCCATTTCAAATATTTTGTGAAATCGCGCAAAGAGTATTTGTCTTGCGCGTCACGGTCAAGCTCTTGTTCGCCGCCAGTTTTTCAGGATTTACGCCTACCAGCGCAGCAGAACGGCGCCCCAGGTAAAACCGCCGCCCATCGCTTCGAGCATCACCAGGTCGCCCTTCTTGATGCGGCCGTCGCCGGCAGCGGTCGCGAGCGCAAGCGGGATCGAGGCCGCCGACGTGTTGCCGTGCAGATCGACTGTGATGACGACTTTCGCCGCATCGATATTCAGCTTCTTCGCCGAACCGTCGATGATGCGTCGATTGGCCTGGTGCGGCACCAGCCAGTCGAGGTCATCGGCGGTGGTGCCGGTCGCATCGAAAGCCGCCTGAATGACGTCGGTGATCATGCCGACGGCATATTTGAAGACCTCGCGACCTTCCATGCGCAGCTTGCCGACGGTGCCCGTCGTCGACGGTCCGCCATCGACATACAGTTTTTCCTTGTGCGAGCCGTCCGAGCGCAGATGCGCGGTCAGCACGCCGCGATCGGCAACAGTGCCCTCGCCCTCGGTTGCTTCGAGCACGATCGCGCCGGCGCCGTCGCCGAAAAGCACGCAGGTGGTGCGGTCGTTCCAGTCGAGAATGCGCGAAAAGGTTTCGGCGCCGATCACGAGAACGCGCTTGGCAAGCCCGCCGCGGATATAGGCATCGGCCGTTGTGACCGCATAGACGAAACCGGTGCAGACGGCCTGGACGTCGAAGGCGAAGCCGTGGCTCATGCCGAGGCGGCTCTGAATATTGACCGAGGTTGCCGGAAAGGTGTTGTCAGGCGTCGAGGTGGCACAGATGATGAGATCGATATCGGCTGGCGTCAGGCCCCCATTGGCAAGGGCCGCTCGCGCGGCGGCCTCGCCGAGCGAGGCCGTCGTCTCGTCATCGCCGGCGAGATAACGCTGGCGGATGCCGGTGCGCTGGACGATCCATTCGTCGGATGTATCGACGATCGCCTCCATGTCACTATTGGTCATCACGCGCTTCGGAAGTGCGGCTCCGAACCCGCGAACCACTGAACGGATCATAGTCGATTGAACCCCATAGCTCATGCAGCTTCCGGGCCCATCGGGGGCAGCCGCTTGGCATGATATTTCTTAAGATCGTTTTCTATTTTCTGATTGAGGCCGTTCTTGGCCATGTCGTAGCCGACTTCGATGGCGGCGGCGATGCCTTCGGCATTCGCACCGCCATGGCTCTTGATGACGATGCCGTTCAGACCGAGAAATACGCCGCCATTGACCTTGCTCGGATCGAGCTTCTCGCGAAGCAGATCGAAGGCGCTTTTGGCGAAGAGGTAGCCGATGCGGGCCAGCAGCGTGCGCGACATGGCGGCACGCAGATATTCGCCGATCTGCTTGGCGGTGCCTTCGGCGGTCTTCAGCGCGATATTGCCGGAAAATCCTTCGGTGACGACGACGTCGACCGTGCCCTTGCCAAGGTCGTTGCCCTCGACGAAACCGGAATATTCGAGCGAATCGATGTTCGCCTCGCGCAATAGGCGACCGGCCTCCTTGACCTCCTCCTGGCCTTTCATCTCCTCGACGCCGACGTTGAGAAGGCCGACCGTCGGACGTTCGACCTCGAAAAGCGCACGCGCCATGGCGCCGCCCATCAGCGCAAAATCCATCAGTTGCTGTGCGTCGGCGCCGATCGTCGCGCCGACATCGAGCACGATGCTCTCACCCTTCAGTGTCGGCCAGATCGCGGCAATCGCTGGGCGCTCGATATTGGCCATGGTGCGCAGACAGAACTTCGCCATCGCCATCAGCGCGCCGGTATTGCCGGCCGAGACCGCAACATCGGCCTCCCCCGTCTTCACCGCCTCGATCGAACGCCACATGGTGGAGATGTAGCGGCCGCGGCGCAGCGCCTGGCTCGGCTTCTCATCCATGCCGACGGCGAGTTCGCAGTCGTGAAAGAGCGATTTTTCCTTAAGTTTCGGAAACTTGGCGAGAACCGGATCGCACTGTTCCTTGAGACCATAGAAAACGAAGGAAATATCCGGATGCCGATCCAACGCCTTGGCGGCGCCGGGGATGACAACCTGGGGACCAAAGTCGCCACCCATGAGGTCGAGAGATATTCTGATCACGCGTCCCTGATCCTTCTTTTCGCCGAGGGCGAAATTTCGGCCAAAATACCGGTTTTGGCGTCGCTTACAACTGAATTATGTCAAATGCCAGAGAGGCTTCAGTCCTTTTTCCAATCCTTGAGGGCAGCAAAAGCCGAGGGCTTTTTGTCGTTCTCGCCGCTATCCTCGATATGGCCTGCGAATTCGATGCCCTCCTTGCGCGGATAGGGATCGATCGCGAGAGCGGCGAATTCGGCAACCACCTCGCCGGCATCGATCGTATCGCCGACAAAAGTCTCGGGCAGATCGGGGCCGTCGGGATCGAGCAGCATTTCGCCGGCGTCATTGCCGGGCTGGCGGGCAAGTTTGGAGCCCTCCGGCACGAAGATCTGCTCGAAGCTCTCGTCGATGGCGGATTCGACCGGTTCCAGCGTCACGACGCAGGACTGGACGATCTTCGCCTGAACGCGGCCCTTGATGCGCACGCCGTCGCGCTTCCAGCGGGCAATCTGCAGATCGGCGCTGAGATCGGAGACGGAGACGACATTCCAGGTTTCGGCGAGCGCCTTCAATTCGCTGGCGTCGGCCTCGACATGGACCTCGACGGGATTGGCCGAGATATGGCCGACCTTAACGTGATAGGAGAAGGGAACATCGTCCCGATCGTTCTTCATCACTTCCTCCTTCAGGCGACCGGTGGACAGGCGACCGGCGGGAGCGTTGCCGAGCCGGTGGCGATCTCCTCTTCGGCAAGGGCCGACAGATGCGATTCCGCAGCCATCATCCATCCGGCGAGGCCGGACATATCGGCCGGCGCCGAGGTTTCGGGGTAGATATTGCGCGTGAGCGCGAGAGCGAGCGCTTCGGCATCGCCTGTGTCCATCGCCTTCGAATAGGCTTCGAGCCGGCCATAAAACATGCCGGCGAGCTTCTTCATGCGCTTCGGTACGCTGTTGTCGCCGATGCCGAGTTCGCGGATCGAATAGTCGATATCCTGGAAGAAGGCGTCGACAATCTCCTGGGCGATCTCCTGGCCGCTGGTGGCGGAAGCACGTGTGCGGCGAAAAAACAGAATCATGGTGATCGACAGCATCTCGAAACGGCCCATGACCGTATCCGGCACATTGAGCCGCTCATAGATTTCCGGCATGCGCGCGGCCGCCGTCAGCGCCGCATATTGCCTGTCGACGATCGCTTGATTGTTGTTTTTCTTACGGAAGAGCCCGAAGATCATTGTTTTTTCCGGAAATGCCTCATTCTTCACGCTGGCCGGCCTCTGGCCTTGTTGCATGATTTCGAAAGCTGGTTTACCGAAGCAGGCGCGAATTGCAATGCCGATCATGGCCAGTTTCGGGACGACGCCTTCGATGCGTCAGCGAAACGAATTCGGGATATTCGACCCGGAATGGCCACAATGGTTTTGCAGGAGGTAAAGCGTGCAAGGCCCCAAATGGCTGCTATCGACACTCAAGGGAGTAGATGTCGTTGAAGAAACGGTATTTCAAGTCTGACGTGAAATTCTTCAGCAGTGCGGCCATTGCCTTCATAATCGCCTCCACATCAGCTCTTTCCGGTTGCCAGACCAGCACCGTGCTCAATGGCGGCTACGTCGCCGACCAGCAGTCGCTGAACCTCGTTCCGGAGGGCTCGAGCCGCGAGCAAGTGCTACTTTCGCTCGGCACCCCATCGACGACGGCGACCTTCGACGGCGAAGTCTTCTATTATATCTCGCAGCGGCGCACACGTGCCGTCGCCTTCCAGAAGCTGAAGGTCGTCGACCAGAGCGTTCTGGCGATCTATTTCGACAAGGACAGCGTTGTCAGCCGTCGCGCCAATTATACGCTGCAGGACGGCAAGGTGTTCGACACGATCGGACGCGTCACGCCGACCGGCGGCAAGGAACTCACCTTCCTGCAACAGATGCTCTCCGGCGGCAGCGCCGCGAGTGCAGCCCGCAGCCTGTTCGGCGGCGGCGCCGGCGGCACGCCGCAGAACCCAAGCAGCCTGCGCTGATCGGATACGCCTCATGCGAAACCCGCCGGATCGCTCCGGCGGGTTTTTTGGTGGTCGCTGATAGAGGCTGTAGCGAATTGCGCGTCGTCAACCGCCGCGCAATTTTTCGGTATGCATCAACCAGCAAGAACCGCGAGCAGCAGAAGTGCCACGATATTGGTGATCTTGATCGCCGGGTTGACGGCGGGGCCGGCGGTATCCTTGTAGGGATCGCCGACGGTATCGCCGGTGACCGAGGCCTTGTGCGCATCCGAACCCTTCATGTGACGCACCCCGTCCTTGTCGACGAAACCATCCTCGAAGCTCTTCTTGGCATTGTCCCAGGCGCCGCCGCCCGATGTCATCGAGATAGCGACGAAGAGGCCATTGATGATGACGCCGAGCAGCGATGCGCCGAGGGCGGCAAAGGCCGAGGCCTTGGAGCCGGAGATGAGAAGCACGCCGAAATAGACGACAATAGGCGCCAGCACCGGCAGCAGCGACGGCACGATCATCTCGCGGATGGCGGCCTTGGTCAGAAGGTCGACGGCCCTGCCGTAATCCGGCTTTTCCGTGCCCTGCATGATGCCGGGCTTTTCCTTGAACTGACGGCGGACTTCCTCGACGATGGCGCCGGCCGCACGGCCGACGGCGGTCATTGCGATGCCGCCGAAGAGGTAGGGAACGAGCCCGCCGAAGATCAATCCCGCCACCACGTACGGGTTGGAAAGATCGAAGGAAATTTCGCCTATCCCGGCGAAATAAGGGAATTTGTCGCCATTCGCCGCAAAATATTTGAGGTCGTAGGAGTAGGCTGCGAAGAGAACAAGTGCGCCGAGGCCGGCCGAACCGATGGCATAACCCTTGGTGACGGCTTTGGTCGTATTGCCGACGGCATCGAGCGCATCCGTGGATTTGCGCACTTCCGGCGGCAGATGCGACATTTCGGCGATACCGCCGGCATTGTCCGTCACCGGCCCGAAGGCGTCGAGCGCGACGATCATCCCGGCAATACCCAGCATCGCCGTGACCGCAATGCCGGTACCGAAAAGGCCGCCGAGCTGGTAGGTGGCGAGAATGCCGCCGACGATGACGATCGCCGGCAGTGCCGTCGATTCCAGCGAGACGGCAAGGCCCTGGATGACGTTGGTGCCGTGACCGGTGACCGAGGCCTGGGCGATCGAGACGACCGGGCGCTTGCCGGTGCCGGTATAGTATTCGGTGATCACCACGATCAGCGCGGTGACGACAAGGCCGATGATGCCGCAGAAGAAGAGGTGCGTGCCTGAGATATCGGCGCCGCCGACGGAGCCGATCGAGCCCCAGCCGATGGTGAGCGAAGTGGCGGCGCCGAGACCGACGATCGACAGCAGGCCGGTGACGATGAGGCCCTTGTAAAGAGCGCCCATGATCGAGCCGTTCGCACCGAGCTTGACGAAGAAGGTGCCGATGATCGAGGTGATGATGCAGGCGCCGCAGATCGCCAGCGGATAGACCATCGCAGACTGGAGGATCGGCGCGCCGGCAAAGAAGATCGCGGCGAGGACCATGGTGGCGACGACCGACACGGCATAGGTCTCGAAGAGGTCGGCGGCCATGCCGGCGCAGTCGCCGACATTGTCGCCGACGTTATCGGCAATCGTTGCCGGGTTGCGCGGATCGTCCTCGGGAATGCCGGCTTCCACCTTGCCGACGAGGTCGCCGCCGACATCGGCGCCTTTGGTGAAGATGCCGCCACCGAGACGGGCGAAGATCGAAATCAGCGAAGCGCCGAAGCCGAGCGCCACCAGCGCATCGATGACTTCGCGCGAGCCGCTCTCATGACCGAGGCCGACGGTCAAAATGGTATAGTAGATGGAGACGCCGAGCAGCGCGAGGCCCGCCACCAGCATGCCGGTGATCGCACCCGACTTGAAGGCGATGTCTAGGCCGGCGGAGAGGCTGGCGGAAGCCGCCTGGGCGGTGCGCACATTGGCGCGGACGGAGACATGCATGCCGATAAAGCCGGCAGCACCTGATAGCACGGCGCCGATCAGGAAGCCGATGGCGGCCTCGGCGGAAAGAAGCAGCCAGGCTGCGATGAAAACGACGACGCCGACAAGGGCAATGGTTCTGTATTGGCGCGTCAGATAGGCTTGAGCACCTTCGCGGATATAGCCCGCGATCTCCTGCATACGGCTATTGCCCTGATCGGCGGCAAGCACCGAACGGGTTGCCCAGGCGGCATAGACCACCGAGAGCAGACCGCATGCGATTACGCATAAAAGGATGGTCATTTCGCTCTTTCCTCCATAGGCCGGAGCTCACTCCTTCTCCGGCAGATACGCCGCCGAATCGCCTTTCCTCTCCACAGAAATGCCACAGCTAAGCGTTGCGGAGATTGCGTGGTCGATCACGTGGCGTCAAGACCGCAACGGGCGAAAACCGCTGCAGTGCGAAGAAAGACTTAGGGAGGCTGTTTGGCGGCTAAGGAGTTACTTCTTCGCCTCGCCGCGGACCTGCTTGGCGATGCGGTCGAGCACGGCGTTGACGAGCTTCGGCTCGTCGTCATCGAAGAAGGCCTGGGCGATCTCGACATATTCGGTGACGATCACCGCCACCGGAACGTCCTTGCGGTCGGTGATTTCGAAGACGCCGGCGCGCAGGATGGCGCGCACGGTGCTGTCGAGACGCGACAAGGCCCAATCATCCTGCAGAGCTGCGGCAATCAGCGGATCGAGACGGACCTGATCGCGCACGACACCGGAGACGATCGAACGGAACCATGCGGCATCGGCCTTCAGATAGGTCGCGCCGTCGAGTTCCTGGCCAAGACGGTGCGCCTCGTATTCGGCGACGATTTCCAGAACGCCGGTGCCGCCGACATCCATCTGATAAAGCGCCTGAACGGCAGCAAGGCGGGCAGCGCCCCGCTGGTTCGCAGTCTTGACCGGCCGTTCCGTCTTGTCGTCGTTCATTCGTTATGCACCCAGTTTCTGCTTCAGCTCGATCATGGTCAGAGCTGCGCGAGCGGCAAATCCGCCCTTGTCCTTTTCCGAGCGGCGCGCGCGCGTCCATGCCTGCTCGTCGTTTTCGACGGTCAGGATGCCGTTGCCGATGGCAAGGGACTCGCTGACCGCAAGATCCATCAAAGCGCGCGAGGATTCGTTCGACACGATATCGAAGTGATAGGTCTCGCCGCGAATGACCATGCCGAGCGCGACATAGCCGTCATAATGCGTGCCGCCATTGTCGTCTCCATCGAGCGACATGGCAATCGCCGCCGGAATTTCCAATGCGCCGGGAACGGTGACCACCTCGAAGGTGGCGCCGGCCTCCTGCAATGCAAAGGTCGCGCCTTCGAGCAGGGCGTCGGCCATGTCGTCGTAGAAGCGGGCTTCAACGATCAAAATATGGGGAGCAGTCTCTCTCGGCATGGTTCACCTTCGTTTTGTGGGGCGTTTTCCACTCGGCAGCCCGCGGTCAAAACATGCCTTCATCAGAATGGCAAGCACTTTCGCCCGATGCCGCAACGCCAAAGACGAAATATCCGCAAGGGGATAGCCGCGCTGCGCCCGCGTCACCGGGCAAGCCTCCGAAACCAGCTTTTCCGGATGCCTGGAAAACGGCAATTCGAAGGCCGATTTCATGAACAATTCTTAATGGGTTTTCAGTGGCTTAACCTATTGAATCGTCAAAAGGAGAACGCCAATTCCATGTCGTGACGCAGACGATCCCCTGCAACGACAGTCGACCGTCAAAGCAGATAAAAGGATACCATCATGAACCGCGTTGTCACCATTACCATCGCAGCCACCCTCTCCTCCCTCGCATTTGCCGGCGTCAGCCGGGCCGAAAGCCTTGGAATGAACACGGCCCAGGGCATCGAGCAGACGCTCCGGACCTTCCAGGGCAATGACTTCAACGTCGAGCAGGTCCGCAACTGGCGCAATCTCGACGACGAAACGACCGGCCCACGCTCGGCGCCGGAGCGTTCCGGCCAGGCCGTTCACGGCATCCAGGCCTCGATCGACGCCAACAGGTCGCTTGCCCGCCGGCTCAACAACGAAGGCGTCGATGTCCGCAACATCGTCAATGCCGAGCAGGCGGCCGACGGAAGCCTGACCTTCTACGTCCGCTGACGCTTCAGCACATCCCGGACAATCAACCGATCTTCCGGGATGCACGGGCTGAACGTGATCGAGCGTCTTGGCGTCCTGGACGCGCGGCGCTCACAGCATGGGCGGCGGTCTCCTCTCCGCCCATGCCGGGGTTTTCCGAGATAGGCGAATTCCGAGACGGGCATTGAATTTTCCGGCGCGATGATAGTTTCTCTTCCTGCAACAGGAGAACAGCATGACGACGGAACCGAAGGCGGTGATCAATATCGCCGATCTCAAGCTCGAGCACTGGAAACAGGGCGAGCTATATGAAAGCGCCGACACCTCGTTCGGCTCGCCTCTTGGCCTCGCCGGTCTCGGCGTCAGCTATAACGAAGTACCGCCGGGCAAATCGAGCTGTCCCTTCCACAATCACCATGTCGAAGACGAGCTTTTCTACGTGATATCAGGCGCCGGCGAATACCGTTTCGGCGACGAGCGCCATCCGATCAAGGCGGGGGACGTGCTCGGGGCGCCGGCCGGCGGACCGGAAACGGCACACCAGATCATCAATACCGGCACCGCCACACTCGTCTATCTCGGCATCTCGACGATGGCGAAGACCGAAATCGTCGAATATCCCGATTCCGGAAAATTCCTTGCCAAGACGAACAAGGACGGTTCAAAGGCCGGGCGCTTCCGCCATATCGGCAGGCCGGAAAGCGATCTCGACTATTGGGACGGCGAACCCGGCGCCTGAAGGCGCGATTCCACAAGGATCCGATGTGGCCGATATTCCGACCCTCGAAACGGCGCGGCTGACGCTTCGTCCTCACCGCCTCGACGATTTCGAGGCGCATGCAGCATTATGGGCGGACGAGGACGTCGTGCGCTTCATCACCGGCGTGCCATCGACACGTGAGCAGAGCTGGAGCCGCATGCTGCGCGTTGCCGGCATGTGGCACCATATGGGCTTCGGCTTTCTCGCGATCGTCGAAAAGGCGAGCGGCCGGTTCATCGGCGAAGCGGGCTTCCTGGAAGCCCGGCGCGAAATGGAACCGTCGATTGAGGGGACGATGGAGGTCGGCTGGGCGCTGATGCCGTCTGCGCACGGCCGCGGTTATGCCACCGAGGCGCTGACCGTCCTGATCGGCTGGGCGGAAACGCATTTCCCGGGAAAACGGATGAGCTGCATCATCAGCCCGGAGAATGAGACCTCGCTCAGGGTCGCAGCCAAGCTCGGTTTTCGCGAGACGGCGCGCACGCAGTATAATGGGGAAATCATTCAGTTTTCGCGTTAGAGCGTCGCGCGTCCGACAGGACGCGCTAAGGACGCTCTACTGGATCTGCGCATAAGCCCGAAAATCGATTCCGATTCTCGGGGTTATGCGCTGGGAAATTCCGCCAGCCGGGCGGCGTAGCGCGCCATGGTGTCGACTTCGAAATTGACGAAGTCGCCGGCCTTGCGCTTGCCCCACGTCGTCACTTCGAGCGTGTGACGGATGAGGAGGACGTCGAAATCCGTGCCGTCGACCGCATTGACCGTCAGCGAGGTGCCGTCGAGCGCGATCGAGCCCTTGGGGGCGACGAATTTCGCCAGATGTTCGGGCGCCCGCAGCCGGTAACGCGTGGCGTCGCCTTCCGATGTCACTGACAGGATTTCCGCCTTGCCGTCGACATGGCCGGAAACGATGTGGCCGCCGAGTTCATCGCCGATCTTCAGCGACCGTTCGAGATTGATGCGGCTGCCTTGCTGCCAGGTGCCGATCGTCGTCAGCCGCAGCGCCTCTTCCCAGGCCTCGACCTCATACCAGCGGCCGTTGCTGCCTTCGGCCGGAAGGGCGGTGACGGTCAGGCAGATGCCGGCATGCGAGATCGAGGCGCCCATGTCGATCGTCTTGGGATCATAGGCGGTCGCAACCCGCAAGCGGATACCTTCCTTCAGCGGGGAAACGGATTCGACCGTGCCGACATCGGTGACTATTCCGGTGAACATCAAAGCCCTCTTTCGTATTCGTCCAGGCGATCTTCGCCGAACATCCGCGTGCCCGTATGGGCAAAACCCGATGGTATGTCGGTTGTCTGTAGCGGGGATTCAATACCGCCTTCGCCGATGATGACAGGCGCCTGATAAAGCTGGATGCGGTCGACGAGGCCTGCTTCGAGAAAAAGTCGCGCCGTCTTTGCCCCGCCCTCGACCAGAAGCGAGGAAATGCCACGCGTTGCGAGCGCCGGCAGCAGGATTTCCGGATGGTAGGGATTGCAATAGACGACCTCGACACCAGCGGCTTCGAGGGCAGCGCGGCGGGAGTCCATGTCGGTGGCGTCGGTGGGTGAGGCACCCCCTTCTGCCCTGCCGGGCATCTCCCCCACAAGTGGGGAGATCGGCTGGGAGCTTGCTCCCTGCCCTACATCTGCCGTTGCTTGTGATGACGAGCCATCTTGGGAATTCGGATCCCGCTCCTTGCCGATCTCCGCCCTTGTGGGGGGTGAGGCGTGTGCCGGCGAAGCCGGAGCGATCGATCCAGTGGATCGATCGGAGCGCCGAACGGCCGGCAGGGCAGAGGGGGGTAAGCCCTCGGCCTCCAACAATGATACGTCCTCGCTCGCCACCACGATCACCGGCACCTCCCGCGCCGTCGCAACGAGCTTGCTGGTCAGCGGCAAAGCCAGAGTGGGATCGAGCACGATGCGAACGGGGGACTGCGCCTCGAGCCCCGGTAAACGCACCGTCAGCAGCGGATCGTCTGATATTGCCGTGCCGATGCCGACGAGGATCGCATCGGTTTCGGCGCGCAGCACCTGAACCTCGGTGCGGGCCTCCGGGCCTGTTATCGCCACTTGGCCCTCCCCTTCGCGGCCGATCATGCCATCGGCGGAAACGGCAAGCTTGAGAGTCACATAGGGGCGGTTCTTCGTCTGGCGGGTGAGATATGCGGCCAGGGAATGCCGGCCCTCCGCTTCCAGCACGCCGGCATCCACCTCTATGCCGGCGTCGCGCAGCATGGCGATGCCGCGGCCGGAGACACGCGGATCGGGATCGGTGACGCTGATGACGACGCGGGCAACGCCGTAGGCGATCAGCGCCTCGGCGCAGGGCGGCGTCTTGCCGTGATGCGAGCAGGGTTCGAGCGTCACGTAGGCGGTGGCGCCGCGAGCAGCCGCGCCGGCTTCAGCGAGCGCCTGCGGCTCGGCATGCGGGCGGCCGCCGATCGCCGTCACCGCCTGGCCGACGACGACGCCGTCCTTGACGATCAGGCAGCCAACGGAGGGGTTGGTGGCGGTGCGGCCGAGATGCAAACGCGACAGGCGGATCGCCGCCGCCATGAAACCTTCATCATGCGGCGTGATGCTCATGGCTCACCTGTCCAGCGGGTCGCGGGCGATCTTGGCGTTGATTTCGGAAATGACCTTCTCGAAATCCTCGGCAAGCGAGAAATCCCGATAGACCGAGGCATAGCGCACGAAGCCGACATCATCGAGGCTCTTCATCGCCTCCAGTACCTGCAGACCGATCTGCTCGGAAGAAATCTCGGTCTCGCCGGAGCTTTCAAGCCGGCGGACGATGCCAGAGACGGCGCGCTCGATGCGATCCCGCTCAACCGGGCGCTTGCGCAGCGCCACTTCGAAGGAGCGCACCAGCTTGTCGCGGTCGAATGGCACCTTGCGGCCGGTCTTCTTGGTGACCATCAGCTCGCGCAGCTGCACACGCTCGAAGGTGGTGAAGCGGCCGCCGCAATCCGGACAGATACGCCGCCGGCGGATGGAGGTGTTATCCTCCGCCGGACGCGAATCCTTGACCTGGGTATCTTCCGAACCGCAATAGGGGCAGCGCATCCCTACTCCTTATCCCATGTAGCCATACATGGGGAAGCGGTCGGTGAGGTTGACCACCTTGCCGCGCACGGCGGCTTCGACGGCGGCGTTGCCTTCATCGGAATTGGCGACCTTCAGGCCGTCGAGGACCTCGACGATGAGATTGCCGATCTCGCGGAATTCGGCTTCCTTGAAGCCGCGCGTCGTGCCGGCCGGGGCACCGAGGCGTACGCCCGAGGTGACGAAGGGCTTTTCCGGATCGAAGGGAATGCCGTTCTTGTTGCAGGTGACGTAGGCGCGGCCGAGCGCTGCCTCGGCGCGCTTGCCGGTGGCGTTCTTCTTGCGCAGGTCGACGAGCATCAGATGGTTGTCGGTGCCGCCGGAGACGACGTCGAGGCCGCCTGCGATCAGCGTTTCGGCAAGCGCCCGGGCGTTCTTGACGATCTGGGCGGCATAATCCTTGAACTCCGGCTGCAGCGCCTCGCCGAAGGCAACGGCCTTGGCGGCGATGATGTGCATCAGCGGACCACCCTGCAGGCCGGGGAAAACGGCCGAATTGAACTTCTTCGCCAGATCCTCGTCATTGGTGAGGATGACGCCGCCGCGCGGGCCGCGCAGCGACTTGTGGGTCGTCGTCGTCGCGACATGGCAGTGCGGGAACGGCGACGGATGCTGGCCGCCGGCAACGAGACCGGCGATATGGGCCATGTCGACCATCAGATAGGCGCCGACCGAGTCGGCGATCTCGCGGAAACGCTTCCAGTCCCAGATGCGGGAATAGGCGGTGCCGCCGGCGATGATGAGCTTCGGCTTGGTTTCTTCGGCCTTGCGGGCGACTTCATCCATATCGAGCAGGTTATCGCCTTCGCGCACGCCGTAGGAAACGACGTTGAACCACTTGCCGGACATGTTGACCGGCGAACCATGCGTGAGGTGGCCGCCCGAATTCAGGTCGAGACCCATGAAGGTATCGCCCGGCTGCAAGAGCGCCAGGAACACGGCCTGGTTCATCTGCGAGCCGGAATTCGGCTGGACGTTGGCGAAATTGACGCCGAACAGCTTCTTGGCGCGCTCGATCGCCAGTTCCTCGGCGATATCGACGAACTGGCAGCCGCCGTAATAGCGCTTGCCGGGATAACCCTCGGCATATTTGTTGGTCATGATGGAGCCCTGGGCTTCCAGCACGGCGCGGGAGACGATGTTCTCGGAAGCGATCAGTTCGATCTCGTGCCGTTGGCGACCGAGTTCCTTTCCGATCGCGCCGAAAATCTCGGGATCGACGTCCGCTAGCGAGCGATTGAAGAAGGATTCGGTGGAAGCATTGGTCATGGGCGGGCTCCTCAACTGGAATGCGCTGAGGTATTAGCCTCCCGCCGTGGCAAGGGCAATACGAAGAACGACATTTGCTGAGCAAAGCGCGCGCTCCGGTCATTTTGCGACAGCGCGGCGGCTATGAATGGTGGCCAAGGGATAGCGCGCCCTCCCCGGCATAATAAAACCGCGCCGGGAAGGCGCGGTTCGAGGGTTCGATGCAGAGGTCGCCGCTTATTGAACCGGCTGTTCCATGCCGGCCGTGGTGTCGAGCGCCAGCTCGGCATTGCCGTCCATCTGATAGATGTCGTCGCGGAACTGGACGATGCCGTCGGGCATGCCCCAGGCAGAGATGTAGACGAAATAAACCGGAACCTCCGTGGCGAGCTTGATCGGCGTGTTGACGCCGGTTGCGATCACCTGCTCCATCTGCTGGCGGTTCCAGCCGGGGGTCTCGCGCAAGAGCCAGTTCGACAGGTCGCGCACGTTCTGGACGCGGACACAGCCCGAGGATTCGAAGCGCATGAGCTTGTTGAACAGGCCCTGCTGCGGCGTGTCGTGCATATACTCGCCGTTCTTGTTGTAGAAGTTGATCTTGGTCGAGGCCATGGCGTTGGTCTTGCCGGGGTCCTGGCGGAACATCAGGTTCGGCGCCTCGCCGTTCCAGTCGATGGTCTCGGGGGCGACTTCGTTGCCCTTGCCGTCGATCAGGCGGATGGCGTTCTTTTCGAGATAGGTCGGATCCTTGCGCATCAGCGGCATGATGTCCTTCTCGACGATCGAGCGCGGCGAGGTCCAGTAAGGGTTGAGGATGACCTCGTAGATCTTCGAGTTGACGAGATGCGTCGGGCGGCTCAAGCGGCCGACAACCGCGGTGTGACGCGTCGCGACACTGCCGTCTTCGACAGCCTCGACATAGGCGGCCGGAATATTGACCATCACGTGACGGCGGCCCAGATCTTCCGGGAAGGTCTGCAGACGGACGATATTGGTGTTCAGCTGCTGCAGGCGGACATCGGCGGGGATGTTCATCGCCTTCAGCGTGAATTCGCCGAGAACGCCGTCGGCCGGCAGGCCGTGGCGCGCCTGGAAGCGCTTGACGGCGCCGTCGACATAGGAATCGAAGGCGCTCGACATGCCGGCCTCGCGCGGCAGGTCGCCAGTGATCGCAAGGCGCTGGCGCAGCGCCTGGACTGCGGGATGGCTGACGCCGAGCTGCAGGCGCTGGTCACCGGGATTGACCTCAGGCCAGCCGCCGGCTGCGGCGATCTGCTGATACTGCATGACCGCCTGCTGGGCGCTCGCAACCGATTGGGGGCCCAGGATCGGGGTGTTGGAAACGACTGCGCTTGCCGTTCGCGAAGCCGCCTTGGCGTCGAACTGGTCGTCCCAGTTGCCGCGGCGTGGCGCGTTGATCAGCGTATCGATCGCCGATTGCGCAAATGCCGGCGCGGCGATCGCGCTGGCGCCAACCGTTGCCGCGGACGCAAGGAAAGCGCGGCGCGAGAGAGCTTCAATTCCGTTTTTCTTCGACATAGTCCCAACCACTCAATGCCGCCATCAGAAGAAGCCGCGGCTCTTTGCGAAATCACTGCGCTATAACGCAGATCCCTGTCCATTCATTGTCCCGGCGTATCAAAAAACTCCGCCTGCCCATCACAAGATTGCGATGCGACAGGCTGAACATTCCTGATCGGTCCATTGAAAGCGCCGGTTGTTAAGCCTTTCGCTGCCACACCAATATGGCCAATTCGTGTTGCCGGATCGGTAGAGGACTGCCGGCTGCCGGGAACACGACGCAACGAACCATATGACGGGGTAAACCGTGCCGGTTAATAACGGCTAAAAAACGGCTTGAATACCGGGCTTTGCGCTTGTCAGCCATGCGTTGCAAAGATGCCACGCAGATCAAACGGCAAATCGGACGTGCAGGGAACACGTCCGATTTTCTGCAACCCTGAAAGGAGGTCCGGGGTCTCAGAGGCGATACATGATGCTGTCGTTCCAGAAACGGTCCAGACGCTGGAGAAGCTTGTTCATCTGGGTGAACTCGTCTGTGCCGATGCCGCCGACCTTGTCGATCGAGGTAATGTGGCGTTCGTAGAGCTTGGCGACCGTTTCGGCGATGTCCTGGCCGGTTTCGGTCAGGCTGATGCGGACCGAGCGGCGGTCGATGCGGGAGCGCTGATGGTTGATGAAGCCGAGATCGACCAGCTTCTTGACGTTGTAGGAAACATTGGAGCCGAGATAGTAGCCACGCGAGCGCAACTCGCCGGCGGTCAGCTCGGAATTGCCGATGTTGAAAAGGAGCAGCGCCTGGATGGCGTTGACGTCGCTGCGACCCTGACGGTCGAACTCGTCCTTAATGACGTCGAGAAGACGACGGTGAAGACGTTCAACAAGATGAAGGGATTCCATGTAAAGATCACGGATGCCCTGGTCCTGCTGGTCACGGAAGTTCGATACCGCCTGCGGCTTGATTTTCGTGTTCATATTGACTGCCTCACTGTTTGGTTGGCGGTGTGTTTTCTTCCCGCCTTGAGTGAGACCCTATCGAATACATATAAAATTCGACTTAAACCGCAGGCTTAACGGAGCCTTACTGGTAACTCCACGTTGTCTCAGGGTAAATCAACACTTACCTGGCGGCGGTGCCGGCGCTTTTCCAGCCACAGCAGCAGGCGGAAAATCCAGTAAACGACGGCGACCATGACATGCAGCAGGATGATCAGCTGGTTGGGGCCGAAAATATCCGGCAGCAGGCCATACATCAGGATCTGGCCGCCGGCGGCCAGCACCCAGATGACCGGTCCCCAGGAGACGGTGAGCCAGAGACCGAGAGAAGCGACGGGGAAAAGCACGGCGAGACTGGTGCTTGCCACCTTCCACGGCAGGCTCAAAAGATCGAAGCGGCCGGCGCCGACCAGCGAATAGCCGACGAGCATCGCCCAATATTGCAGGCCGAACCAGAAGCAGGAGACGGCGACCAGTCTCAGGAAGAGAATGAAGAGGATATCCGCCAGTGTGCGTTTCGGTATCGTCGGGGAATCGGTTTCCATAGCGCAGACATCGGTTCGGGGTTGCATCTTCATAAGGGCGTTAGCGCGTCCGACAAGACGCGCTGACGCCGCTCTATCACATCGAGCATGCGCATAACCGCGAAAATCGATTGGATTTCGGGATTATGCGCCAGAGGTTTTCCGCCGCGGCCAATCGTCCGGTTTGGATTTTCCGGGCGTCATGATAATGAGCGCTCCGATAAATGGAATGGGCTGGGGGCAGATATCATGCAGGACAGAACTCATCTCGTCGACGAGATCACCGGCCATCGCCGCATGCGGCGCAACCGCAAGGCGGATTGGACGCGCCGGCTGGTGCAGGAAAACCGGCTGACCGTCGACGACCTGATCTGGCCTATCTTCATCGTGCCGGGCTCCGGCATTATCGATCCGATCCCGGCCATGCCCGGCGTCAACCGCATGAGCATCGACAAAGCCGTCGAGGCGGCGCGCGAAGCGGCCGGCCTCGGCATTCCCGCACTCGCCACCTTTCCGAATATCGAGATGGAACTGCGCGACGAGACGGGCTCGAACAGTCTCGAAGCCAACAACCTGATCAATCAGGCGACGGCGGCGATCAAGAAGGCAGTGCCCAATATCGGCGTCATCACCGACGTCGCGCTCGATCCCTTCACCAGCCACGGCCATGACGGCATTCTCAGAGGCAACGAGATCGTCAACGACGAGACGGTCGACCAGGTGGCGCGCGCCGCTGTGATGCAGGCCGGTGCCGGCGCCGACATCATTGCGCCATCAGAGATGATGGACGGGCGCATCGGCGCGATCCGCATGGCGCTCGATGCGGCCGGCCACCAGAACGTCGGCATTATGAGCTATGCGACGAAATTCGCCTCCGCCTTCTACGGCCCCTATCGCGAGGCGATCTCGACGGGCGGGCTGCTGAAAGGCGACAAGAAGACCTATTATATCGACCCCGCCAACGGCACCGAGGCGATCCGCGATGCCGCCCTCGACGTCGAGGAAGGCGCCGACATGCTGATGGTCAAGCCCGGCCTGCCCTATCTCGATATCTGCTGGCGGATGAAGGAGGCCTTCGGCCTGCCGACCTTTGCCTACCAGGTTTCCGGCGAATATTCGCAGATCAAGGCGGCGGCGATGAACGGCTGGATCGATGGCGAACGGGCGATGCTCGAAACGCTGCTGTCGTTCAAGCGGGCTGGATGCGATGGTGTCCTCACCTATTTCGCTGTCGAGGTGGCGAAAATTCTCGCAAAGCGGTGATTTCGAGCGCGATTGGCGATTTAGGGGCAGATTATTGCATTTTGCCCTGCCGATACCATATCAGCCGCATCGCTTTTCCGCAGGAGATTGAGATGAGCTACAACCCCAATCCGCTTTATGCCGCACCGGAGGACTGGCGCGCCTATAGCGGCGTGTTGAGCCGCCGCGTCTTCGCCTTCATCCTCGATTACGTCATCGTGGCACTGCTCTGGATTCCAGCCGCGGTCGTGCTGTTCTTCCTGTCGATCCTGACGCTCGGGCTCGGCTTCCTGCTCTACCCTGCCCTCTTCGTCATCGTCGCCGGCATTTACTTCGGCCTGACGGTGGGCGGGTCGAGCCAGGCCTCTCTCGGCATGCGCGCCATGGGGATCGCAATCGTGCGCGTCGATGGACGGCCGATGGATTTCCTGACGGCGATCGTGCATCTGGCGCTGTTCTGGATCCTCAACTCGGTGCTGACGCCGCTTATCCTGCTTGCCGGCCTGTTTACCGAGCGCAGCCGTCTCATCCACGACCTCCTGGTCGGCACGGCGACGGTGCGTACATCCTGAGCGACTGACCGAGGCTATCGCTGAAACCTTAAGCGGAGACGAAATAAAGTCTCCGCTTTCTCTTTGCCCGGGGGCGCCAGCGCCCCATATCTAAAATTAGAAGACTGAAATGAAGGCGAAGCCCGCCTCGCTGTTGACGTTTTCTATTCTTAGGTCATGCTGTCAAGAAACGGCACGGTCTCGACAAGGAAATTTCCGCAACAGATGAATACGCAGACGACGCCATCCCCGCAGTTTTATCTGACGGCTCCGGCTGCGTGTCCGTATCTGCCGCATGAGATGGAGCGTAAGGTGTTCACCCATCTGGTCGGCCCGCGCGCCGCCGAGATGAACGACATCCTGACCCAGGGCGGTTTCCGCCGTTCCCAGAATATCGCCTACCGCCCGGCCTGCGAATCCTGTCGCGCCTGCGTTTCCGTGCGCATTCTCGCCCAGGAATTCGAACCGACGAAATCGATGAAGCGGGTGCTTGCCGCCAATTCCGACGTCATCGCCACCGAATTCGCCGCCCAGCCCTCCAGCGAGCAGTATTCGCTGTTCCGACGTTATCTCGATTCTCGCCACCAGCAGGGCGGCATGTCCGACATGACCGTTCTCGACTATGCGATCATGGTGGAAGATACGCATGTGAACACGCGAATCGTCGAATATCGCCGGCGCGAGGAAGGCTCCGGGCTGGAGCAGCGGCCGAAGGGCGAGCTGCTTGCCGCCGCCCTTACCGACACGATGAGCGACGGCCTGTCGATGGTCTATTCCTATTTCAATCCGGATATCGAGCGGCGTTCGCTCGGCACCTTCATGATTCTCGACCATATCAGGCGCACGAAAGCGCTGGGCCTGCCGCATGTCTACCTCGGCTACTGGGTTCAGGGGTCGCGAAAAATGGACTACAAGACACGCTTCCAGCCACAGGAACATCTGACCCCGCGTGGCTGGGAACGTTTCGATCCCGCCTCCATGCCCGAAAGCACCCACGATTAGAGCCTTTCCTGGCCAGATTGAATCATTCTGTTGGCTCAAACGGAGTCGGATGGTCGACCGGCTGGCGCGCGTCGTAGCCAAGCTCTACGGCCAAGCCGGCCGGTCGATCAGCCGGCCCGTTTCAGCCAACCCTCTTGCAGATTTGCGTGGCAAATCTGCAAGACTTAAAATCGCCGGACGCACTTGTCGCTTCGCCATGGCGAAGCGGTGCGGCCGGTGGGCCGGGCATCTTTCCGTCAGGGCAAAGGCGATCGGCTCGGACGTACCTTGGGGTATGCCCTTCGCCAATCGCCTTTGCCCTGACGAAAACCTGCTCCGGCAGAATGCTTCAATCTGACCAGGAAAGGCTCTGAATGTTCCCCATCGCTCTTTCCGATCATCGGAAGGGTCTGCTGCTGACGGCGGTCGGCGGGCTGGCGCTTTCCATGGATATCCCGCTCGTCCGTCTCGGCGATGGCGACATCTGGTCGATCCTGGGAATACGCAGTGCTGCAACGGTTCTCGCCACATTCGTCATCCTGGGAGCAATGCGCGTTGCCTCGGGCAAATGGCCGATCCTCGTTCCGGGGCGAGCCGGCCTAATCGCCGGCCTGCTCTACGGCATCTCGTCCCTCACCTTCGTGCTTTCAGTCTTCAACACGGCCACAGCCAATGTCGTCTTCATCGTCGCCTTCAACCCGATGTTCGCTGCGCTTCTTTCCTGGATTTTCCTCAAGGAGAAGCCGCGGCCCGCAACGCTGATCGCCATGCTGTTCATGATCTCGGGCGTCGGGCTGATCGTGCGCCAGGGGCTTGCGAGCGGTCATGTTTTTGGCGACGCCATGGCGCTTCTCAGCGCACTTATTCTTGCCGCAGCCATCACGGTAGGGCGTGCCTCGCGCCGGGAAATGGGCTTCGTACCGCTGCTGGCCGCCATCCTGCCGGCGGCACTCGGCCTCACGCAAGCCCTGCCCTCAGGGCTTGCCATCGCCCATCCCGGCTGGATCCTTTTCAATGGCGCCATCATGATGCCGGTCGCCTTCTGGTGCCTGGCGACAGGGCCGCGTTATCTCTCGGCGCCTGAAGTCGGCATGTTCTATCTCTTGGAAACGGTGCTCGCGCCGATCTGGGTCTGGCTGATCTTTGCCGAAACGCCGGCGACGATGACGCTCGTCGGCGGCGGCATCCTGGTGGTTGCAATCGCAGCGCATTCTGCTTGGATGGTGCGTAGGAAAAACATCAGGCAACTGGCAGGCTAAGACGTTGTCGCTTGCGCAGCCTCATGTTATAACGCCGTTATCACAGAGGATAAAAGCCATGAACGTCACAATCCGCAAGATCGGCAATTCCGAGGGCATTATCATCCCGAAGGAAGCTCTCGACCGTCTTGGATTGAAGACAGGCGACTCAGTGGAATTGCAGCTGGAGAACGGCGGCATCACCTTGAAACCCGCCGATGAGGATTTGTCCCGTCAGCTCGAGGCGGCGCGTTATTTCATGGACAAGTATAAGGTCGCCTTGAAAAAGCTGGCCGAATAATGGCCTTCAAATTCCTGACGCGACCATTGGTGGAGAGCCTGCAGAAAATGCAGATCGAGCGGTTCGGCGGTCTCGCAGGACTGCGTGATGAAGGCGCGCTGGAATCTGCTGTCGGCCGGCCGATGCATAAGGCAAATTGCGGCTGCGACGACGTCATCGAACTCGCCGCCGCATATCTTTTCGGCCTTGCCCGCAACCACGCATTCGTCGACGGCAACAAGCGGATAGCGATCGTCACCGCCGGTGTGTTCCTTCTCGAAAACGGCTACGAGATCGAAACGACCGATGCCAATCTCTACGCCTTCGTTCTTGCCGTCGCCGCCGGCGAGATCGACGAAGAGGGTGCGACCCGCTTCCTTCGGGATTTCAGCATAGTGCTCAACCCGTCGCCTTGAACTGCTGCTGCTCCAGTTCCCTGCCCAGCCCTTCGACCACATGCGCCCAGCCTTGCCGGGTCTTTTCCTCGTGTTCGGCCCATTCGGCGCACATTTCATGGGTCAGCGTCAGACGGCTGCCGCCTCCGAGAGGCTCGATGTCGATTTCGACACGGTCGCAATTGTGGTCGTGCTCCTCGACGGAGAAGCTGAAGACCATGCGTTGCGGGCGCTTCAGTTCCAGGAATACACCCTGGTGAAAGGCGTCGCCGGTCGGGCGGCGGTCGACGACGAAGAAACGGCCGCCGACATGCGGATCGATATCGGCGCGGATGACGTGACCGTCATCGGTGGCAAACAGGAAGCGGCGGGCGATTTCGGGGTTGAGCCAGGCATCGTAGACGACCGCGGGCGGCACCCTGTAGGTGTGGCTGACATGCAATTTGATGGTGCTGGCGGGCATCGATTTTCCTCCGGTAACGGCGTGCGCCTCTCCCAGGCGAACGTAAACTCCGGCCATTCCGCCAGCCTCGGAAGCGGCCTTCTCCTATTTTTGGTAACAATAATGAAATAGAGGAGTTCCCGCGCCCGCCAAGGGCCGAGCGCGGAATTTGTGCCTCAGCCGGCGAATTTGCCGCTGCGCGGGAAACCCTTCGGCACGGTGCGGCCGGCGGTGGCGCGGTCGGACAGCCACTCGGCAAGCTCGTCCTTGTTCTTGGTAAAGGTGCGGCCGGCGCTGTCTTCCCAGAAGAGGCCGTCTGATATCGCGAAGCAGCGGACGTCGGAAATGCCGCCATCCTTGTAGCGCTGCAGACGCACGCCCTTGCCGCGCGACATTTCCGGCACCTGCGCCAAGGGGAAGACCAGCAGCTTGCGGTTTTCACCGACGACGGCGACATGATCGCCACCGACCGGCACGAGCAGTTGGGTTTCCTCGGGCAGCGCCACATTCATGATCTGCTTGCCCTTGCGCGTATTGGCGACCAGTTCGGCCTCAGCAACGACGAAGCCGTTGCCGGCAGTGGAAACGATCAACTGCTTACGCGCGGGATCGTGGACGAATGCGGTCAGCACCGCCTGGTCGTTGTCCATGTCGACCATGATGCGCAACGGTTCGCCATGGCCGCGACCGCCCGGCAGCTTGTCGCCACCGAGCGTGAAGGCCTTGCCGCCTGTCGTGACGATCAGCATCTTGTCCGTCGTCTGCGCCGGGAAGGCCAGCTTCAAGCCGTCGCCCTCCTTGAAGGTCAGCGTCGCCGTATCGGCGATATGCCCCTTCAGGGCGCGGATCCAGCCCTTTTCGGAAATGACGACGGTGATCGGCTCCTTCTCGATCATCGCCTGCTGGATCGCTTCCTCGTCGGCTTCGGGCGCATCGGCAAACTGGGTGCGGCGGCGGCCGACCTCGGTCGCCTTGGCGAATTTCTTCTTCACTTCGCCGATTTCCCAGGCGACCGTCTGCCACTGCTTGTCGTCGGAGGAAAGCAGCGCCTCGATCTCGCCCTTTTCCTTGGTGAGTTCGTCGAACTCCTTGCGGATCTCGAACTCTTCCAGCTTGCGCAAGGCGCGCAGCCGCATGTTGAGGATCGCCTCGACCTGATTGTCGGTCAGATCCCAGCGCGCCATCATGACCGGCTTCGGCTCGTCTTCCTCGCGGATGATGCGGATGACCTCATCGATGTTGAGGTAGGCGACCAGAAGACCGCCGAGGATTTCGAGGCGTCTGTCGATCGCCGCCAGGCGGAAGCGCGAGCGGCGCTGCAGGACCTCGCGGCGGTGATCCAGCCACTCCTTCAGCACCTCGTTCAGCGCCATCACCCGCGGGATGCGGCCCATGGACAGCACGTTCATGTTGAGCGGGAAGCGGCTTTCCAGCTCCGTCAGCTTGAACATCGATTCCATCAGGATGGTCGGATCGACGCTGCGCGTCTTCGGCACCAGAACGACGCGGATGTCCTCAGCCGATTCGTCGCGGATATCTTCGAGCAACGGCAGCTTGCGGGCGATCAGCAACTCGGCAATCTTCTCGATCAGCCGCGACTTCTGCACCTGGAAGGGAATTTCGGTAATGACGATCTGGTAGCCGCCGCGGCCGAGATCTTCGGTCTGCCATTTCGCCCGCACGCGGAAACCACCGCGACCGGTGCGATAGCTCTCGATGATGCTGTCGCGGCTGTCGATGATGATGCCGCCTGTGGGGAAATCCGGGCCGGGAATGAATTCAACCAGCTTTTCGACCGTCGCATCGGGATGCTTGATCAGATGCAGGGCGGCATCGCAAAGCTCGTGGGCATTGTGCGACGGGATCGAGGTTGCCATGCCGACGGCGATGCCGGAGGAGCCGTTGGCGAGCAGGTTCGGGAAGGCGCCGGGAAGGACGACCGGCTCGGTATTCGATTCGTCGTAAGTATCACGGAAATCGACGGCATCCTGATCGATGCCTTCGAGCAGCAGTTCCGAGACCGCCGTCATCTTCGATTCCGTGTAACGCATGGCGGCAGGGCTGTCGCCGTCGATATTGCCGAAATTGCCCTGGCCGTTGACCAGCGTGTAGCGCTGCGAGAAATCCTGGGCGAGACGAGCAAGCGCATCGTAGATAGACTGGTCGCCGTGCGGATGGTAGTTACCCATCACTTCGCCGACGATCTTGGCGCATTTCCTGAAGGCTGTATTCGGCCTCAGCCCCATCTCGTTCATCGCATAGACGATGCGGCGGTGAACGGGCTTCAGCCCGTCGCGCACGTCAGGCAAAGCGCGGTGCATGATGGTCGACAGCGCATAGGCGAGATAGCGCTGCTCGAGCGCCGCCTTCAGGTCGACCGGCTGGATGTTGTCGTCGTCTCCGCCGGAAGGCGGCAAAATCTCTTGTCCCATGGGTCTTGACTAGCTCAGAAGAGCCCGCTGGGCAAGGAATCCGGGTCATAGCAGCTGTGGATGAAGTCTTCCGACTGACATCAAAGGATGTGACAAACGTTCCGCCGCAATTTGGACTTCGTTTGCCGTTCCTTTCAACGGAAATTTAGAAGTCCGCAAATATAAAGCGGGCCTAATCCGTAGTAGCGTAACTGCAGATTCAAAACCGCCACACGCCACCAGAGGAATCACCCCCATGAACTTTTACCGGACAACGCGGCTGATGCTGTCGGGCGCAGCCTTTTTCTCACTCGCCGGCTCGGCTTTCGCTCTCGATGGCACCGAGTTGCTGAAGAAGATCAATGCGGCCTACGCGGCGCAGGGCGGAACGATTTCGGCTGAAGCCGTCGATATCGACGGCACGACCGTGACCTTGAAGAACGTCACCGTCAAACCGACCGCCGGCGAAAGCCTGCCCATCGGCGAAGTCACCCTTTCCGGCGTCGAAGAAGACGAGGATGGCGGCTATTACATCGAAGAAGCCGCCTTCCCCGACATCAACAAGACGCAAGACGGCGTCACGGTGACGGCGGAGGGACTGACGCTTGGCGGCATCTCGGTCCCGGCAACGGCGGGCGGCGATACGCTCGATACCATGATGCTTTACGAAACCGCCCATACCGGCCCGCTGAAGGTGGTCAAGGACGGCGCGGAAGTGTTCTCGCTGCTCGAAAGCGACATGAACCTGACGCTGCGCGAGGATGAATCCGGCTTCGATTTCGACGGCGCCTTCAAAAGCATGAAAGCCGATCTCAGCAAGGCCGAGGATCCGCAGAGCAAGGACGCGATCGAGAAGCTCGCCCTGCAGCACGTCCAGGGCGACATCACCATGAAGGGCGCCTGGGAACTCGCCCCCGGCACGATCGACATTTCTGAATTTGCCTTCGACTTCACCAACATCGGCAAGCTGAACCTCGGGTTCAAGATCTCGGGCTACACGATGGCCTTCATGAAATCGATGCAGGATGCGATGAAGGAATCCGAAGCCAATCCGAACAAGGAACAGTCGCAGCAGGCGCTCGGCCTTGCCATGCTCGGCCTGATGCAGCAGCTTTCCTTCGAGGCGGCGCAAGTGCGTTTCGAAGATGCCTCGATCACCAAGCGTGCGCTCGATTATGCCGGTTCGCAGCAGAACATGTCGGGCAAGCAAATGGCGGATTCGCTGAAGGCGATGACGCCGATCATGCTGGCGCAGCTCAATATCCCGGAACTGCAGAATGCCGTTTCGGCAGCGGTCAACACCTTCCTCGACGACCCGAAGAGCCTGACCGTCAAGGCCGCTCCCGAAAAGCCGGTGCCGTTCCCGACGATCGTCGGTGCCGCCATGGGCGCACCGACCACCCTGCCGCAGGTGCTCGGCGTCAAGGTTTCGGCCAACGACTGACCACTTCGACCTTACGATAAAAGGCCCGGCAGTTCCGCTGCCGGGCCCTTTTGTCTTTCTGAGTTCTCTCCGGCCTCATCGCGAGGTTCCCGAAGTTGGGCCAAGCCACCCGCGCCCGTCCTTCGAGGCTTCGGCCTCTGGCCCGCGCGCCTCAGGATGAGGGCTGATCCAGATGCCGTGCGGTAAGGAAGCCGATCGGCGTGCTCTGCAGCCTGCTATATCAGTCCTTCTTGACCGGCGGGATCGGCCGGATCGAGAGTTCGCGCAGCTGCGTCGGGGTTGCCGGGGTCGGCGCGCCCATCAGCAGGTCCTGGGCCTGCTGGTTCATCGGGAACAGCGAGATTTCACGCAGGTTCTTGGCGCCGACGAGCAGCATGACGATACGGTCGATGCCGAAGGCAGCGCCGCCATGCGGCGGCGCGCCGTACTGGAAGGCGCGGTAGAGGCCGCCAAAACGGTCTTCGACATCCTGCTGGCTGAGGCCGACCTTCTCGAAGGCGGCGACCATGGTTTCCGGCGACTGGTTGCGGATCGAGCCCGAGGCGATTTCGAAACCGTTGCAGACGGCGTCGTACTGGAAAGCCTTGATGGTCAGTGGATCCTGGTTCTGCAGCGCATCGAGGCCGCCCTGCGGCATCGAGAACGGGTTGTGCGCGAAATCGACCTTCTTGTCTTCCTCGCTCCATTCGAAGAACGGGAAGTCGACGATCCAGCAGAGTTCGAACCGGTCGCGATCTACAAGGTTCAGCTCTTCGCCGGCCTTGGTGCGGGCTTCACCGGCAAACTTGTAGAACTTCGCCGGATCGCCGGCAACGAAGAAGCAGGCGTCACCGTCATCGAGGCCGAGCTGGGTGCGGATCGCGTCGGTGCGCTCCTCACCGATGTTCTTTGCAAGCGGGCCGGCGCCCTCGAGCTTGTCACCTTCCTTGCGCCAGAAGATGTAGCCGAGGCCAGGCTGACCAGTCGACTGCGCCCAGGCGTTCATACGGTCGCAGAATGCGCGCGAGCCACCCGTCTTGGCCGGGATCGCCCAGATCTCAACCTTCGGGTTGGAGGCAATCATGCCCGCGAAGACCTTGAAGCCGGAGCCGGCGAAATGCTCGGTCACGGCTTCCATGACGATCGGGTTACGCAGGTCGGGCTTGTCCGAACCGTATTTGCGGATCGCCTCGTCGTAGGGGATACGCGGCCATTCCTTGGTGACCGGCTTGCCTTCGGCGAATTCCTCGAAAATCGAGGTCATCATCGGGCCCATCGTGTCCCAGACGTCTTCCTGGGTCACGAAGCTCATTTCGAGGTCGAGCTGGTAGAATTCACCCGGCAGGCGGTCGGCTCGCGGGTCTTCGTCACGGAAGCACGGGGCGATCTGGAAATAGCGGTCGAAGCCTGCGACCATCAACAGCTGCTTGTACTGCTGCGGTGCCTGCGGCAGCGCATAGAAGGTGCCGGGATGGATGCGGGACGGCACGAGGAAGTCGCGCGCGCCTTCCGGCGAGGATGCAGTCAGAATCGGTGTCGTATACTCGGTGAAGCCGACATTGCCCATTTCGCGGCGCATGGCGGAGATGACCTGGGTGCGCTTGACGATGTTCTTGTGTAGCGTTTCGCGGCGCAGATCGAGGAAGCGGTACTTCAGGCGAACGTCTTCCGGATAGTCGGGTTCGCCGAAGACCGGCAGCGGCAATTCCTTGGCAGCCGAGAGCACTTCGATCTCCTGCGCGTAGAGTTCGATCTCGCCGGTTGCCATGTTCTTGTTGACGGTGTCTTCGGTGCGGGCCTTGACGAGGCCGTCGATGCGGATGACCCACTCGCCGCGAACCTGTTCGGCCTGCTTGAAGGCGGGCGAATCCGGATCGGCAACGACCTGGGTGATGCCGTAATGGTCGCGCAGGTCGATGAAGAGAACGCCGCCATGGTCGCGAACGCGGTGGACCCAACCGGAAATCCGGACATTGGCGCCGACGTCCGACTTGCGGAGGGCTGCACATGTGTGGCTGCGATAGCGATGCATCATCTCAATTCCCGGTATCTGGCTTAAAGACGGCAGCAAGGGGCTCCAATGGCTCTCCCGCACCGACAAGAAAATCGGGCGGAAAAGCGCATGGACGCTCCGATTTGTCAAGGCTTGGCGCGCGCAGCCCGCGCGTTTATGGCGAGTCTGCGGCCCGCATGGTGCGGCAGTTTGGCTGCGTTTGCCATATTGATGAAGATGCCTCTCAACTTTAAAAGGATCGGCACTCTCACCCATGGAGCGCCCGCATGCATCTCCTTACTCGCCGCAACCTTCTCAAGGCATCCGCCGTCGCGGGTGCCTATGGTGTCGGCATGGGCATTGCCGGCAAATTCGGGCTTGCCGAGGCAGCGCCCGAGCCGCAGCTGCTGACAGCGGTAAAGACCGAGGCGATGCTGACCGAGGCGGGCCCGACCCGGGATATCATGAGTTGGGGCGATGACGGCATGCCGCCGGTTCTGAGGATGACCAAGGGACGCCCTTACGCGGCACGGCTGAAAAACGGGCTCGACGAGCCGACGACGATCCACTGGCACGGGCTTCGCATCGACAACCGCATGGACGGCGTACCCTTCATGACGCAGCCCTACATCTATACCGGCGACAGTTTCGACTATGCCTTCACGCCGCCCGATGCCGGCACCTTCTGGTATCATCCGCATTGCAACACGCTGACGCAGATGGGGCACGGCATGACCGGCGTCATCGTCGTCGAAGATTCGGCCGATCCAGCGTTCGACGCCGAGGTAGTGCTGAACCTGCGCGACTGGCGGCTCGGCGGCGACGGGCAGTTCATCGCTCCCTTCCGGCCGCGCGACGCCGCCAAGACCGGTACCTACGGCACGGTGCGCACCGCCAACTGGCATCAGGAGCCGCGATATGACGGGCCGGCCGGCGGGCTGGTGCGGCTGCGCATTGCCGTGACCGACGTGACGCGGATCTTCTCGCTGAAGATGGAAGGAGCCGATGCGAGCGTGATTGCGATCGACGGCAATCCGGTACCGAAGCGGTTTCCCCTCGACCTGCTGCAGATCGGGCCGGGTCAGCGGCTCGATCTTGCCGTGCGCATGCCGGACAGCGAGGGCGCCACAGCGACGCTCGAAGATATCCGCGGCACGACGCCGAAGACGATCGCCAGCCTGCGCGCGGTCGGATCATCCTTGAAGCGCGATATCGGCGATCTCGGGCCGCTTGTCGAAAATCCGGTGGCGAAAGCCGATCTTTCCACCGCCGAACAGATCCCGCTGGTGCTAAGCGCCACCGCCGAGAATGCCGCCGTCGAAAGCATCTGCGGCACGCTCGGCTACAGTTTCTGGGCGATCAACAAGGTGCCGTGGCCGGGCGACACGCCCGATCCGACGGCGCCGCTGGCGGAATTGAAGCTCGGCAAGAGCTACGTTTTCAATCTCGAAAATACCACACCGCATGCGCACCCGATCCATCTGCACGGAATGAGCTTCACGGTGATCTCCTCCTCGACCAGGGAGGTAATGCCGCTGGTCTCCGATACCTATCTCATCCAGCCGGACGAGAAAGTGCAGCTCGCCTTCGTCGCCGACAATCCCGGCGACTGGCTGCTGCATTGCCATATCATCGAGCATCAGAAGACGGGGATGACCAGCTATCTCAGGGTGAGCTGATCGAGGCTGCACTTTGGGTGCCGGTGTTCGCCTTGCCTCAGTTTGGACGTGATTCTTAGCCAGCAATGCTCGAAGCCGTATGCTGTTGTATTGACATATCGAAGCGAAAGGAGAAGGAAGGTTCAACCGACCTTTTCCTGCGAATGAAATGATATGATCGAAACCACCGCCGATTTGGCGGCCGCCTGCAAAGAGCTGGCCAAGTCCGACTTCATCACCATCGACACCGAATTCCTGCGGGAGACGACCTTCTGGCCGGAGCTCTGCCTGATCCAGATGGCAAGCCCGACGACCGAAGTTCTCGTCGATCCGCTGGCGAAGGGCATCGACCTCGCCCCCTTCTTCGCGCTGATGGCCGATCCGAAGGTGCTTAAGGTCTTTCACGCGGCGCGCCAGGACATCGAAATCATCTTCAATCGCGGCAATCTCATTCCGCATCCGATCTTCGACACGCAGGTCGCCGCCATGGTCTGCGGCTTCGGCGACAGCGTCTCCTATGATCAGCTGGTCAGCCGCATCAAGAACGTCCATATCGACAAGTCGTCGCGTTTCACCGACTGGAGCCGCCGGCCGCTCTCCGACAAGCAGCTGGAATATGCACTGGCCGACGTCACCCATCTGCGCGACGTCTACCTGTCGCTGAAGGCGGAACTCGATCGCGAAGGCCGCACCTCCTGGCTCTCCGAGGAAATGGACATTCTCGAAGCGCGAGAAACCTACGACATGCACCCCGACGATGCCTGGCAGCGACTGAAGATGCGGCTGCGCAAGCCGCAGGAGCTGGCGATCCTGAAATATGTCGCCGCCTGGCGCGAACGCGAGGCACGCGCCCGCAATGTGCCGCGGTCGCGGGTGCTGAAGGATGATGCGATCTACGAGATCGCCCAGCAGCAGCCGAAAGATACCGAGGCGCTCGGCCGGTTGCGCACCATTCCGAAAGGCTGGGAGCGCTCGACGTCAGGCGCATCCGTCATCGAGGCCGTCAACGCGGCGCTTGCTCTTCCGAAGGCCGATATGCCGCATGTGCCGCGCCAGGCGCAGGCGCCCGAAGGGGCCGCTGCCGCCGTCGAACTGCTGAAGGTGCTGCTGAAGCTGATTTCGGAAAAACACGGCGTGGCGCCGAAGGTTATCGCCAACAGCGAGGATCTCGACAGGATCGCCGCCGAGGGCGAGAAGGCCGAAGTCGCTGCCCTTAACGGCTGGCGGCGCGACCTTTTCGGGGAGCCGGCGTTGCAGCTCATCCAGGGCCAGATTGGCCTGCGTTTCGTCGGCCGGAAGGTCGAAACCGTCAGTCTGTGAGACGGAACCAAATTCGCTTGACGCTTTTTTCCCAGCTGAAACAATGGCTGGAGCGACCATCACGGCGAAGAGGCGGCATGCGGGAAATATCTCCGACGCAGAACTGGATCCTGATCACGATCGTCCTGGCTGCCAGCGGCGTCGTCTACGATCTGTCGTTCTACTCCAATCAGACGCCCGTTATCGGGGCGATCTTCGCGCTGTTCATCGGCATGCCGATCATCGCCTTCGAGCGCAAGGTGCTGTTTCGCGCGCTTTACAGACGTATCCAGAAGTTGCCGACCTTTGCCTTCATCGTGACCGAACTGGTGATTTACGAGATCCTGATGAGCATCGGCTTTGCCTGCGCCGCTCTGCTGCTCTCGTCACTCGGCATGGTGAAGCCTTCGTCGTTCCTCGATCTCGTCATCATGCCGTATGAGATATTCCTCTATGCGCTGGCCGTCTGCTCGGCGATGATCTTCATCCTGCGCGTGCGGGAACTGCTCGGCCGCGACGTTTTCCTCAGCATGCTCGTCAGCCGTTACCGCAATCCGGTCAGGGAAGAACGTGTCTTCCTGTTCATCGATCTGGTCGATTCGACGGCTTTTGCCGAAAAGCACGGCGACCTCCGGGCGCAACAGCTGCTGAGTTCGCTGTTTGCGACCTTCGCCGAACCCGTCAGACGCCACAAGGGCATGATCAACGACTATGTCGGCGATGCCGCGATCATCACCTGGCCGCTGGCTCGCGGCATCAAGGGCGCTCGCTGCGTGCGCTGCATCTTCGACATTTTGGCCGATATCGAAGCCAATGCCGCCGGCTGGCGGAAAAATTACGGCCAGGTGCCGAAGCTCCGCGCCGCCCTTCACGGCGGCGAGATCATCACCGCCGAAATCGGCGTCGACCATCACAAGATCAGCTATTTCGGCGACACTGTGAACACCACCGCCCGGCTGGAAACGCTCTGCCGCAGCCTGAACCGGCCGGTGCTGATCTCCGCCGACCTTGCCCGGCGCATGGAATTTCCCGAGGACATCTCCTGCGAGGATCTCGGCACCCATGCCGTCAAGGGACGCGGCCAGGCGCTCGGTGTCATGGCACTTTCCTCACGCGCCGTCACCGTGCTGAACACGCCCGCCGTCATTCTGCACGGCTGACGAAACACTTTTAGCCGTCACCAAAGCTTCACCCAACCGTCAATTCGCTGACATCAAAGCCCTGCTAAGCGGAAGCCACTCGCATCCGTTCCATGGGGATATCATGAAGACCGTCCTTTTTGCTTCCGTATCACTTTTCATCCTGGCCGCGACCTCCGCTTCGGCCGACCAGCAGCAGTTCCCGGCCAAGCTCGCCGGCCAGGCGATCCTGCCTGCCAACACCATGGTTCCGGCACCGGCCGACGCCCCCGAATTTCTCAAGCATTCCGGCAAATTTACCACGGCGGACCGCAAGCGCACCGAAGCGCTCGGCACAGTTCCCGGTAAGGACGGCGCCCGTGTCACCGACCTGAAGCTCCCCTTCGATGGCCAGCCGGTCCAGGGCTTCTCGGGCATCAAGACGATGGCCGACGGTACCTTCTGGACGTTGACGGACAACGGTTTCGGCTCGAAGGCCAACTCTTCGGACGCCATGCTTTTCCTGCACCAGATGAAATTCGACTGGGCCGGTAACAAGGCCGAGATCATCAAGAACCTCTTCCTCTCCGATCCGAACAAGATCGCTCCGTTCCCGATCGTCCTCGAAGGCACGGATACGCGTTACCTCACCGGCGCCGACTTCGACATCGAATCGATCCAGCCGGTTGCCGACGGCTTCTGGCTCGGCGACGAATTCGGCCCCTACATCCTGAAAATCGACACGGAAGGCCGGCTGACGGATGTCATCCCGACGACGCTCGACGGCAAGCCGGTGCTTTCGCCCGACAATCCGCTGATCCAGCTCCCGGGCAACCCGGCCGCGAAGATGCCGGTCTTCAACCTGAAGCGCTCCGGCGGCTTCGAAGGCCTTGCCATGTCGAAGGACGGCTCCAAACTCTACGGCTTGCTCGAAGGCGCCCTCTATAAGGATGACGGCACGATGGAGACGGTCGATGGCCACACTGCCGTCCGCGTCATCGAATTCGACGTCGCCGCCAAGAAATGGACCGGCCGCAGCTGGCTCTATCCGTTCGAAGACAAGGGTGTGTCGATCGGCGATTTCAACATGCTCGACGACACCACCGCTCTCGTCATCGAGCGCGACAGCGGCGCCGGCACCAAGGACAGGGCCTGCGCCGACCCGAAGCAGCCGAAGCCGGATTGCTTCGAGGCTCCGGCGGAGCTGAAACGCGTCTACAAGATCGAGTTCAACGACGCCAATGTCGGCAAGGCCGTCCGCAAGATCGGCTATATCGACCTCCTGAACATTCAGGATCCCGACAATAAGAAGAAGGCGGGCAGCAAGGATGGCGTCTATGACATGCCGTTCGTGACGATCGAAAACGTCGACCGCGTCGACGCCACCCACATCATCATCGGCAACGACAACAACCTGCCCTTCTCAGCCGGCCGCGCCGTCGACAAGGCCGACAATAACGAATTCAGTCTGCTTGAGGTTGGTGAGTTCTTGAACGCGAAGTAAGCAGCAAGTCCTGAGGGCATCTGAGGGCGGCGCGATCAGCGCCGCCTCTTTTGCGCGAGGCATTGCCTCAGCCTCCCTCCTGTGCTCGTCCCAGGAATGAGGGAGGAGCGAGCTTTCAGCACGAAAAGCTAAACCACCGAATACGGCAACAGCGGACCTACCCTACTCGAACAAAAACGCCAGCCGCTTGTTCGTCAGCCTCGACAGCTGCTGCAGGCGGCCGTCCAGGCGTTCGCCGGCGAAATCGCGGTATTCGGGGGGGACGACGAATTCAAGGTCGAGATCCGGGCTCGAGGATTTGCGGAAGGTCAGGTTCTTGACGATGCCGGGCATCGAGGCCGAGAAGAGGTAGACGACCCGCAACATACCGCCGAGCAGCTTGGCGCGCTCGATGAGCAGTGGCGTGGCGATTTGCGCCAGCGGGCCGGTGGCGCCGTCGTCATGCAGGCCTTCGAAACGGTAATAGTTGGTGAGCGCGATGAAGGCGCGGCCGGGATGGCTGATGCCGACAAAGGAGGAGTGGGCGATGACGTTCAGCGCCTGCAGACCGCGATAGTCGGGATGGGCGCGCCAGCTGATATCGGCAAGCAGACAGGCGGCCTGGCGATATCGGCTTTCCTCTTCGGTTTCCTGGACGCCGAAGAGCGGCATCATCCGGCCGGTCCATTCCGCCAGTTCGCGGGCGTGCTCCGGCGAACGGGCACGCAGGATCGCCAGTTCGCCGGCAGCGGCAAGCAGCGGATCGAGGCGGCGTTCGGACTCCGACAGCAGCGAATAGAGATATCCCTCGCGCACCCCCTGCGCCGAGAAGGAAATCACCGAGGGCTTCATCGCGCTCAGCACTTCCTTCATGGCGACGGCGCCGAAGGGCAACAGCGAACGGCGATGCTTGGATACCGCCTGCAGCGCCGGCTCCCTGGAATCGCGGGCGGTCACCACCTGTTCGAGGAAAAGCATCATCGCTTCGAGCGACACCTCATAGCCCTGCATCATGTGCAGCGGATAATGGGTGATTTCCATGTGCAGCTTGGCGATGTTTCGCCAGGTGCCGCCGACGGCGTAGAAGGTGCGCCCCTCGCCTTTCGACAGCAGCTTTGCCGTCTTCACCTGCTTGCGGGCAAAGGTGCGCGCCTTGGAAAGCGAACCGCCGGCATACTCCGACAGGCGCAGGCCGCCGAGCGGCAGGGTGATGCCCTTGCCGACTTCTTTGCCCTTGATATCGATCAGTTCCAGCGAGCCGCCGCCGAGGTCGCCGGCAATACCGTCGGGATTGTAGAAGCCGCTGATGATACCGAGCGAGGCGAATTTCGCCTCCTCTTCGCCGGAGAGCACGCGGACCTTGCGGCCGAGGATTGTTTCCGCCTGATGGATGAAATCAGGACCGTTGCTCGCCTCGCGCGCGGCGGCCGTCGCCAGCACATACATGGTGGCGGCACGCGCCTGGTCGGACAGGGCCTTGAAACGATGCAGCGCCGCCAAAGCCCGGCCGACGCTGTCTTCATCCATCTTGCCGGTAAGGGCTATGCCCCTGCCGAGGCCGCAGAGAACCTTTTCATTAAAGAGGACGGTTGGTGAACGGGACATGCCTTCGTAGACGACCAGACGAATGGAATTCGATCCAATGTCGACGACGGAGACCGGGGCGATCCCCGGAAGGCGCCCCTGGGCTTCAGATTCAACCATTTAGGTCCAGTTTTACTTGTTGTTGCGGCCTTCGAGCAGACCGGCGATCAGCTTCGGCGCACTGGACTTCAGAGCTTCTCCACGGCCCGACAGGCTCGGATTGGTCATGAAATACTGCTGCGCATTGAACGGTTCCTCGCCCCTGCGCACTTCCATGCGTCGCGACGTACCGTCGGGCAATATCTCGTAGCTTTGTTGATTGTCAATCACGTTGCCGAGCATAATCTGTGACAAGACCTGCTCGTGAACGGTCGGATTCGTCAGCGGAACCATGGTTTCGACGCGGCGATCGAGATTTCGCGGCATCATGTCGGCCGAACCGATGTAAACCAGCGCCTTGTCGGACGGCAGGCCGTGGCCGTTGCCGAAGCAGAAGATGCGGCTGTGTTCCAAGAAGCGGCCGACGATCGACTTGACGCGGATCTTTTCCGAAAGGCCGGGCACCTGCGGACGCAGGCAGCAGATGCCGCGCACGACGAGATCGATCTCGACGCCGGCATGGCTGGCGCGATAGAGCGCGTCGATGATGTCGGGATCAACCAGCGAATTCATCTTCATCCAGATCGCCGCCGGCCCGCCGTTCCTGGCGTGCTGAATCTCTTCCTCGATGTGGCGCAGGATGCGCGGGCGCATCGTATAGGGCGAAATCGCGAGCTGCATGCCCTGTTCCGGCTCGCCATAGCCGGTGATGAAGTTGAAGATATTCGCCATGTCGTGGGCGATGACCGGATTGCAGGTGAAATAGGACAGGTCGGTATAGATCTTCGCGGTGATCGGGTGGTAGTTGCCCGTTCCCAGGTGGCAATAAGTCCTGAGCTTGCCTTCCTCGCGGCGCACGACCATCGACATCTTGGCGTGGGTCTTGAGCTCGATGAAGCCGAAGACGACCTGCACGCCGGCGCGCTCGAGATCGCGCGCCCAGCGGATGTTCGCCTCTTCGTCGAAGCGGGCCTTGAGTTCGACCAGCGCCGTCACCGACTTGCCGGCTTCGGCGGCGTCGACCAGGGCGCGGACGATCGGACTGTCGTTGGAGGTGCGGTAAAGCGTCTGCTTTATCGCCAGAACGTCAGGATCGCGCGCAGCCTGGAGAAGAAACTGGACCACCACGTCGAAGGATTCGTAAGGGTGATGGACGACCATGTCCTTTTCGCGAATGGCGGCGAAGCAGTCGCCGGCATGTTCGCGGACGCGCTCGGGAAATCGCGCATTGTAGGGAAGAAACCGGAGATCGTCGCGCGGCGCCTTGGTGATCTCGGACAGGGTGTTCAGCGCCAAAAGGCCCGGCAGAACGGCGACGCGATTGTCGGGGATATTAAGCGCCTGAACGACAAATTGACGGAGCGAGGCTGGCATTTCCGAATCGGTCTCGATGCGGATGACCTTGCCGCGGCGGCGGCGCTTCAGCGCCGTTTCGAAGAAGCGGACGAGATCCTCGGCCTCTTCCTCGACTTCGATATCGCTGTCGCGGATGACGCGGAACGTACCGGAGCCCTGCACCTCGTAACCCGGGTAGAGCCGATGGATGAAGATATTGGCGACATCTTCGAGGGTGATGTAGCGGATCGTGTTTCCATCATCCGGCAGGCGGACGAAGCGGTCGAGCGCCACCGGCAGGCGCAGCAGCGCCGTCATCGGCTCGCGGCCATTCTTGCTCACGAGCTGCAGACCGATCGAGAAGCCGAGATTGGGAATGAAGGGGAACGGATGGGCCGGATCGATCGAGAGCGGCGTCAGGACCGGGAAGATCGCCTGTTCGAATTCGGCGGCCAGCCACTGGCGGTCGGCATCGCTCAAGGCACCGGGGCGCACGATTAGGATGTCTTCCTTGGCGAGATACTGCTGCAGCACGGCGAGCGAGGCCTGCTGCTCCATCTGCAGATGGTCGATCTCCTGTAGGATCGAATCGAGCTGCTCGGCCGGCGTCTTGCCGTCGGGGCTACGGATGGCGATGTTCTGGCGTACCTGACCCTCGAGGCCGGCGACACGCACCATGAAGAATTCATCGAGGTTGGCGGCCGAGATCGACAGGAAGCGGACGCGCTCGAGCAGCGGATGCTCGGTATTCAGCGTTTCTTCGAGGACACGGCGGTTGAACTGCAGCCAGGAGAATTCTCGGTTGATAAAGCGCTCGGGGCTCTTGAGCAGCTCTTCCAGCGGGGGGGTGTTGTCGTTGATCTCAGGAGCGAGTTCTTGATGTTCTGCGACTGCACTATCCATTGTCCGCTTACCCCGTTCTCAATCGCCACAGGCAATTATATCAGTTTGACGACGGAACTGTGACAGTCAATCGGCCGGTTCCGAATTTCCCAATTCATTCAATACTTCGGCAGCAAGAGACCGGGTGATTTTCGTGCCCCGCGACAGGGCCAGCCGGTCAAGCCTTTCGACGATCGTCTGGGCCGCGTTCAGCGACCGCTCCATCCGGTTGACGATATAGAGCACGAGTTTGTCATCTATATAAAGCTGCCGGTCGGCAAAGAGCTTGACGATCACCTGCGACAACAGCATCTCATCAGGCTCGCCGATCTCGACGACGGTTGCGGCTTTCAGGCGCGAACGCAGATCGGGCAGCAGAACCGGCCACGACATCGGCCAGAGACGGCTTGTTATCAGCAGGCTGGTGCCGTTTTCGCGGACGCTGTTGATGACATGGAAGAGCGCATTGTCATCGAAGCCGAGGCGGTCAGCGTCCTCGAACAGCACCGGCCCAGTGGCGGCAGCAACCGCGGCGTCCGAACCGAGATCCGGATGGATGCTGACGGCGCCGCTCAATTCGCTCCAGATGCGGGCGAGATGGGATTTCCCAGAGCCGACGGGACCGGCTAGCACGACAACCGGCGACGGCCATTCCGGCCAGGCGTCGACGATCGAAACGGCGGCAGCGAGACGCTCCGAGATCAGGAGGTCGTCGCGCCCGCTGGCGGCATCGTGCGAAAAGGCCAGTGGCAGCTGCTCTCCGGCCTTGCGCTTCGGATCAGCATTCTTCACGTCATTCATTGGGAACTGATTTCGTCTTCCGGGGGCGGGTGCTCGGCGACCCGCCAAAATAAAGATCGCTCTGAAGATAGCGCGAAAGCGCAAAACGGACAAGAACGCCGACGGCGGCAGCGGCCGGCACGGCGACCAGAAGACCGACGAAACCGAAGAGTGCGCCGAAGGCAAACAACGCAAACATCAGCCAGACCGGATGCAGGCCAACGCTTTCGCCGACAAGCTTCGGCTGCAGAACATTGCCTTCCAGGAACTGGCCGGAGAAGAAGACGGCGAGCACGAGGCCGATCCAGGGATAATCCGGCCAGAACTGCACCAGCGCCACGCCGACGGCAAGAACGAGGCCGACCATCGAGCCGACATAGGGAATGAAGCTGATCATGCCGGCGAAAAGGCCGATCAGCAGACCGAAATTCAGCCCCACGAGGGAAAGGCCGACGGCATAATAGATGCCGAGGATGAGGCAGAGCGAACCCTGGCCGCGAATGAAGCCGGCGATCGCCTGATCGATCTCCTTGGCAATCTGGCGAACCTCATTGATGTAATCACGCGGAATCCAGGCATCCACCTTGGCGACCATGCGGTCCCAGTCGAGCAGGATATAGAAGGCGACGACTGGGGTGACGACGAGCAGCGAGATGACATCGACGATCGCCTTGCCGGAATTCCAGATCTGCGCGAAGAGGCCGGTGAGGAAACCCATACCCTCCGACAGGATACCGGAAAGATTGTCCTTGATCGTGCCCATCTGGTTCTTGATCCAGTCCGGCAGCAACGAATTCTGTGACTGGGTGACGAACTGCTGCAACTGACTGATATAACCCGGCAGGCGCTCGGCGAAGTCGTTGAACTGGCTGACGAGTACCGGAATGAGGATCATCAGCGCCAAGGCGAAGACGACGACGAAGGCAATGAGGATGCCGACCGTCGCCATCATGCGGCTGAGGCCAAGGCGCTCCAGCCGATCAGCCACCGGATCCAGGAAATAGGCGATCGCCATGCCGGCGATGAAAGGCAAAAGGATCGAACTGAAGACATAAAGAAAGACGATGAAAAAGACGAGCACGGCCAGCCAGAAGAAGATCTGGCGCTTGAGACTGTTGCCGCTGACATGCTGTGGCATCGCTTCCCCGCTGATCGCTCGCCGCCGCTGAATGCCGCATCCGATCCGACGCGGCCATTCAGCACATAGGATGCAGGCGCAAAGATGGTCAACCCTGTTGCGCCAAATCCCGAAAAGGCTGCGGGAGGACGTGGGAAATTGGGGGCTTTTGCCATGCAGTGCTTGCATAAACGCCCCTGTCATGCAATTGCGACCGGCAGATGACGCGGCACGTTTGCCGCCTGAAATAGCCATCGGAGACCAGCATGAGCCAGTCTGGGAAAAACGGCCTGACATATAGCGATGCGGGCGTCGACATCGATGCCGGCAACCTCCTCGTCGAGAAGATCAAGCCGGCGGTGCGCTCAACGCGCCGCCCCGGCGCCGATGGCGAGATCGGCGGCTTCGGCGGGCTCTTCGATCTCAAGGCCGCAGGCTTTACCGATCCGGTTCTGGTCGCCGCCAATGACGGCGTCGGCACCAAGCTGAAGATCGCCATCGATGCCGATTATCACGACACCGTCGGCATCGACCTCGTCGCCATGTGCGTCAACGATCTGGTGGTGCAGGGCGCCGAGCCGCTGTTCTTCCTCGATTATTTCGCGACGGGCAAACTCGATCCCGACCAGGGTGCCGCGATCGTCGGCGGCATCGCCGCCGGCTGTCGCGAGGCGGGTTGCGCGCTCATCGGCGGCGAGACGGCCGAAATGCCGGGCATGTATTCTTCTGGCGATTATGATCTCGCCGGTTTTGCCGTGGGTGCTGCCGAACGCGGCAAGCTCCTGCCCTCAGGCGATATCGCCGAGGGTGACGTGATCCTCGGCCTTGCCTCCTCCGGCGTCCATTCCAATGGCTTTTCGCTGGTGCGCAAGATCGTCGAACTCTCCGGCCTCGGCTGGGATGCGCCGGCGCCATTCGCCGAAGGCAAGAAGCTCGGCGAAGCGCTGTTAGAGCCGACCCGCATCTACGTGAAGCCGCTCCTGAAGGCGATCCGCGAGACCGGTGCGCTGAAGGCGCTTGCCCATATCACCGGCGGCGGCTTCCCGGAGAATATTCCGCGCGTGCTGCCGAAGCATCTGGCGGCCGAAATCCATCTTGACGCCGTCAAGGTGCCGCCGGTGTTTTCATGGCTCGCCAGGACGGGCGGCGTCGAGGCCAAGGAAATGCTGCGCACCTTCAACTGCGGCATCGGCATGATCGTCGTCGTCGCCGGTGAAAACGTCGCCGCGGTAACGAAGGCGCTCGAAGCCGAGGGCGAAAAGGTCGTGACCCTCGGCCGGATGATCGCCCGCGACGAAGGCGCTGCCGGCACGGTCTATAAGGGTACGCTTGCCATATGATCACGCCGCGCAAACGCGTCGTCGTCTTCATATCCGGCGGCGGCTCCAACATGATGGCGCTGGTCTCGGCGGCGAAGTCCGCCGACTACCCGGTTGAAATCGTCGGCGTGATCTCCGACAAGCCGGATGCCGGGGGGCTCTCAAAGGCGGCGGCCGAAGGCATCGCCACCTTCGCCTTCCCCCGCAAGGATTATGCCAGCAAGGAGGCGCATGAGGCGGCGATCTTTTCGGCGCTTGACGAGCTTAAACCCGACATTCTCTGCCTGGCAGGCTACATGCGGCTGCTGACGGCGACCTTCATCCAGCGTTACGAAGGCCGGATGCTCAACATCCACCCTTCCCTGCTGCCGCTGTTTCCCGGGCTGCATACGCACCAGCGCGCCATCGACGCCGGCATGCGGATCGCCGGCTGCACGGTACATTTCGTCACCGAAGGCATGGACGAGGGACCGACGATCGGCCAGGCGGCCGTCCCGGTTCTCTCCGGCGACACGGCCGAAAGCCTTGCCGCGCGCGTGCTCACCGTCGAACACCAGATCTATCCGCAAGCGCTGCGACTCTTTGCCGAAGGCCGCGTGACGATGGAAGGCGGCAAAGCGGTGGGCGCTGAGGCTTCGATTGCCGCGCCGAAGGGCCAGCTGATTTCGCTGATCGGCGACCGCGCCTAAGCGCATCGCCACGCGGCGCGAATGACCACCCTCATCCGGCTGCCGCCACCTTCTCCCCGTAAACGGGGCGAAGGGATATGCCGCACCCTCTCAGTTCCCCATCAACCTCTCGCGGGGCAGGTCCCCTCGCCCCGTTTTTACGGGGAGAGGGTTAGGGTGAGGGGCAGCCCTCTCTCTTTGTTTATGGATATCGTCGTCCCAAAACCGCAGCCTTGGGCGACATTGTCAAGCCGCCAGCGCCCGCAACGGATGCAGCGTGCCGTCACTATAGACGAAGCGGCCGGCGCGGAAGGTGGCGCGGATGCGGTTGATGTCGCCCGGCTCGACCACGACAAGATCTGCACGTTGGCCGATGGCGATCTCGCCGCGATCCGACAAGCCGGCGGAACGGGCCGCATTGCCGGTCGCCATGGCGACGGCGGCCGGCAGGCCGCCTTCCGCCATGTCGGCAAGCTTGAAGATGCCGGGCACGAAGGCAGCCGGATGATAATCGGCGGCGATGACGCTGAGCAGGCCGGCCCTTGCGGCATCAAGCGCGCTGAGATTGCCCGACATCGACTGGCCGCGCAGCGCGTTCGGCGCGCCCATCAGCGTCCAGAGGCCGCGCCGGCGCGCCTCTTCCGCTGCAGGTGCGGTGACCGGAAACTCGCTGATGGTGACGCCAAGATCGTGCATCTCGGCGACTTTTTCGACGCTGTCATCGTCATGCGAGGCAAGCGACAGCTTGTGCTTCAGCGACAACGCGACGATCTCCTTCAGCTTGGCTTCGATGTCAGGATTGCTGCGCATGGCGATGCGCTTGGCGACGATCTCCGCCGCCATTTCCTCGGAGATGGCGCGACGCTCGGAAATGCTGAGGATGTAGCTCTGTAGGTTGTTGTACTGGCCCTGGCCAGGCGTGTGGTCGGTGAGCGACACCATATCGATCTGATCGGCATCCAGCAGGCGCTCGAGCGTGGGGGCGGCGCCGACATTGGTGATTTCGTAGCGGGCGTGGACGCGGTGGTCGATCAGCAGATCGTCGCGCAGGCGGTTGATGCCTTCGATCACAGCCGAGGTCGTCTCAAGCGAGCGGACGTGGCCGTAGACGCTTTCGGTGGCGAAAGAGACCGCGGCGAACGCCGTCGTGACACCGGCGGCGGCAAGCTTCTTGTCGAGTTCGTGAATGCCGAAATCGATCGGCATATGCGCGTTCGGTCGCGGTGCAATCTCGCGCTCGATCATGTCGCCATGCAGGTCGACGAAACCGGGCATCAGCAGCCGCCCGCCGCCATCGATCGTAGCACCGGCGACAGGCTCCGGCCTGATCTCGGCAATGACGCCATCCTCAACACGCAGGGCACCTTCACTCACCACCTCGTCTGGAAGAACGAGGGTGAAATTGCTGAGCCACATGGGCTTTCTCCTACTGCATCCGATGATTGATAAACCGCAGCCCATAGAGCGGCTTCGTGACAATCGCATGAAGAACTTCCAAACTTCTTGCTCTTTCCGTTCTTGCTTTGCCATACTTGACCAATCAGTTGACCAAGTTTTGCCATGACATTACATTAGAGACAAAGTGGATGGTGGTGATGACTATCAAAGTGAAAGTGGCAGAGGCAAAAACGCATCTCTCGGAGCTTCTGACAAAGGTGGAAGCAGGCGAGGATGTGGTGATATCGCGCGGCAACAACGCGGTCGCCCGCATGATCAAGATCGATGACCGTCGCCAGAGGCTCGATGCCATCCGTGCACTCCGCAGCGAACGGGCAGAACGCGCCGGAGCGACCGCGGCTGAAATTCAGGCCTGGCGACGCGAAGGTCAGCGCTAATGCCGTTCGTGGTCGATGCTTCGGTTGCGGCGGCTTGGTTGCTTCCGGATGAGGAAAGCCGGACTGCCGAAGAAGCCTTGTCGTTTCTCGAAACGGAAGATGCCTTCGTGCCCGATCTCTTCTGGCATGAGATACGCAACATCCTATTGACCGCGGAACGGCGGAAACGCATCTCCACCGAGGACGTGCTCGCTTGTCTCATGCGACTTACCAGCCTGCCGCTACGCACTGTCTCACGAGAAGACCATCTTCCGATCTTACGACTTGCCGGAAAATATCAGCTATCGGCCTATGACGCCGCTTATCTGGCGCTTGCGGTCGCAGAGAACGTATCGCTTGCGACGCTGGACGCCAGACTGGAACGTGCCGCGTCAGCGGAAAATCTCGCCTTCGCCGGAGGTTAGGAAAGCTTCCCCCTGTTCAACAGCGCCCATTGCAAAAGCACGATGGTCTTGGCGTCGAAGATCTCGCCTGTTTCGATCATCGCCGCAGCCTCGTCGAGGGGGATTTCGAGGACCTCGATATCCTCGTGTTCCTCGTCCAGGCCGCCGCCGTCGGCCACGCGGTCGGCGGCGTCGATGAGGGCTGCGAAGAAGTGGACGACTTCGGTGATGGCACCCGGTGAGGGATAGGATTTGAAGAGGAATCGCGCATCGCGCAGACGATAGCCGGTCTCCTCCATAGCCTCGCGACGGATCGCCGCTTCGGGATGATCGTCGTCGAGAAGACCGGCCGGGACTTCGATCATCCAGGCGGGATCGCCGTTGAGATGAACGGCGAGACGGAACTGGCGGACGAGAACGACGAGGTCGCGCTTGGGATCATAAAGCAGGATGCAGGCGGCGGGCGTGCGGTGGTAGATCTCCCGCTTCAGCCGTTGGGTTGCGCCTTTGCGGTCGATATAGTCGAGCAGGTAGCCGCTCAGCCGCGTCCAGCCGTTCGACAGTGTTTCTTCGCTGACGATTTTCACCCTTGATTTCGGCTGCATCATGCTGCGTCCCTGCGAAGCCAGACCTTGTTGTCGTGTACGGCCGCCCCGCCATAGGGCGCGACGGGGTCGGCGCCGGTCAAGACGTTGATGCCCTCGCCGTCGACATGCGCCTTGTTCGGCCAAAGTCCCTCGGCGATCAGCACGCCTGATTTGACTTCGGTGGTAATGCGGGCGTGGAGACGCAGATCACCGCGGCTGTTGCCGATGCGGACAAGATCGCCGTGGGCGATACCAGCGGCGTCGGCGTCGGCCGGATTGATCATCACCTCGGGGCGGCCCTCTTTCTGGCGCGAGGTCTTGGTCTCGGAGAAGCTCGAATTCAGGAAATTGCGCGCAGGCGAGGTGGCGAGGCGGAAGGGATGCTCGGGATCAGCGACTTCGATGACATCGACCTGATCGGGGAAGGCCGGAAGCGCGGCATGCGGTCCGAGCACGCCGATTGCGGCGGGCGGCTTGTTCGGCGCCGGCTGATTGATCCAGTCCGGGCGGAAATGGAACTTGCCATCCGGATGGGCAAAGCCGTTCAGGAAATGGGCGTCCTGGAAAGCCGGCTGACGGTCGAACCATTTGTGTTCGAGGAAATGCTCGTAATCGGGCAGGCCGCTCGATTCGAGGATGCGGTCGACCATCTCGCGGGCGGTGAAACCGAAGCCGGGGCGATCGGCGACGCCGAGGCGTTTGGCCAGTTCCTCGATGACGAAGAGATTGGTGCGCAGGGTGGGTGGCGGCTCGACCAGCTTCGGCCCCAGCAGAATATGGTTCTGGCCGCCGGCCCGATAGATATCGTCATGCTCGACGAACATCGTCGCCGGAATGACGATATCGGCGATCTCGGCCGTTTCGGTCATGAATTGTTCGTGGACGGCGACGAAGAGGTCGTCACGGGCAAAGCCACGCCTGACCAGGCGCTGCTCGGGGGCGATGTTGGCGGGATTGGTGTTCTGGATCAGCATCGCCGTCACCGGGCCGCGATGGCGCAGCGCCACAGGATCGCCGGTCAGCACCCGACCGATCTGCGACTGGTCGAGCATGCGGATATCGGCATCCTTCATCGACCGGCCGGTCAGTTCGGCATTGTTCATGCGGAAGATGTCGCTGTTCGAATGGAAGGCGCCGCCGCCCTCATATTGCCAGGAGCCGAGAACGGTGGCGATCGAGGCGGCCGCATGCATGGCGACCGCGCCATTGCGCTGGCGGGTAAAGCCGTAACCGAGGCGGAAGAAGGTTTTCTTCGTCGTGCCGACGAGTCGGGCGAAGGCTTCGATTTCCTCGACCGACAGGCCGGTGATATCTGCCGCCCATTGCGGCGTCTTCGTCTTCAAATGCGCTTCGAGACCGACGGGATCGTCGGCGTACTTCGCCATGTATTCACGGTCGGCATAGCCGTCGCGGAAGGCGATGTGCATGACGGCGCAGGCGAGTGCTGCATCGGTACCGGGCCTGACGATCAGAGCCATGTCGGCCTGTTTCATCGTCGGGTTGTCGTAGATGTCGATGACGACGATCTTGGCGCCGCGCTCCTTGCGCGACTTGATGGCGTGGGTCATCACGTTGACCTGCGTCGAAACCGCATTGGTGCCCCAGATGACGACGCAATCGGTGCGGCCCATCTCGCGAGGATCGGGGCCGCGCAGCGTGCCGGTCGCCATGGTGAAGCCGGTCCAGGCGGGATTGGTGCAGATCGACGAGAAGAAGCCGGAATAGCGCTTGGCATGACGCAGGCGATCGATCGAATCGCGCTGCACCCAGCCCATGGTGCCGGCATAGAAATAGGGCCAGATCGCTTCGCTGCCGTCCCTCGCCTCGGCCTTCACAAAGGCTTCGGCGATCTCATCCAGCGCAACGTCCCAGGAAATCTGCTGCCACTGCCCTGCCCCCTTGGCGCCGGCGCGGCGCAAGGGGTGCATCAGCCGGTCGGGATGATAGAGCCGCTCGGCATAACGGGCGACCTTGGCGCAGATGACGCCCGATGTGTAGGAATGATCGCCGGCGCCGCGCACGCGGCCGATGCGGCCGTCCTCTGATATCTCGACCTCGAGCGCGCAGGTGGAGGGACAGTCGTGCGGACAGGCCGTGTGGCCGACCTTGCTGTCCAGCTTCTGGGATTTGGCTTGGATGGGGGTCGCAATGTTCATGGCATTTGTATATGCCAAGGCCTGCATGGCCAAAAGCCACAAAAACTCCCCATGACGCGAATTCATACGGACATCAGCGAAAATGAACTACCGCCACATCTACCACGCGGGCAATTTTGCCGATGTGCTGAAACATGCCGTGCTGGCGCGGCTGATCCGCTACATGCAGAAGAAGGACGGGGCGTTCCGCGTACTCGACACGCATGCCGGCATCGGGCTCTACGACCTCTCCTCCGAGGAAGCGCAGAAAACCGGCGAATGGCTGGACGGCATCGGCAAGCTGATGCAGGCCGATCTCGGATCGCAAGTTGCCGAACTGCTGGAGCCCTATCTCGCAGCAATCCGCGAGCTCAACCCTGAGGGCGGCATCCGCTTCTATCCCGGATCGCCGAAACTTGCGCGCATGCTGTTTCGGCCGCAGGACCGCTTGTCGGCCATGGAACTGCATCCCGAGGATTACCTCAGGCTGCACCGGCTGTTCGAGGGCGATCACCACGCCCGCATCACCGAACTCGACGGCTGGCTGGCGCTCGGCGCACATCTGCCGCCGAAAGAGAAGCGCGGCATCGTGCTCGTCGATCCGCCCTTCGAGGAAGAGGACGAATATCAGCGCCTGGCCGAGGGGCTGGAAAAGGCCTATCGCCGTTTTCCCGGCGGCACCTATTGCCTGTGGTATCCACTGAAGAAGGGGGCGCCGATCAAGGAATTCCACGCGACGCTGCAGGCGCAAGACATTCCGAAAATGCTCTGCGCCGAACTCACCGTTCGCAGCGACCGCGGCATAACCGGACTGACGGGCTCGGGCCTCGTCATCGTCAATCCGCCCTTCACACTGAAGGACGAGTTGCACCAGTTGCTGCCGGCGCTAAAGGACCATCTGGCGCAGGACCGTTTCGCCTCGCACCGCGCCTTCTGGCTGCGCGGCGAGACCAAGGCGGTCACGGACGATTGACCCCGTAATCGCCTTCAGGAATAGTCCGCGCCGCAGATTCACAATCTCATCAGGTGTCCCATGAAGCTCCTTTGTTCGCCCGCCTCGCCCTATTCCAACAAGGTGCGGATGGCCGCGCATTTTCTGGAGCTGGAGTTGAACGCCATCCGGGTCGACACCAATACCGCGCCGGCGATCCTGGTGGAGAACAATCCGCTCGGCAAGATCCCGACGCTGCTGACCGATGACGGCGTCTCGATCTATGACAGCGTGGCGATCATGCATTATTTCGACCGGCTGACGAAGGGCGGGCTCTATCCTTCCAAGAAGGGGAAGCGCACGGATGCGGAAATCCTCGAGGCGCTCTGCGACGGCATCTGCGATTGCCTGCTGGCGATCGTCTACGAGCGGCGCTTCCGCGACGAGGAAAAGATTCACCAGCCGTGGATCGACCGGCAATGGAAGAAGGCGACGAGCGGGCTCGCTCACCTCAGCGCCAATCCGCCGAAAACAGGCAAGAAACTCAATGGCGGACATTTCGCGCTGGCCGCGACGCTCGATTATCTCGCGCTGCGCTTCAAGGACCAGTGGGAAGCCGATCATGCGCCGCTCACCGACTGGCTGCGGCAGTTCGACAAGAAATTCCCCGCCCATAACGAGTTCAAGTCCCAGGGCTGAGTGCTTCAGAACAATGAGCCGACAGAAAAAAGCCGGGCGACGTGCCCGGCTTCTTGATGTCGGTATGTTCAGTCGGCTTAGAACTTGACGCCGATACCGAGCTTGACGCTGTTCTCGTCGTAACCGCGCGAGAAGCTGCCGGAGTCGAGGTCGTAGTCCTTGCTCTGGTAGTCGGTGTAACGATATTCCAGGCGCGTCGTGATGTTGTTGGTCACGAAGGCTTCGACGCCGGCGCCGACCGTATAGCCATAGTTCGTCTTGCTTTCGTCCGAGGTGCCGTCGGAAACCTTGACGTCGCCGATGGCAAGACCGGCCGTGCCGTAGAGCAGGAAGGGGTTCATGTCGTAGCCGACGCGGCCACGGACGGAGCCGTTCCAGCCATACTTGTTCTTGACGCCGCCCGAGGAAACGTCGTCGCCGCTGTAGCCGAGGTCGGATTCAACGCCGTAGACGATCTGGCCCGCCTGCCAGTTGTAGCCGGTGAAGACCTGGCCGCCGAAACCATAGGTGTGGCGGTCGGAACCGAAGTCACCCATGTTGTAGGTGCCGGCGCCGCCGAGGTAGAAGCCTTCCCAGTTACCAGCCGGCTTGACCGGAGCATCCTGGGCGACCGGTGCTTCCGGAATCTGGTCGACGGCATCGGCCGCCTGAGCTGCCGAGACGCCCGCAATTGCAAAAACGGAGGCCATGAGGCCAGCAATGAGTACACGCATACTTAGTCTCCTTTCAGTCCCGCGCCGCTTGTCATCTGTCTATCAGTGAAGCATTGGCGGGATATTGCCAGATGTCCCTTCCGGATCGAGACTGAAATTGGAACTCAAATGCGGATTTGAAAGAGCCAAATTGTGATATCATTGTGGCAGCCGCATGGCCGAAATTCGATGTTGCTTTGACGCAACATACATTTCATTAACCCTACTGAAAAGTTAAACTTAAAATACTTATTTTAATAAATCAAATTCTCAAATAATACATAGAATATCCCGCCCGCGGACGCAACCGCACGGCCTATTTATATAACCTTCGCCCGCGCCTATATAGTCGTCAGACAGACTCGCGGGATCAGAAGGCAGGATTTTGAACCACAACAGACTTCGCTCGGCCCTTGTAACCGGGGCCGCCAAAAGAATAGGCCGGGCAATCGCCGAAGACCTTGCTGCAAATGGCTTTTCCGTCGCGATCCACGCGAACGGCTCGATCGGCGAAGCCGAAGAGCTGGCGGCGGAATTGCGGCGGAAGGGATATAGGGCGATCGCGCTGCAGGCCGACCTTACCGATATCGGCGAAACAAGCGCGCTCGTCACAAGGGCGTCGGAAGCGCTCGGGCCGCTCGATCTGCTTGTCAATAACGCGTCGGTGTTCCAGCATGATTCCGTCCGCAGTTTCAACGCCGGCACATGGGCGCTGCACTTCGACCTGCATGTGCGCGCGCCCTCGATCCTTGCTGCCGCCTTCGCGCAGCAAATGCCCGCTGAGGCAGCCGGGCTGATCGTCAACATCATCGACCAGCGGGTCTGGGCGCTCAGACCCAGCTTCTATTCCTATACTCTCTCCAAGTCCGCGCTGTGGACGGCGACACAGACGCTTGCCCAGGCATTGGCGCCGGGCATCCGCGTCAATGCCATCGGCCCCGGCCCTGCGATGCCGAGCGAACGGCAGACGCAGGAGGACTTCCAAGCGCAGGTCTCAGCCCTTATCTTGCAGCGAGGGCCAGCGCTGGAGGAATTCGGACAAACGATTCGCTTTCTTTACGACACGCCCTCGATCACCGGCCAGATGATTGCCCTCGACGGCGGCCAGCACCTTGCCTGGCAGACGCGCGACGTGGCGGAGATTACGGAATGAACGGACGAAAGCTGCCGGATGGCGGCGTTCTCTACGACGATACGGATGAGAGCGAAGACGATATCGAGGTGGAAGGCGACATTTCCGCCGCCGCCCCGCTTGCGACCACGGTCGACTGGAACGCGGGCAGCCTCAACGAGACCGGGCTGATCGGCGCCGAACTGATCGGCGAATTCGTCAAGCGGCTGCCGAACAGCCCCGGCGTCTACCGGATGTTCAATGCCGAGGGCGACGTGCTCTATGTCGGCAAGGCGCGCAGCCTGAAGAAGCGGGTCGGCAATTACGCCGTCGGCCGCGTGCATTCCAACCGCATCGCCCAGATGGTGCGGCAGACGGCGAACATGGAGTTCGTGACGACGCGCACGGAAACCGAAGCGCTGCTCCTGGAAGCGAATCTGATCAAGCGCTTGCGGCCGCGCTTTAACGTGCTGCTGCGCGACGACAAGTCCTTTCCCTACATCCTCATCACCGGCGATCACCGGGCGCCTGCCATTTTCAAGCATCGCGGTGCGAGAGCGCGAAAGGGCGACTACTTCGGACCTTTCGCTTCGGCCGGCGCCGTCGGACGCACGATCAATTCGCTGCAGCGCGCCTTCCTGATCCGCACCTGCACCGACAGCGTCTTCGAAACGCGCACGCGCCCCTGCCTGCTCTACCAGATCAAGCGCTGTTCCGGGCCGTGCACCCATGAGGTCAGCGACGAGGGTTACGGCGAACTGGTGCAGGAGGCGAAGGACTTCCTGTCCGGCAAAAGCCAGAAGGTGAAGTCGCATATGGCCGAGGCCATGAACCAGGCGGCCGAGGACCTCGATTTCGAGCGGGCGGCAATCTATCGCGATCGCCTGGCGGCACTGTCGCATGTGCAAAGCCACCAGGGCATCAATCCGGCCGGCGTCGAAGAGGCCGACGTTTTCGCCATCCATCACGAGGGCGGCATTTCCTGCATCCAGGTGTTCTTCTTCCGCACCGGCCAGAACTGGGGCAACCGCGCCTATTTCCCCAAGGCCGATCCGCAACTGTCCGGCGCCGAAGTGCTGAATGCCTTCCTCGCCCAGTTCTACGACGACAAGCCGGTGCCGAAGCAGATCATGCTGTCGGAAACGATCGACGAGCTGGAGCTGCTTGCGGCAGCCCTCAGCGAAAAGGCCGCTCACAAGGTTTCCATCCTCGTGCCGCAGCGCGGCGAGAAGCGCGATCTGGTCGACCATGTGGTCGCCAATGCGCGCGAGGCGCATGGGCGAAAGCTCGCCGAGACGGCGTCGCAATCGCGGCTGCTCGAAGGTTTCAAGGAGACGTTCGGGCTAACCTATGCGCCGCAGCGCATCGAGATCTACGACAACTCGCACATCATGGGCACCAATGCCGTCGGCGGCATGGTGGTCGCGGGGCCGGAAGGTTTCGTCAAGAACCAGTACCGCAAGTTCAACATCAAATCGACCGACATCACCCCCGGCGACGACTTCGGCATGATGAAAGAGGTGATGATGCGGCGGTTCTCGCGGCTGATCAAGGAAGAAGGCATTCCCGACCGGACGGCGGAGAAGGCCACTTCCGATGCCGCCGACATGCCCTTCCCGGCCTGGCCGGATGTCATTCTCATCGACGGCGGCCAGGGGCAGATGACGGCGGTGCGCGCCATCCTTGCCGAGCTCGGCATCACCGACAGTGTGACGGCGATCGGCATCGCCAAGGGTGTCGACCGCGATGCCGGACGCGAACGCTTCTTCCCGCCGGGACGCGAGAGTTTTACGCTGCCGCCGCGCGATCCGGTGCTCTATTTCATCCAGCGGATGCGCGACGAGGCGCATCGTTTCGCGATCGGCTCACACCGGGCGCGGCGCAAGAAGGAAATGGTCAAGAACCCGCTCGACGAGATCGGCGGCATCGGCCCATCGCGCAAACGGGCGTTGCTTCAGCATTTCGGCACGGCGAAGGCAGTTTCGCGCGCCGCCCTGTCCGACCTGATGACGGTGGAAGGCATCTCGGAAGCGGTCGCCAGGCAGGTCTACAACCATTTCCACGACGACGCCGCGAAATAACCGGCCTCCGTCGCAAATTCCACGCAAAGGCGGTGGAAAGACAGAAAGAATGTTGACGGTCCCCGGCCAAAGCCGTCATCTACCGCATCGGCCCGAAAATCGGAATCGATTGGAAAGCACGATGCGCAGGTTCACAATGTTACAGCGTCTTTTGCGCGTCTGAAAAGCCGCGCGGTGCTGTGGCAGCGCATCAATTCAGAGAAACGATCCCATGGCATCGCGTGCGTATAGCATTCCCAATCTTCTGACCTACGGCCGTATCCTCGCGGTACCGCTGATCGTTCTCTGCTTCTTCATCGAGGGCAGGCTGTCGATCAGCAACACGGCGCGTTGGGTAGCGCTGTGGATCTTCGTCATCGCCTCGCTCACCGATTTCCTCGACGGTTATCTCGCGCGCATCTGGAACCAGACGTCGAATATCGGCCGCATGCTCGATCCGATCGCCGACAAGCTGCTGGTCGCCTCGATCCTGCTGCTGGTCGCGGCCGACCAGACCATCGCCGGCTGGTCGATCTGGGCGGCGATCACCATTCTCTGCCGCGAAATCCTGGTTTCCGGCCTGCGCGAATATCTGGCAGCGCTGAAAGTCAGCGTGCCGGTGACGCGGATCGCCAAATGGAAGACCACGCTGCAGCTCGTCGCCATCGCCTTCCTGCTCGCCGGCCCGGCCGGCGACGAGATTTTCCCCTATACGACGCAGACCGGCATCGCGCTCTTGTGGATCGCCGCACTGCTGACCATCTATACCGGCTACGACTATTTCCGCGCCGGGCTGAAACATATCGTGGATGACGAGGAATGACGCGGCTTGTCTATTTCGCATGGGTGCGCGAGCGCATCGGCAAGGGCGAGGAGGAGATCGACCTCCCCTCCTCCGTCGTCACCGTCGCCGATCTCCTAAATCATTTGAAGACGCTGGGCGAGGAATATGAGACCGCACTTCAATATCCCGAGGTGATCCGCGTGGCGCTGGATATGGAGCATGTCGAGCATGACGAGCCGATTGGCGCTGCACGGGAGATCGGGATCTTTCCGCCGATGACGGGGGGGTGAGGCCCGGTCCGCTTGGGCTTTGGAAACTGACGATGGCAAGGACTGCGTCTTCCTTTCTCTCCCTCATTCCTGTCCTCGGGCTTGACCCGAGGACAGGAATGAGGGAGCCCGGGGTTAGCGGTAACCTTCCAAATCGACTGAGGTCTGCAAAGTGACCGTCGCCCCCACCATCCGCGTCCAGCACGAAGACTTCGACCTGCAAGCCGAGGTCAATCTGCTCTCCAAGGGCAAAGCCGGTATCGGCGCCGTCGTCACTTTTTCCGGCCTCTGCCGCGATGAAGGCGGCACGCTGGCGGCTCTCGAACTCGAGCATTATCCCGGCATGGCGGAGGCGGAGATGCGGCGAATCGGCGATCTTGCCATTGCGCGTTTCGGACTTCTCGGGCTGACCGCCATCCACCGCTACGGCAAGATCGCGGCCGGCGAGAATATCGTGCTGGTCGTCGCAGCCGCGCCGCACCGGCAGGCGGCATTCGACGGCGCCAATTTCGTCATGGATTTCCTGAAGACCGCAGCCCCCTTCTGGAAGAAGGAGCACGGCAAGGACGGCGCCACCGGCGACTGGGTCGCGGCCAGAGACGCCGACGATGCGGCGCGCGACAGGTGGAAGTAATCAGAGAACGACACGCTCCCTGCGGCTCATGACCAGGAGCATGACGAGCAGCGAGAAGATGACCAGATCACGCCAGACGAAGGGGCCGTAAGCGCCCCATAGGGTTTCGACGACGGCGAGCCCGGCAGCGCCGCCTGCCGAGCGTAGCGGGTCGGAGTAGCCGCCGACAGCCGCGATCAACAGTACCTTCAGCCCGAACATCAGGCCGGCGCCGAAATCCATCGAGCCGTAGTAGAAGGTGGCGAGGATGCCGCAGATGGTGGCGACGAGGCTAGCTGCAGCATAGGCGACGAGAAAGACGCGATCGGCGCTGGTGCCGCAAAGCTCGGCGGCCAGCGGATCGTCGGTGACGGCGCGCCAGACGCGGCCCCAGGCCGTGCGTCTGAGGATCAGCGTACCCACCGCGACCATGACTGCCATCAGCGCCGTGTTGATCAGCTGGATATAGGTGAGCGTCACCTTGAACGGACCATCGCTCCAGAAGACCACCGTGTCGTTCAGAAACGGCGGTAGCCAGATCGCCCTTGTATCGGCGGCAAGCCGGGCGGTCTCCATCAGCACGATCATGATGCCGAGGGCGGCAACGATCACCGTGTTCGGCGATTTGCTGACGAGCGGCAGCATGATCGAGCGGCCGATCCAGATGCCCGCCGCCAGCGAATAGACGATCGCCGCGCCGGCGCCGATAGCAAGGGCGGCCGGCAGCACCAGCCAGAACCTGACATAGGCGAGTTCGGTGAAGAGCAGCAGGATCTGGCCTGCGAAGGCGAAGATCGCCCCATAGGTGATGTCGGCCCGTTTCGTCACGCCGAAGGCGACGGCATAACCGAAGGCGAGCGCGGCATAGAGCGCGGCCAGTGGAACCGCGTTTGCCAGCTGCTGCAGAAGATAGGCCATTCCATGCACTCCGCGTCGTCAAAATTATAACTGGTAAAACCTATTTCACCAGTTATAATTTCATCATGAGCTTTTCCTGGACCCCTCACCGCTTTGCCGGCGGCGCACTGGCGCTCGATGTCGCCAACAGCGTCGTGCTTCGCCACGATGAAGCGCGGCGGATCGACCGCTTCGCGATTGGGGCGCAGATGCGGGACTTTACGCACGCCGCCGCAAAATTCTGCGCCGAACGCGCCCTCTTCGGTGATATCGCGCCGGTCTCGGCGGAAAACGAGCGGGATTTCATCGCCCTGCGGGAAGCAATCGACCTCTATTTCCGCAAGCGTATACTCGATGGCGGCGACGACCAACTGCTGGCCGCGCTGCTGGTAGCGATGGCGAGAACGTTGCGGGAAGCAAGCCCCGCCAGCCTGGCCGCGGCCACCGCCCATTCGGTGCTGCGGCTGCTCGCCATGCCGGATCCCCAGCGCATGAAGATCTGCGGCAATTGCGGCTGGCTGTTCATCGACCGCAGCAAGAACAGGAGCCGGGCCTGGTGCGACATGGCGGTCTGCGGCAACCGCGCCAAGGCCAATCGGCACTACCGCCGCAAGAAGGAGGAGACGCCATGAGGAAACATCTGATCGCAGCGGCTGCGGCAACCGGCCTTCTGCTCTCGGCCTGCCAGCGCCAGGCGGAAAACCTGGTCGAGGTTACCGGCCATCTCTTCGTCTTCAACTATCGGGTGGCGAGCGCCACCTATCTGCTGACGCTGAAGAAGACCGGCCCCATCCCCGACGGTTCGGTGATCATCGCCGAATTCGAAAATCCGCAAGGCGGTGATCCGCTGGTGCTGAACCAGAAAATCTACCCGATCGACGAAAAGATCGCGCTGCAGAGCGAAAACCTGCACTGCGTGCGCAAGGACCGTCCCTATTCCGTCAGTGTCCGGCTGGTGGACAAGGATGGCAAGGTACTGCAGGAGTTGAAGACTGAGTTTCGCTCCGACCTCGACCAGACCGTCCTGCCGAGCAAGCCGCTCGTCGTTGGTGCGCTCTATGACAAGAACCCAGAGGTCTTCAAGCCCGACGGCAGCGTCGATTTTTCGAATACCGATAAATGCCCGGTATAGAGAAATGCATAGAAAAAGCCGGAGCAAAGCCCCGGCTTTCGAGAGTCAATTCAAGGCATTGCCAGCCAAAGCCGAAGCGTGGTCTCAGCCGACGATCTCGGTGTCGGAGAACCAGTACTTGATTTCCTGGGCAGCCGTTTCCGGAGCATCCGAGCCGTGAACGGAGTTTTCGCCGATCGAAAGGGCGTGAACCTTGCGGATCGTGCCTTCGTCAGCGTTTGCCGGGTTGGTTGCGCCCATAATCTCGCGGTTCTTGAGGATCGCGCCTTCGCCTTCCAGCACCTGGACGACGGTCGGGCCGGAGGTCATGCCTTCGACCAGTTCGCCGAAGAAGGGACGGTCCTTGTGAACGGCGTAAAAGCCTTCAGCTTCGCGGCGGCTCATCCAGACGCGCTTGGAGGCGACGACGCGCAGACCGGCATCTTCGAGCATCTTGGTGATGGCGCCAGTCAGGTTGCGCTTGGTTGCGTCAGGCTTGATCATCGAGAAGGTGCGTTCAATCGCCATAGTCAAATCCTCTGTTTTCTCGGGAAAAGTGGGCGGTCTTTACCCGCCCCAACGCCCGAAAACAAGAGGTCGGCGGCAATTTCACGCCGCTGTCACAGTCCGGCCCCGGCTTTGGTGAAGATCGAGGCAGCGTTCGAACCAGGCCATGACGGGATCGACGGCGGCCAGCATGGTAAGACCGGCGGAGACACGCAGCCATTGCAGTGCCCCGAAGACGATATAATCGGCAAAGAGCGGTGCCTGCCCGCCGATGAAGGGTTGGAACTTCAGCATGTGCCGCAGCGGCTCCAGCTTGGCGGCGAAGGCGGCCTTCTCCGCCTCGCTATCGGCGGCAACCACTTCCAGGGGCTTGCCGAGCCGAGCCTCCCGGCTTTCGCGGAAATAGGCCTTGTCGCCCTCGTCGAGGTTCGCATGGATGTCGAGAAGAGCGATGCGCATGATCGCCGGATGGATGATCATCTGCGAATAACCTTCGACCATGCGCGACAGCGCCTTGCCGCCCTCGCCGCCGAACAACGACGGCCGTTCGGGATAGACCTCCTCCAGATAAAGGGCGATGTCGAAACTGTCGGGGACCAGCCGGCCGTTATCGTCGAGCACCGGCACGGTCGACGAGACGCCGCCGCCGATCGCGCGGATGCGGGCGTAGGTCGTCGGAATCTCCTCGAAATCGAGCCCCTTATGCGCCAGCGCCATCACCGCCTTCCAGCAATGGGGTGAAAAGAAGCGCCGCTCGTCGGCGCCGCAGAGGGAATAGAGGGCTCTGGTCATGACAGTCCTTTCGAGATCACGGCTCCATCCATTCCACGACAGAAAGCGCCTGCGATCAAATCAGGAAATTTCATGGGCGCATCACTGCGATTTCAGGGGAAACCGGGCTAGACTGCGGCGACGACCAGGGGGGACCGGATGCTCAGGCACTACAGGATGTTCGCCGCTTATAACCGCTGGGCCAATGCTCAGGTCTACGCGGCGGCGGCCGACCTCAGCGACGCAGACTTCCGCAGCGACCGCGGCGCCTTTTTCGGCTCGCTGCATCGAACGCTCAATCATCTGCTCGTCGCCGACCGGATTTGGATGAAGCGCTTCACCGGCACCGGCGAAGCGCCGGCGCCACTCGATGCCGTGCTCTTCGACGATCTGGAGGCGCTGGCCGCCGCACGCAACGCAGAGGACGAGCGGATCATTGCCTGGACGGGCATGCTGGATGAGGCGGTGCTTGCCGGAAACTTCACCTACGTGCCGGTGACGCAGCCGATCGAGATCACCCAGCCGCTGTCGAGCGCACTCGCGCATCTCTTCAACCACCAGACCCATCATCGCGGCCAGTGCCATATGACGCTGACGGCGCTCGGCAAGCCGAGCCTCATGCTTGATCTCATCTATTTTCTGCGCAGCGAGGGCCGTGAATGGATGTGAGGCCGTCACCATCAAGCTGGCGTTAACCGCCTTTGCCGGTTTCCCCGCAAATCCCGAGCTTTTCGTTGAAAATTCAGCCTCTCTTAAAAGCTTGCGGGCATAGCGGGATGTGAGAGATGAGGCTGGGCCGCGAGGATCGTCATGCAGAATGCAAGCGCAAACGCATTGGTGCCGCGCGAGGCCGCACGTTCGGCGCCGGTGGCGGATATCCAGAAGATTGCCCAGCATATGGCGCGCCTCAACGTCGCTGCGCTGCCGCGCAATTACGAACTCTTCCATGAGGCGATCGTCGGGCTCAATGCCGGCCTTGCGCAGGATATCGCAGCCCTCGGGCCGCAGCCGCAGCAGCCGATGCTCGATGAACTCGGCCTGAAATACCGGCTCGTCGGCCATTGCGGGCTGGCGGGCGAGACGTCACGCAACGAGGCGAGCCGGATGTTGCGCGATGTGGCGGAAAGGCTTGCCGAAGGCCTGAAGCACAAGAATGCCTTTGCGCGCGCCTGCAGCACGATCCTGAAATCCGTTTCCGGCAACGACAATCAGAGCCTTGCCGCCTTCCTCAGCGAGATCGACTATCTCACCGCCTCGCTGACGACAGCGCTGTCGGCGGAGATGGAAATCGGCGCCAGACTGCAGGACGACATCAAGACGCTGGAAACGCTGGAGCGCGGCATTTCGGCGATGCAATCGGCCGCTGTGGCCGACAGGATCACCGGGCTTCCGAACCGCATCGCGCTGAACCGGACGATGGCAGAGCTCTACGAGCGCGAAGAAGGTGCGGCGGGCAGCGCGCTGATGATGGTCGATATCGACAATTTCACCGAGCTCAACGACAAATACGGCACGCAGGCCGGCAACAAGCTTCTGAAGAAGCTCGCCGGGCTCTTTCGCAAATGTATCAAGAAGAACGATTTCGTCGCCCGCACCGAGGCGGATGAATTCGCCTTGCTGTTTTCCAATGTCGGCATGCACGATGCGATCACGATCGCCGAGCGCCTGCGCGCCTCCGTCGAGGACAATCTCGTCTTCGCGACATCCGACAAGGCCGATCCCGGCCGGCTCACCATCTCGATCGGCGTGGCGCTCAGTGCTGACGCGGCAACGCCGGGCCAGTTGCAGGCCAATGCCCGCGTGGCGCTTCTCGCCGCCCAGTCGAATCCCCGCCAGCCGGTGCAAGCTTTCGGGCGCTAAGGGGCATAAGCATACTTGGCGCGGGGGGGCAAGCAGCTTTCCGGGGGACAAGCAAGCTTGTCCCGGGAGAAAGCGCTCTTGCCTTGGCGAGCGCTTTCGGCCAAAACCCGGCCATGATCACGCTCACCGACATATCCGCCCGCATTGCAGGCCGCCTGCTTCTCGACAATGCCAGCATTTCGCTGCCTTCGGGCACGAAGGCGGGGCTCGTCGGGCGCAACGGCGCCGGCAAGTCCACGCTGTTTCGCGTCATCACCGGCGATCTCGGCTCGGAGACCGGATCGGTGTCGATCCCGAAGGCTGCACGCATCGGCCAGGTGGCGCAGGAAGCACCGGCAACCGAGGACGCCCTGATCGAGATCGTGCTTGCCGCCGACAAGGAACGCAAAGCCCTCATCACCGAAGCGGAAACGGCGACCGATCCGCACCGCATCGCCGAAATCCAGATGCGCCTCGTCGATATCGACGCGCATTCGGCAGAAGCCCGCGCGGCGAGCATTCTTGCCGGGCTCGGCTTCGACCAGGCGGCGCAGGCCCGCCCCGCCTCCTCCTTTTCCGGCGGCTGGCGCATGCGCGTCGCCCTTGCCGCCGTGCTGTTTTCCGAGCCGGACCTGCTGCTGCTCGACGAGCCGACCAACTATCTCGACCTCGAAGGCACGCTGTGGCTGGAAGACTATGTCAGGCGCTATCCGCACACCGTCATCATCATCAGCCACGATCGTGACCTGCTGAACAATGCAGTCAATGCGATTGTCCATCTCGACCAGAAGAAGCTCACCTTCTATCGCGGCGGTTACGACCAGTTCGAGCGGCAGAAGGCTGAGGCCGACGAGCTGCAGACCAAGGCCAAGGCCAAGAACGACGCGGCCCGCAAACATCTGCAGAGCTTCATCGACCGCTTCAAGGCCAAGGCTTCCAAGGCACGCCAGGCGCAGTCCCGCGTCAAGGCGCTCGAGCGCATGGGAACGGTTGCCGCGGTGATCGAGGATCACGTAACGCCGATCACCTTTCCCGAGCCGGAAAAGCAGCCGGCTTCGCCGATCGTCGCCATCCAGGGCGGCGCCGTCGGCTACGAGCCCGGCAATCCGATCCTGAAGAACCTCAACCTGCGCATCGACAATGACGACCGCATCGCCCTGCTCGGCTCGAACGGCAACGGCAAATCGACCTTCGCCAAATTCATCTCAGGGCGACTTGCACCCGAGAGCGGCGAAGTGAAGCTGGCGCCGAGCCTGAAGATCGGCTTCTTCGCGCAGCACCAGCTCGACGACCTCATTCCCGAGCAGTCGCCGGTGGAGCATGTGCGCCGGCTGATGCCCGGCGCGCCGGAGGCCAAGGTGCGCGCCCGCGTCGCCCAGATGGGGCTTGCGACCGAGAAGATGTCGACGGCCGCCAAGGATCTTTCCGGCGGCGAAAAAGCCCGTCTGCTGATGGGGCTTGCCGCCTTCCATGCACCCAACCTGCTGATCCTCGACGAGCCGACCAACCATCTCGACATCGACAGCCGCCGCGCGCTGATCGAGGCGCTGAACAATTACGAAGGCGCCGTCATCCTGATCTCGCACGATCGCCATCTGATCGAGGCGACGGTCGACCGGCTGTGGCTGGTCAATGGCGGTACGGTCACGAGTTTCGAAGGCGATATGGACGAGTATCGCGACCTGATCGTCACATCCGGTAAAAAAAAAGAAGAAAAGCCGCAGCTAGCTGAAGATGCAACGTCGAAGGCGGAGCAGCGCAAGCTCAACGCCGAACGTCGCGCCTCGCTGACGCCGCTCAGAAAAAAGATCAACGAAATCGAATCCTTGACGGCCAAGCTGGAGAAACAGATTCAGGCGCTTGATGCGGAACTTGCTGATCCGGCCCTCTACGAGAAGACACCCGCCAAGGCGGCCGAGAAAGCAAAGCAGCGCGGCGAAGCGGCGGCAAAGCTCGCCGCCGCCGAGGAAGACTGGCTGATGCTGTCGGCCGAATACGAAGAAGCGATGGCGGGATAGCCACAGGCCTTTTATAAAGCGTGGCGAAGTGCCGCGGATCGGCACAATTCCCGCCACTCTCAACCAATCGTTAACCATAATTCGAAAGGTTGTCTCAACATTCGTTACCGATTTGTTGAGCCCTTTCCATGTACCGTTTTTTCGTTCTGTCCTGCATGGCCCTGACGGCCACCCTTTCGGCCTGCAGCACCACCAGACAATCCCCGCCCGACACATCGATCAAGACCTCCTCGGTGATTGCACCCGAGGGGCGGAAGCTTGCCTATTCCGGCGACGATGCGCCGCCGCGCATGACCGGCTGGCACCATCTGGCCGGGCGGACGCTGGAGGTTTCCTCGCTTGCCGATCTCAAGCTGCAGGACAAGGAAGTGATCCTAAGCTTCGACGACGGCCCGATCCCCGGCCGGACCGACAAGGTGCTGGCAATCCTCGACCAGTTCGGCGTCAAGGGCGCCTTCATGATGGTCGGCGAAATGGCCGAAATGCACCCGGCGCTGGCCCGCAAGGTCGCGGAGGACGGCAACACGATCGGCAGTCACACCTATGACCACGCCAATTTGAGTTCACTTGATTTCGACGCGGCGATGGCCGAGGTGATCAAGGGCGAATTGGCGGTGACCAAGGCGACGGGAACCGATGTCTCCTTCTTCCGCTTCCCCTATCTTGCCGAGAGCCACAGGCTGCGCGCCGCGATCGCCATGCGCGAAATGGTGGTCATGGATGTCGATATCGACAGCAAGGACTATTTCGCCATAACGCCGGCCTCCGTGACGCAGCGGACGATGGATCTGCTGCACAAGCGCGGCCGCGGCATCATCCTGATGCATGACATTCACAAACGCACGGCGACGATGCTGCCGACCCTGCTTTCGGAACTCGAAGCCGAAGGCTACAAGGTGGTGACGCTGAAATTCAAGAAGACGCCGGTGCCGAACAACGTCCTCGCCTCAGCCGATTTCGTGACGATCCGCTAAGGCGGGTTGCCAAGTCTGGACCGGCTGCCTAGATCTTGGCGACATCAACGGAAGCGGCAGGTCGGACATGAACCTTCATCTCGAAACGGACGAGGATCCGCGCACCCGCCAGTTCATCGACGAGCACAACGGGCTTTCCGACGCGGCATTGCGAACCCCGGAATTCGCCAGGGATCGCGACGCGATCAAGGCGCTGATCGAGCGGCAGGACAGGCTGATCGTCCCGATGCGCCGCGGCGCGTGGCTGTTCGATTTCCGGCAGAGCAAGGACAATCCGCTCGGCGTCTGGCTCCGCCTGCCCGCAGACCAGGCGCCCCTGCCCGATGCCGCCTGGGAGCCGGTCTTCGATCTCGACGCCTTCTGCGTGAGCGAAGGCAAGCGCTGGAACTGGCGCGGCGCCGTCACCTGCCCGTGGGAGCCGACGCGGGTGCTGCTTACGCTTTCGGACGGCGGCTCCGACCTTCTCCGGCTGCTCGAATTCGACGCCGAGAGCAAACAGATCGTCGAGGGCGGTTTCGATACGCCGGCGGCGCGCTCGCACGCCAATTGGCTGAGCCGCGACGAGATCTGCTATTTCGGTTCCATCGACCGATTTTCGGCGACCCGCTCGGGATGGCCGCGGGTCGGGCGGCGATTGAAGCGCGGGCAGCGGCCGGAAGAGGCCGCCATCATGTTCGAGGCCGCCGACGAGGACGTTTACGGTTTCAATCTCGTCATCGACCCTGCCCTGTGGGGCGCTTCGGCGGATGCCGGACTGATCGATATTTTCGTCGCCGCCCATGAGATCGGCGTTTCGAGCGCGTTCCTGATCGGCAAAGACGGCGCGCGGCGGCGCATCGATCTGCCTGAGCAGGCGGACTTCCAGTTCAATCACGATCATTGCCTCTGGCGGGCTAAGACGGACGAGCGCGTCGCGACAGGCAGCCTCGTGCTGCAGCGTTTCGATCCCAGCTCGGAGACAACAGTGCTCGGGCCGGAGCGGATCCTGTTTCAGCCCAGCGAGGGCCAGGCGATCTCGCAGATGATGCTGATGCGCGAGTGGTGTGTCTTCATCATCTCCGATCGGCTGCGGCCGCGTCTCATGGTGCTGGACCTGACGAGGCCCGATGCCGAACAGCGCGAGATCGGCCTGCCGGCGGACATGCAGACAGCTCATTTCAGGCCGCTTCATGCCGATCTGCATCTTGGCGACGATACGCTCTGCATCATCGGTCAAGGCTTCCTGCAGCCTCCGGCCTGTTACCGCCTCGAGCTGTCGGATCGCAGCAGAGAGGCCGAGCCGATTTTCGTCGCCGCAGCGCCGCGCTATTTCGATGCGACCGATATGTCATCCGAACTGCTGGAGGCCGTTTCCGAGGACGGAACCAGGGTTGCGTACCGGCTGGTCCTGCCGAAGCAGTGGATCAAGGGCGCGCTGCCGGTGCTGCTGTACGGCTATGGCGGCTTCGATGTTTCGCTATCGCCGAACTATTCCGGCGTGACCGGACGCTGGCTGGAGCAAGGCGGCGCCTATGTGCAGGCCTATATCCGCGGCGGCGGCGAATTCGGCCCCGACTGGTATAGCAGCGCCAAGCGGCATGGGCGCGACCGGGCGTTTGCCGATTTCGTCGCCATCGCCCGCGACCTCGTCGCCCGCGGCTACACCGTGCCGTCACGAATCGCCTGCCAGGGCGGCAGCAATGGCGGCCTGCTGACCGGGGTGATGCTGACGCGTTACCCACAGGATTTCGGCGCCGTCTGGTGCCAGGTGCCGGTGCTCGACATGATACGCTTCCACCTGTTCAGCGCAGGACAGGCCTGGATGGATGAATATGGCGATCCCGAGATGCCGGAAGACCGGGATTTCATGCTCGGCTATTCGCCGCTTCACAATGTCAGGCCGGCAACGGAGGTTGCCTATCCGCCGATCTATATCGAAAGCTCCGCCAATGACGACCGCGTGCATCCGTCGCATGCGCGCCGCTTTGCCGCCCGGCTGGAAGAGGCAGGACACCGGCCGCTCTTTCATGAATTCGGCTCGGGGGGGCATGGCGGCGACGGCAATTCCGAGGAGCGCGCCGCCCGCGCGGCGATGGGTTACAGCTTCCTTCGCCAAACTATCATGAGGTAGACGGACCATCATGCGCTAGGATGCAACAGAATGGAGGAGGAGAGCTTGTCGGCGCGACTCTTTCTGCTACAAACAGGCTCAATAAATCATACTTTTTAAAACAGACTCGAGCGAAACCATGTCTCCTATCAACCTCGCCATCGTCGGCGTCGGCAAGATCGTCCGCGACCAGCACCTTCCTTCTATCGCCAAGAACCCGGATTTCAAGCTCGCCGCCACGGCAAGCCGCCACGGCACGGTCGAAGGCGTCAACAGCTATACGACGATCGAGGCGATGCTCGACGCCGAGCCCTCGATCGATGCCGTCTCGCTCTGCATGCCGCCGCAATATCGCTACGAGGCAGCCTATAAGGCGCTCGTCGCCGGCAAGCATGTCTTCCTGGAAAAGCCGCCCGGTGCGACGCTCAGCGAAGTCGCCGATCTCGAGGCGCTTGCCAGCAAGCAGGGCGCCTCGCTCTTTGCCAGCTGGCATTCGCGCTATGCGCCGGCCGTCGAGGCCGCCAAGGCGTTTCTTGCCGCAACCACGATCAAAAGCGTGCATGTGATCTGGAAGGAGGATGTCCGCCACTGGCATCCGAACCAGGATTGGATCTGGCAGGCCGGCGGCCTCGGGGTTTTCGATCCCGGCATCAACGCATTGTCGATCGTCACCCATATTCTGCCGCGGCCGATCTTCATCACCGAGGCCGTGCTCGAATTTCCCGACAACCGCGATGCGCCGATCGCGGCCGACATCCATTTCCGCAATGCCGACGGCCTGCCGGTGCATGCCGAATTCGACTGGCGCCAGACCGGCAAGCAGAGCTGGGACATCATCGCGGAAACGGCAGCCGGCCAGATGGTGCTTTCCGAGGGCGGCGCCAAGCTTTCGATCGACGGTAAGCTGACCTTTGCCGAGCCGGAGCAGGAATATCCCTCGCTCTACCACCGCTTCGCCGAAATCATCAAGGCCGGCACATCGGATGTCGATGTCGCGCCGCTGCGTCACGTCGCCGACGCCTTCATGCTCGGTAAGCGGAAATTCGTGGAAGCCTTCCACGACTGAGCCGCCGGCAGCTTTTGCCCGAGGAATTGCCCGTCAAGCGTGACGGGCAACGGCCTGTTTAACCTGGCTTTCGGATGCGCCAGCGGGAAACAGCGAGACATATGTCGTTTGGTATTGTCGTCATGCCGTTGTAGAAAGCGGCAAGACTTGCAGACGTACAGCTGTTTCCGGGGGCTCCGCACATGAGCATCAAAACCCGCCGCAAGGGTCGATTTTTCCGCAGCTTGGCGATCGGCGCCGTTCTGGTGCCGCTTGCCAGTCTTGCTGGGTGTTCGGACGACAAGCCCGCCATCCCTCCTGACGCGCCCGGCGTTTCCCGATCGGAGGAATATTCGTTCGGATCGGCAACCCATGCTCAGGACTGGCAGGCTACCCGCAAGATCCTGGACCAACTGGAAGGGCGGTTTGGAGAGAAATCCGTGCGTGTCCTTTCGCGCAATCTCGCCAGCACCACCGACCCGCAGGCCATCAAGGCCTATTATGCCGAACGCCTTGCCCATCAAGCGGGCTGGGCGGAAATCCCGGTGAGCACCTTTGCTGACAGGGCATGGGCCTTCGCTTTCGTCAGTCCACAGGGAGATTGGGTTCTGGCGGTGGAGGCGCTCAACGCCTCGGAAGGTGCGGCAGGGATCGTGCCACTCAATATCCTGACGAACCTCGACGACGACAAAGGGTCGAGGCAGTAGCGTCTTCTGCCTCGACGAAAGAAAAGCTCTACGCCTTCTTCTCCCACCGCCCCTCCGGCGTCTGCTGCCAATAGGTGAGGTTATGCCCCTCGCCTTTCAGCCTCTTCCATTGCGCACGGGCCGCCTCCAACTGCTCCTGGTCGTGGCCGTCGAACATGAAGACGATGCGCTGATAGGCATCGACCGGCGGCGGCTCGGCGCCGTCGATGATGAAACGCACGGTCGCCGCATTGGCATTGTCCGATGTCACCGTCAGAAGCACCGGCTGGCTTTCGGCGAAATCGCTCTCGTCGGTGCCGTGCGGCAGGAAGCTTTCCTCGCGAAACGTCCAAAGATGCTGATCAAGAGCATCGCGCCGCGCCGGCTCACGCGTCTGGACGGCAACGCGCCAGCCGCGCTCGACGCTTTTGTCGATCAGCGGCGGCAGCGCGTCTTCCAGCCTGGTTTCGGTCAGATGATAAAAGAGAACGTCGGTCATCAGGATTCATAATGGGCGCGAACGAGCTCGTCGAGCAGGCGCACGCCGAAACCGGAACCCCAGGACTGGTTTATCTCATCCTGCGGCGAGCCCATCGCCGTGCCGGCGATATCGAGATGCGCCCAGGGCGTATCCTGGACGAAACGCTTGAGGAAATGCGCCGCGGTGATCGAGCCGGCCTGTCGGCCGCCGGTGTTCTTCATGTCGGCGAACTTGCTGTCGATCAGCTTGTCGTAGTCCTTGCCGAGCGGCATGCGCCAGAGCTTCTCGTTCGTGGAAAGGCCGGCTGCCGTCAGCTGAGCGGAAAGCTGGTCGTCATTGGAGAACAGACCGGCATGCACATTGCCGAGCGCCACGACGATCGCGCCGGTCAGCGTGGCGAGATTGATCATGAACTGCGGATTGAAACGATCATTGCAGTACCAGAGGGCATCGCAGAGCACGAGGCGGCCTTCGGCATCGGTATTGATCACCTCGATCGTCTGGCCGGACATCGAGGTGACGATGTCGCCCGGACGCTGGGCGTTGCCGTCAGGCATGTTCTCGACCAGGCCGATGATGCCGACGGCATTGACGGCGGCTTTGCGGGCGGCGAGCACGTGCATGAGGCCGGTGACGGCTGCAGCACCGCCCATATCGCCCTTCATGTCCTCCATGCCGGCGGCCGGCTTGATCGAAATGCCGCCGGTATCGAAAACGACACCCTTGCCGATGAAGGCGATGGGACGATCCTTGCCCTTGCCGCCTTTCCACTGCATGACCGCCAGGCGCGGCGGGCGCACCGAGCCTTGGGCGACGCCGAGAAGGGCGCCCATGCCAAGACGGCGCATCTCCTTCTCGGTCAGGATTTCCACTTCGACGCCGAGCTTTTCCAGCTCCTTCGCCTTGGCGGCGAACTCGACGGGGCCGAGCACGTTCGGCGGTTCGTTGACGAGGTCGCGGGCAAGATTGACGCCGCTAGCGATCGCTTCGGAATCGGCAAACGCCTTCTTGGCAGCACCCGGATCGGCCGTGACGATCGTCACCTTGACCGACTTCGCCGGCTTTTCCTCGTCGTCACCCTTCTTCGTCTTGTAGGTATCGAAGCTATAGGCGCGCAGCAGCATGCCGAGGGCGAAATCGGCGGCCGCCCGCGCGCTTGTCTCGAGACCAGGCACGTCGATGAAGACGGCGGCCTTGTCGGTATTCTTGATTCTCGCCGCCGCAGTACCGCCGGCCTTCAACCAATCATGGGTGGTGAGGCCGGCGGCCTTGCCAAGCCCGACGACGACGATGCGCTCGACGGACGCGCCTTCCGGGGCGACAATATCGAGCACGCTCATGGATTTCGCGGAGAACCGGGCGATCCTGGCAGCCTTGGCGATCACACCGGCCGGATCGACTGTTTCGGCGCCCGCAGGACTGTCGGAGTCTATGGTCCTCAACAAGATCGCCAGGCCGCCATTGAGCTTTGCCGACTTTGAGAATGAAATTTCGAACTTAGCTGACATGTCTTCTCCGCTGGGATTCTTGAAATCCGTCCCTGGCGGATAATTTCGCGTTTGGCGGGTCTGTCAATGGCTGGCGACAATTGTTATGGTCCCCCGCGGCCATCACGGCCCTCCTGTTTTCGTCAGTTTCGTAGATATTCGCGTTGACAATTTTTCCGAAAAATCCACGGCGGGGCCTGGCAATCCGCCTGCCGAAAACGACTTTCGGTGTATCCATGCTGCTGTTCTGGACGTGGTGGGGGCTGCTTGCCGTCTTTCGCGCCTTCCCCGGGATAGACATCTATTTTTCCCAGCTTTTTTTCGTCAGTGCAGATTGCGATACGACTGCCGCCGGCAGCATCTGCGGCGGCTTTCCCTACCGCGACGTCGCGACCTTCGACCTGCTGCGCACCGTGTTCTTCCGCCTGCCCTATGTCGTGGCGATCGTGATGCTGTGGAAACTCATCGAATGCTACCAGCAGCATGGCGCGACCTTCAACGCCGACCGGGCGAACAAGCTGAAAGTCGCCCTCGGAACGCTGCTGATCGGCCCCGTGCTGCTCGTCAACGTGATCCTGAAGGAACATTGGGGTCGGCCGCGGCCGATACAGACGGACATTTTCGGCGGTGCGCTGCATTTCGTCGAGGCCGGTTCGCTTGCCGGAAAATGCGTTTCGAACTGCTCGTTCATCTCAGGCGAGGCAGCGAGCGCCGGCTGGCTATTCTGCCTTCTGCTCTTCGTTCCCAAATCCCTGCGTTATGCACTGGCAGCACCCGTGGCGGCGATCTCGATCCTCACACCGGCGATGCGGCTATCCTTCGGCGCGCACTACCTCTCCGACGTCGTTCTCGGATGGCTTTCGTCGCTTGTCGTCTTCGCCGCCTTGCTGGCGTTAACTGAGTCGCAACAGCCTCAAAAAAATTCTGAAAATTGAATGAATTTTTGACACCAGCTTGTCGCAAAAGCACGACAAAGAGCGTAGAGGGATTCTCCTGCAAAGCCATTTGGGCGTGCAGGTGCTTTCAAGGGCAGGCATGAAACTACTCGAGACATACATATTGCGGCGCGTCGGCCAGATGTTTCTCGTGGCGCTCCTGCCCGTTCTGGCGATCATTTGGACGACACAGGTTCTGCAGCGCATCAACCTGGTCACCGACAGCGGCCAGTCGATCGGCTCGTTCGCCAAGCTCGCGACGATGATCCTGCCGTCGATCATTCCTGTTGTCCTGCCCTTCGCCCTCGTTATCGCGATCACCCAGACGCTGACGACGATGAACAACGATTCGGAACTCACCGTCATCGACGCCGCCGGAGCCAGGCGCAGCGTGCTGACCCGCCCGATCCTGCTGCTTGCGGCCGTCGTCAGCGTGTTTTCCTTCTTCGTCGACAACGTCGTCGAGCCGCGCGCAAAAACCGTCGTGCGCCAGATGATCGCCGAGACCTATGCCGACCTGCTCTCTTCGGTGATCGAAGAAAAGACCTTCCGCAAGCTTGACGAAGGCCTTTATGTGCAGATCTCGAAGCGAATGGCCGGGCGCATGCTGAAGGGGCTTTTCGTCGCCGACGAGCGCGACCCGGCCTACGAGCTGATCTATTATGCGAAGGAAGGCGCCGTCGACGATACGGGCACGACGCTGATCATGCATGAGGGCGAAGTGCACCGCAAAACGCCTGACGGCAACGTCTCGGTGATCAATTTCGATTCCTATTCCTTCGACCTCTCCGACATGACCGAGAATCGCGGCCAGGCGACGCTGCGCGCCAGCGACCGTGACCTGTGGTTCCTGCTCAATCCGGATCCAGCCGACAAGGACTATACGATCCGGCCGCAGAGCTATCGCGCCGAACTGCATCGCCGGCTGACGGACTGGATCCTGCCTGTCGTCTTTGCCCTGTTTTCCCTGGCGATCGCCGGCGATGCGCGCTCGCACCGTGAAGCGCGGCTGCATCCGATGGTGAGCGCGCTCGCCTATGCCTTCGCGCTCAGATGGGCGGCTTTCTACGCGGCCAATCAGATCGACACCGATCCTGAATATATCGCCGTCCTCTACGCCATCCCGATCGTCAGCAGCATCATCTCGATCGTCTTCCTCGGCCTGCACAAACGACTGGCCATGCCGTCGTTCCTTCGGGACCGGATGTCGTCTTTCTGGAGACGAATGCAGGAAAGGCTGCTTGCGGCTACCGGCAGGACCGGCAGGGATGCGGCCCAATGATGTTCGGGACATTGTCGCGTTATTTCTTTCGCCGCTACCTGGTGACGATGGGCTGGTTCCTGATCGGCGTCTCGGCGATTTCTTTCCTCCTCGACTTCAGCGAGACGGCGGGCCGCATGTCCGGCCTGCCCGGCTACACGATCGGCGGCGGCATCCTGATGACCGCCGTGCGCCTGCCGCTCATCCTGCAGCAGACCGTGCCCTTCATCGCGCTGTTCGTCGGCATGACGGTGCTGATCGGACTCAACCGCAAATATGAGCTCGTCGTCACGCGCGCCGCCGGCATTTCGGTCTGGCAGTTCATGTTCCCCTTCATCGCCGGCTCGCTGCTGCTCGGCCTGCTGACGATGACGGCGCTCAACCCGCTTGCCGCCTGGGGACAGCGCCAGGCGCTGCTGGTCGAATCCGACTGGCGCGGCGAGAATGCGGTTCTGCGCAAGGCGCCGCAGATTCCGTGGCTGCGCCAGATCAGCGGCCGGGACGATGTGATCATCGGCGCCCAGACGGTTCAGGAGAACGGAACCAAGCTGATCGACGCCGTGCTGATCCATTTCGATTCAAGCGGTCAGGTCATTCTGAGACAGGACGCCGCGACGGCAAAATTGGAAGATGGTTACTGGCAACTTAACAACGTTGTCGAGCGCAAGCCTGGCGAAATCCCCGTGCGTAAAGCTTCGGTTCAACTTCGCACCAATCTGAAACAGGACTTCGTCCAGGAGCGGCTGACGGCGCCGGAAACAATTGGTTTCTTTGACCTTTCCAACCGCATTGCCGCGGCCAAATCCTTCGGTATCTCCACCAAGGCGCTGGAGACGCAATTCAACTCCCTGTTGTCCCAGCCATTGCTGCTGGTGGCCATGACTTTCATTGCTGCAACAGTGTCCCTAAAATTTAGCCGGTTCAACCAATCCCGCTCCGTGATTCTGGGTGGCATCCTTTCGGGCTTCATGCTTTATGTCATCACCGTGCTTGTAAAGGCATTCGGAAGCAGTGGAGTCGTGCCTCCCTTCGTGGCGACGTGGATACCGGTGGTCGTCGCGCTGGCCTTGGGTGCGACTATTCTGCTTCATCAGGAGGACGGCTAGTGGCGGCAGGCGACCGCAAGTATTTTAGTAAACAGTTGGTTGCCCTGCTTGTCGGTGCGGCTTTATATTCCTATTTCGGCAGTGTCTCGGCCTCCTACGGCCAGGCCAGCGCGCCCGAACAAAATATAGAGAAGAAGATTCCCGAAGGCGCGAAGCTTCTGCTTTCGGCCAATGAACTCGTCTATAACCGTGACGCCGACCTGGTGTCGGCGGTCGGCGGCGTGCAGATCAACTATGGCGGCTATAAAATGGTCGCCCAGAAGGTCGAGTACAATCAGAAGACCGGCCGGATGATGGCGCTCGGCAATGTCGAGCTGGTCAGCCCGGACGGCAATCGTATCTATGCCGACAACCTTGACGTGACCGACAATTTTGCCGACGGGTTCCTGAACTCGTTGCGCATCGAGACATCAGACAATACCCGCATCGTTGCCGAATCCGGCCAGCGCGTCGGCGGCACGATGATGATTCTCAACAAGGGCGTCTACACGGCCTGCCTTCCCTGCGCCGAAGATCCGAAGCGCGCACCTTTCTGGCAGGTCAAGGCCAAGCGCGTGATCCAGAACGGCGTGACGCACACGATCCGTCTGGAGAGTGCGCGCTTCGAGCTGCTCGGTTATCCGATCGCCTTCCTGCCATTCATCGAGGTTCCCGACAATACGGTGAAGCGCAAGTCGGGCTTTCTCTTCCCGACGATGAGCCTGTCGCAGAATCTCGGCTTCGGTCTTTCCGTTCCTTATTATTACGTGATCTCGCCGAGCATGGACGCGACGGTCACCACCACCGGCTACACCGCCCAGGGCTTCCTCGTCGAAGGCGAATTCCGCCAGCGCTTCGAAAATGGCACGCATATCCTGCGCGTCGCCGGCATCGACCAGGCAAAGCCGGACAATTTCAGCTCAGGCACCAGCGATGCCGAAGCCAGCCAGCGTGGCATGGTGGCGTCGAAGGCCGAATTCCGCATCAATCCCCGCTGGACGTTCGGCTGGGACGTCATGATGCAGAGCGACAACAATTTCTCGAAGACCTACAAGCTGCGCGGTCTGAGCGGCACGGATCGTACCAACCAGATCTACCTGACGGGACTTGGGAAACGCAATTATTTCGACATGCGGGCGTTCTATTTCGACGTCCAGGATGCCGATCGGACCAACACCGCCGAAAAACAGCAGGCGATCGTCTATCCCGCGATGGACTATCACTATGTGGCACCGCAGCCGCTTGCAGGCGGCGAACTGTCGGCTGACGTCAACTTGACGAATATTTCGCGCACCCATGACGACTTCTATACCGTCGACGGGTTCGACCGCTTCCGCGGCCTGAAGGGCCAGACGTCGCGACTGACCGGCGAACTGCAGTGGAAGCGCACCTATGTCACGCCGACCGGCCTGGTCATCACGCCGCTGCTGGCTGCGCGCGGCGACGCCTTCGCGTTGAACATGGACGACCCCACGGGCTACACCGGCAACTATATCGACGGCAATTCCGCCACCCGCTCGATGTTCACGGCCGGGCTGGAGATGCGCTATCCGATCCTGATGACGACGGATAATAGCACCCATATCCTCGAGCCGATCGCACAGATCTATGCCCGCCCCGACGAGCAGCTCGCAGGCCGCCTGCCAAACGAGGATGCGCAGAGCTTCGTCTTCGACGCCACCTCACTGTTCGACCGCGACAAATTCTCGGGCTACGACCGTGTCGAAGGCGGTACGCGTGCCAATCTCGGCGTCCAGTATACCGGTACGTTTGATAGCGGTTACAAGCTGCACGGCATCTTCGGCCAATCCTACCAGATCGCCGGCCAGAACTCGTTTGCGACCGATGATCTCGTCAATGTCGGCGCGGATTCGGGTCTTGAAACCACGCGCTCCGACTATGTCGGCCTCGGCGGCATCGAGACACCGTACGGCGTTTCGATGACGGCCTCCTACCGCCTCGACGAGAAGGATTTCGAGTTCCGCCGCGGCGACCTGACGACGGCTTACCAGAACGACACCTTCTCTTCGCAGGTGACCTTCACCCATCTCAGCGCCCAGCCGGAATATGGCTTCGACGAGGACAAGGACGAGGTCCAGACGAACGGCAAGGTCAAATTCAAGGATTACTGGTCGATCTTCGGCGGCATCGCCTGGGATCTGAACAATGATGTGATCAGCCGCCGGACGCTTGGCCTCTCCTATGACGACGAATGCACGATCTTCACGATCGCCTATACAGACAGCAGGGATTCCGACGACGAGACGGCAAGCGACTGGACGATCGGCGCGCGGCTGACCTTCCGCACGCTCGGCGACATCAAGATCGGCACCGACACCCTCGAGTGACGGGCGGGCGGCGCAAACATGGCCTGAAGCCATTCTTTCGCCGTAAGCCTGTGCAGGACATTGCCGCCAGTCGATATCTGAGGCATAGGGGTTTCGCGCCGTGACGGAAGCGATTTCCGCGTGTCTCGCACTGTGGTAAGAACGCCGCGAACAACGTCTCGCGGCGCTATCGGGAGGTCAACGGATGATTGACGCGAAAAAAGCTATAACCACCTTCCTCGCCGGGGCGGCGCTTGCCTTGCTGACGGGGGTTGCCGCTCCAGCGCTTGCGGCAAGTGAGGTCAAGGCCGTGGTGAACGGCACGGCCATCACCAGCGGCGATGTCGCCAAGCGTCAGGCCTTTCTGCGCCTGCAGCATACCAAGGCCGACGCCAAGGCTGCCGAGGAGCAATTGATCGACGAGGCGCTCAAGCGCCAGGAGGTCGCCCGCGTCCATATGTCGGTTTCGCAGCAGGACGTCGACGCGTCTTTCGCCCGTTTTTCGAGTGGCAACAAGCTTTCCGTCGAACAGATGTCACAGATCCTCGATCGTGCCGGCGTCGGCGTCGACCATTTCAAGGGTTTCATCGCCGTGCAGATGAGCTGGCCGCGGGTCGTCAACGCGCGCTACGGTTCGACCGCGCGGCTGTCGAACTATGACCTCGTCTCGCGCATGATGCAGAATAACAAGCAGAAGCCGGTGACGACCGAATATATGCTGCAGCAGGTCATCTTCGTCATTCCGCAAGCCAAGCGCAACGCCATCACCGGCAAGCGCAAGGGTGAAGCCGAGGCGTCGCGCTCGAAATTTCCCGGCTGCGATCAGGCAAAGGTCTTTGCTGCGACGATGCGCGACGTTTCCGTGCGCGATCTCGGCCGCATGCTCGCCCCCGAGATCCCGCCGGATTGGAAGCCGCTGGTCGAGCAGGCCAAGGGGAATACGACAGGCACCCGCGTCACCGACAAGGGCGTCGAATATCTGGCAATTTGCAGCCAGCGCCAGGTTTCCGACGACCAGGCGGCCGAAATGGTTTTCCGCCAGGAGGACCTCGGCAAGTCCAAGGCCGGCAAGGACGCCAGCCCGGAAAACGAAAACAGCAAGAAGTACCTGGATGAACTGCGCAAGAAGGCGCAGATCGCCTATCGTTGACCGACAATGACGATACCGTTTTCGCGACCGCTCGCGCTGAGCCAGGGCGACCCCGCCGGCATCGGGCCGGATATTACCCTGATGGCCTGGCTCCGGCGGCGCGAACTCGGGCTGCCGCCTTTCTTCCTGATCGGCGATCCCGGCGTATTGGCGTTGCGAGCGCGCCAGCTCAATCTGGCGGTTACGATCCGCGAGACCGATAGAGCCAGCGAGGCCGCCGGCATGTTCGGCGACGCGCTGCCCGTCATGACGGTGCCTGTTGGCATCGAAGTGGTGGCCGGCGAGCCGCATGCGGCAACGGCGAAGGGCACGATCGCGGCGATCGAAAAAGCCGTGTCGCTCGTCATCGACGGCGAGGCGCTGGCGGTCGTCACCAACCCGATCGCCAAGGCCGTGCTCTATGAGGCGGGCTTCCGGTTTCCCGGCCATACCGAATTTCTCGCCGATCTCGCCGCCAGGGCGACCGGCAAGCCGGTGACGCCTGTCATGATGCTGTCCGGACCAAAGCTCCGGGCCATCCCGGTCACCATCCACATTCCGATCCGGGACGTGCCGCAGGCGCTGACGCGCGAACTGATTGTCGACACCTGCCGGATCGCCCATGAAGACCTGAGGCAGCGCTTCGGCATCGAGGCGCCGCGGCTGGCTGTCGCCGGCCTCAACCCGCATGCGGGCGAAGACGGCACGATCGGCAAGGAGGACGAGGATGTCATCCGCCCGGCGATCGAACGCCTGCGCGACGAGGGCATCGATGCGATCGGCCCCCTGCCCGCCGACACGATGTTCCATGACGAAGCGCGGACGCGATATGACGTCGCCGTCTGCATGTATCACGATCAGGCGCTGATCCCGGCCAAGGCACTCGGCTTCGACGACAGCGTTAACGTGACGCTCGGGCTTCCCTTCGTGCGCACCTCGCCGGATCACGGCACCGCTTTCGGCATTGCCGGCAAGGGGCTGGCGCGCGAGCAGAGCCTCGTTGCGGCGCTGAAGCTCGCCGCCCAGCTCGGCCGCAGTGCGGAAAGCCGCCGCTAATGGCAGCACTCGATGGTCTACCGCCGCTTCGCGACGTCATCCAGCGTCACGGCCTCGATGCCCGCAAGGCGCTCGGGCAGAACTTCCTGCTCGACCTCAACCTCACGCAGAAGATCGCCCGCACGGCCGGCGCGCTCGAAGAGGCAACCGTCTTCGAGGTTGGCCCTGGCCCCGGCGGACTGACGCGGGCGATCCTGGCGCTCGGCGCCCGGAAGGTCATCGCCATCGAGCGCGATGCCCGCTGCCTGCCGGCGCTTGCCGAGATCGCCGATCACTATCCCGGCCGGCTGGAAGTCGTCGAAGGCGATGCGCTGAAGACGGATTTCGAGGCATTGGCACCGGAAGGCCCGATCAAGATCATTGCCAACCTGCCCTACAATGTCGGCACGCAGCTTTTGGTCAACTGGCTGCTGCCGAAAGCCTGGCCGCCCTTCTGGCAGTCGCTGACGCTGATGTTTCAGAAGGAAGTCGGCGAACGTATCGTCGCCGGCGAAGACGACGACCATTACGGCCGCCTCGGCGTGCTCTGCGGCTGGCGGACGGAGGCTCGCATGGCCTTCGACGTGCCGCCGCAAGCCTTCACGCCGCCGCCGAAGGTAACGTCGACGGTCGTGCATCTGACACCCCGGAGAAACCCGATCCCCTGCGCTGTCGCCGATCTGGAAAAGGTGACGCAGGTGGCCTTCGGCCAGCGTCGCAAGATGCTGCGTCAGAGCCTGAAGCCGCTCGGCGGCGAGCGCCTGCTCGTCAAGGCCGGGATCGATCCGGCGCGGCGGGCCGAAACCCTGTCCGTCGAGGAATTCTGCCTTCTGGCAAACAGCCTTTAAAGGCTCGGCGTCTCTTCCAGCAGTTCACGGACGAAATCGAACATGCCATGGCGGCGGTCGCGGCGCAGGCGTTCGGCCTTGACGATCGACTGGACGGCATCGAGGGCGGCGTTGAGATCGTCGTTTACGATGACATAGTCGTATTCGCGCCAGTGGGCGATCTCGGCGCGGCTATTGGCGAGGCGGGTCTGGATGACCTCCTCGGAATCCTCGGCGCGGCGGTGCAGCCGCGACTGCAGCTCGGTCATGGTCGGCGGCAGCACGAAGATCGAGACCACGTCGGCAGACATTTTCTCCTGCAATTGCTGGGCGCCCTGCCAGTCGATGTCGAAGAGCATGTCGCGGCCTTCGGCCATGGCCTGCTCCACAGGCTCGCGCGGCGTGCCGTAGAAATTGCCGTGCACCTCGGCCCATTCGAGCAGTGCGTCGCTATCGCGCAGCCGCTCGAACTCGCGCACACTCTTGAAGTGGTAGTGCACATCCTCGACCTCGCTCGGACGGCGCTGGCGCGTGGTGACGCTGACGGAAAGGCCGATATTCTTGTCGGTCTCCAGCAGCGTGCGCGCAATGGTGGACTTGCCGGCGCCTGACGGCGACGAGATGACAAGCATCAGACCGCGGCGGGCGATCTGCACGGGCGAGGATTTCGCCGGTTTCATGTCTTACTCCAAATTCTGGACCTGCTCGCGGAACTGGTCGATCACGACTTTCAACTCGATGCCGGCAGCGGTGACCGCCGAGGCATTCGACTTCGAGCAGATGGTATTCGATTCGCGGTTAAATTCCTGTGCAAGGAAATCCAACCGGCGGCCGGCCGGACCATCTTTCACCAAGAGATCGCGCGCTGCGGCGACATGCGCCTTCAGACGATCGATTTCCTCGCGCAGATCCGCCTTGGTCGCCAGCAATGCGGCTTCGGCATGCAGCCTGTCGCGGTCGAGCGCCGCCGTGCCGTCCATCAACATCGCAACCTGCGCGGCAAGCCGCGCGGCGATCTCCTGCGGCGAACGTGAGGGATCGGCCTCGATCGCTCGTGTCAGGCCTTCGATCGTCGTGACATGGTCGAGCAGGATGCGGGTCAGCGCCGACCCTTCCTGTTCCCGCATCGCTCTGAGATCGGAAAGCGCGGCGAGCAGGCCGGCAGCGATCTCGGCATCACGGGCGGCGAGCGCCTCCTCGCCATCCTCGCTTTCGCGGAATTCGACGATGCCGCGCACCAGAAGCAGCGTATCGAGCTTCAGCGGTGACGGGTCGATTGTTCCGTCCAGTTGCTCGCGCATGGCCAGCACGGCGGCGAGCGCCTGCCTGTTCAACACGGCCTCGAAGCGGTTCTCGTCGGCGGTGACGGATAGCGATGCCTGCAGGTTGCCGCGGCTGAAGCTTTCGCCGGCCAGGCGGCGGACCTCTGCCTCCATGCGTTCGAGGCCGGGTGGCAGGCGCAGCCGCAGGTCAAGGCCCTTGCCGTTGACCGAGCGCAATTCCCATGCCCAGCGCCAGCGGCCGCTCGTTCCCTCGCGTCGCGCAAAACCGGTCATGGACTGCAAAGCCATGCGAGCCTCCAGAAAGTATCAGTTGATTTTCTTTTTCTTCGGCGGCACGACGGTCGCGCCGCTATCGGCCGGCTGTTCTTCCGGCTGGCCGTCGACTGCGATGTTCGGGTCCGAGCCCTTGTCGGCCTCGAGCTTGCGCCAGCGCTTGACGTTGGCATTGTGCTCCTCGAGCGTCGCGGCGAAAACATGGCCACCGGTGCCGTCGGCAACGAAATAGAGATCCTGCGTCTTCCAGGGATTGGCGACGGCTTCCAGCGCATCCTTGCCAGGATTGGCGATCGGCGTCGGCGGCAGACCCTTGATGACATAGGTATTGTATGGTGTGTCGCGCTTCAGGTCCGACTGGTAGATCGGCCGGTCGGCCGGTTTGCCGTCGCCGCCGAAGAGACCGTAGATGATCGTCGGATCGGACTGCAGGCGCATGCCTTTGCCGAGCCGGTTGAGGAAAACGGAGGCGACATGAGCGCGCTCGTCGGCAACGCCGGTTTCCTTTTCGACGATCGAGGCAAGTGTGACGAATTCCTCCTTGGACCGCAACGGCAGCGAGGAGTCGCGCTTGT
>NZ_CP125652.1:2795000-3030000 GCF_030053135.1 Rhizobium sp. BT04 | reverse complement strand
AAAATCTGCCGCCGATCGGGCGGTTTTGAGGATTCGTTTTCACCGAATTCCCAGGGAATGGGTTCGGCGATGGAGACAATCCCTATATGGGGAGCCTGAGCGGGAATTCCAGGTCGCTTGCCTATGGTATGTCTCACTCGCTAGTTTGGCGGCGAAGAACGATACGGGAGTGAAGAATGCTTGTCCTCGATGAAGCACAGACGCGCGCAGCCCTGCCCTGGCCGGAGTTGATCGAGGCAATCGCCCGCATGTTCCAGAGCGAATGCGTGATGCCGGTGCGCCATCACCACGAGATGGATGTGCCAGGGGAGGAGAGCGCCACGCTGCTGCTGATGCCGGCCTGGGTTCCCGGATGCTATGCCGGGGTGAAGACAGTCTCGGTCTTTCCAGGCAATGTGCGCCGGGGCCTGCCGGCGATCTTCGGAACCTATCTTCTTTCCTCCGGCGCCACCGGCGAGATGCTGGCCGCGATCGACGGCGGCGAACTGACAGCACGGCGGACGGCGGCGGCATCGGCGCTGGCGGCCAGCTATCTCGCCCGTCCCGACGCGGAGGAGATGCTTGTCTGCGGAACCGGACGGTTGTCGCTCAACCTGATGTTTGCCCATGGCACGACCCGGCCGATCAAGAGGTACCGGGTCTGGGGCCGCAACGGCCAAGCGGCGGAAAAGATCGCGGCCGAAGCGCGGGCGCTCGGTCTCAATGCCGAGGCGGTCGCGGATACGCAAGCCGCGGCACGCACGGCCGACATCATTTCCTGCGCCACGCTTTCCGGCGAGCCGCTGATATCGGGCGAATGGCTGAAGCCCGGCGCCCATCTCGATCTCGTCGGCGCCTTCAAGCCGAGCATGCGCGAAAGCGACGACGAGGCTATCCGCCGCGCTTCGGTCTATGTCGATACCCGCGCCGGCGCCATCAGCGAGGCGGGCGACATCGCCCAGCCACTGAAAAGCGGCGTGTTGAAGGAAAGCGACATAAAAGCGGAGCTTGCGGAGCTCGTCAGCGGCGCCCGTGGCGGGCGAAGCAATGATGCTGAGATCACGCTATTCAAGTCGGTCGGCGCCGCACTGGAGGATCTCGCCGGCGCCATTCTTGCCTATGAGACAGTGACGGGCCGCCAGTGACCTTCAGTGCATCATTGCCGGATCTCCCGGTTTCCCATGTCCTGCCGGCCGTCGGTGCCGCCTTGGTCGAGCGGGGACGCGCCGTTCTTTCCGCGCCGCCCGGCGCCGGCAAGACGACGCTGGTGCCGCTTTACCTGCTTGACCAGGCCTGGCGCGGAAACGGCAAGATCATCCTGCTGGAGCCGCGGCGGCTGGCGGCGCGGGCAGCGGCAAGCCGGATGGCCTCGCTCATCGGCGAAGAAGTCGGCGGCACGGTCGGCTATCGCATGCGTCTCGATAACCGGATATCCGCAAGGACGCGGGTCGAAGTGGTGACCGAAGGGGTATTTGCCCGGATGATCCTCGACGATCCGGAACTGACCGGTGTCTCGGCGGTGATCTTCGACGAATTCCACGAGCGTTCGCTCGATGCCGATTTCGGGCTGGCGCTGGCACTCGACGTCCAGTCGGCACTGCGCGAGGATTTGCGTATCCTCGTGATGTCAGCGACCCTCGACGTCGACCGTGTGGCCGCCCTGCTCGACCATCCCCCCGTCATCGAAAGCCTGGGGCGCAGCTTTCCGATCGATATCCGCTACCAGGACCGGCCGGGCGGCGAACGCGTCGAGGATGCCGTCACGCGGGCGATCGTCGACGCGCATGCCGATGAGACCGGCTCGATCCTCGCTTTCCTGCCCGGCCAAGCGGAAATCACCCGGACGGTCGAACGTCTGCAGGGACGATTCGGAACCGAAACGCTGATTGCGCCGCTCTACGGCAATCTCAGCCAGAAGGACCAGGATGCGGCGATCCGCCCGGCATCCAAGGGAACGCGCAAGATCGTGCTGGCGACCTCGATTGCCGAAACGTCGATCACCATTGACGGCGTCAGGATCGTGATCGACAGCGGGCTGCAGCGCCTGCCGGTGTTCGAGGCGTCGACCGGGATCACGCGGCTGGAGACGGTGCGTGTGTCGCGGGCGTCCGCCGATCAGCGGGCCGGCCGCGCCGGACGAACGGAACCGGGTATTGCCATCAGGCTGTGGCATCAGGGCCAGACGGCGGCGCTGCCGGCCTTCACACCGCCGCAGATCCTGTCCAGCGATCTCTCGGGGCTGGTGCTCGATCTCGCCCATTGGGGCGTCCAGGATCCCACGTCGCTTGCCTTCGTCGATCAACCGCCGGAAACGACACTGAGGGAAGCCCGGGCGCTGCTTGGCCAGCTCGGCGCGCTCGACAAGGACGGAACGCTGACAGCGCGCGGCAAGGTGATGCGTGACCTCGCCTTGCCGCCGCGGCTTGCCGCCATGGTCGTCTCGGCGGGAGAAGCCGGGTACGCCAGGGATGCGGCGATGATCGCCGTGCTTCTCACCGAACAGGGGCTTGGCGGAACGAGCATCGATATCGAGGACCGGCTGCGCCGCTTCAAGGCCGAGCGCGGCGAAAGAGCCGAGGCTTCACGGCGGCTGGCGGGGCGGCTGGCGAGCGGTCTCGACAGCGTTGCCGCAACGGCGCCGGCGCTGGCAGGCCAGCTGCTGCTGCATGCATTCCCGGATCGAATCGCGCTTCAGCGCGGCGGGCGTGGCCGATTCGTGATGGCGAACGGGCGCGGTGCGGAGCTGCCGGAAACCGAGAGGCTGGCCGGCAGCCAGATGCTTGTCATCGCCGATCTCACCGGGCGGGCGGCGCAGGCGCGGGTTCTGGCAGCAGCCGAGGTGACGCGCGGCGACATCGAAGCCGAGCTGCCCGGCGAGATCAAAACCGGCGATCAAATCTTCTTCGACCGGCAAAGCCGGCAAGTCAGGGCGCGGCGGGCAACCCGGCTCGGTGCGATTGTCTTCGAAGAGACGCCCTTGCCGCGACCTTCCGGGGCTGCGGTCACCCAGGCCCTGGTGGAGGGAGTGCGCGAGCTGGGGCTGGATCAGCTTGCCTTCTCGAAGGAGGCCGTGCAGCTCCGCGAGCGGATCGGCTTCCTTCACCGGACGATCGGCGAGCCTTGGCCTGATGTCAGCGACGGCGCCCTGCTTTCCCGGCTGGACGAGTGGTTCGCGCCCTTTCAGACCGAGGCCCGCGGACTTTCCGAGATTTCCGCAGCCGGGCTTTCGAACGGTCTGCTGTCTTTAGTGCCGCACGAGTTGCAGCGCGACCTTAGCCGGCTTGCGCCGACCCATTTCGAAGCGCCGACCGGTCAAAGGCATCCGATCCAATATGAGGGCCAAGAGCCGGTGCTGACGATCCGCGTGCAGGAGCTGTTCGGGTTGACGCAGCACCCGGCGATCGCCGGAGGCCGCCTGCCGCTGCTGCTCGAACTCACCTCGCCGGCGCACCGGCCGATCCAGACGACACGCGACCTGCCGGGCTTCTGGGCCGGCTCGTGGAGGGATGTGCGCGCCGATATGCGCGGTCGCTATCCCCGGCATCCCTGGCCGGAGCGGCCCGAAGAGGCGTTGCCGACGACACGGGCAAAACCGCGTGGTACATGAGAGCCATTCAGGGAGCCCCGGCATGATCGACAAGCCTGGCATGATCGACAAGACGGAAAGCCATACGCGGGAGGACCGGCACAGCAGCCGCAGGCTGCGTTTGCAGACGCTGGTGCGGCTGCGCTGGCTGGCGGTCGGCGGACAGGCGCTAACGGTCTTCATCGTGGCCTTCTGGCTGAAATTTCCCTTGCCGCTGATTGCCAGCTCTTCGCTGATCGCCGCGCTCGCCTGGGTGAATTTCTACCTGACGATCCGCTATCCGCCGACGCATAGGCTGGAGGCGCCGGCCGCCTTCGCTCTGCTCGGCTTCGATCTTCTGCAGCTCTGTGCGCTGCTCTTCATCACCGGCGGTCTTGCCAATCCTTTCGCAGCGCTCGTCTGCGTGCCCGTCATCATCTCCTTTGCCTCACAGCCGATCCGTTACAGCACGGCGCTGATCGGCTTTGCGATGGTCTGCATCACGGTGCTTGCCTTTTCGCCCTTTCCGCTGCCCTGGTTCGACGGCGTCGAGATCAACGTCCACAACGTCATGCAGTTCGGTGTCTGGTGCTCGATCGCCTCGACGATGGCGTTTGCCGCCTTCTATGCCTATCGGGTGTCGATGGAAGCGAGCCAGCTTGCCGATGCGCTGGCGGCGACCGAACTGGTGCTGCAGCGGGAAAAGCACCTTTCGCAGCTCGACGGGCTTGCCGCGGCTGCCGCACATGAACTCGGCACGCCGCTTGCGACGATCAGCGTCGTCGCCAAGGAAATGGAGCGCGAACTCAAGGACGACGATCGTTTCCGCGAGGATGTGATGTTGCTGCGCAGCCAGAGCGAACGCTGCCGTGACATCCTGCGGCGGCTGACGACACTCTCCTCCGAAGGCGAAGCCCATATGCGCCGGCTGCCGCTTTCCTCGATGATCGAGGAGATCGTCGCGCCGCACCGGGAATTCGGCATCACGCTCGAGCTGATCGAAAAAAGCCCACGCAAGGACGAGCCGGTGACCGACCGCAACGCCGGCATCATGTACGGGCTCGGCAATCTGATCGAAAACGCCGTCGATTATGCGCGGGAGAAAGTGATCGTCACCGTCGAGCACGATCACGACAAAGTTCTGATCGTCATCGAGGACGACGGTAATGGTTATGCGCCTGACATTCTGACGCGGATCGGCGAGCCTTATGTGACCAAGCGGCAGAAGGAGGATACGGCTGGCGGCCTCGGGCTTGGACTTTTCATCGCCAAGACGTTGCTGGAGCGCTCCGGCGCATCGCTGGTTTTCGAGAACCGCGACCCGGAAAGTGCGGGTGCACGCATCCGAATCGAATGGCCGCGCATGCTGATCGACGCAAATTCGACAAAATGACTTTGTCGGCATAAACAGGAAAGAGCGGTTGACGGAGTTCGTGCGCTCAACCGCCGGGGCCGAGACGATGACAGAACAGAATCATGACAATTTCGCCGCGTCCGATGAAGACCATATCGGTCCTGACGCCAGCCTGCTGATCGTCGACGACGACGGACCATTCCTGCGCCGCCTGGCCCGGGCGATGGAGACGCGCGGTTTCGACGTGGAGACGGCCGAATCAGTGGCGGAAGGCGTCGCAAAATCGAAAGGCCGCCCGCCGAAATATGCGGTGGTCGATCTCAGGCTCGGCGACGGCAACGGGCTCGACGTCATCGAAGCCATCCGCCAGCGGCGCGACGACACGCGAATCATCGTCCTGACCGGCTACGGCAATATCGCAACGGCGGTGACGGCGGTGAAGCTCGGCGCCGTCGACTACCTGGCAAAGCCTGCGGATGCCGACGACGTGTTTTCGGCGTTGACGCAGCGGCCGGGCGAAAAGGCGGAGCTTCCCGAGAACCCGATGTCGGCCGACCGGGTGCGCTGGGAACATATCCAGCGGGTCTATGAAATGTGCGAGCGCAACGTCTCCGAAACGGCGCGCCGGCTCAACATGCATCGGCGGACGCTGCAGCGCATCCTTGCCAAACGCGCGCCGAAATAAGCAGGCGCAGCATCAGACATCGTCCACGGTAAACGGCTTCCCGCTCGCCCATTCGGCCATCATCAGCCGTTGCGCGGCGGCGCGCGAGAAATTGAGTGTGACGGATTTTCGTGTGGCGGGCGCCATGCGGTGTTCCGGCGCCTCGCGAATCATATGCGCGCCATAACCATCCGAGAGGAAAAGCCCGCACTCCTCGGGAAAGATGTCGAGCGGCACATCCTTATGAGTCGCGAAGAACAGGCGGTCGCAATGCAGCCTGTATTCCGGCCATTTGCGATCCACCCTGAAATCCTCGATCGACGTCTTGATTTCGATAATCCAGACCTCGCCCTTTTCCGAAACCGTGATCAGATCGGCACGGCGGCCGCTCGCCAGCGGCAGTTCGGGCAGCACAGCATGGCGCATTTCATGCAGCAAAATCTGCGTTCCCCGCCGCACCATCATGGCCCTGTCCGATTGCCGGCCGTCGATTAACGGATTGTTATTGTAAACGCTCAAAATCGTCATGGATAACCATCGCAGGGGCTGGCGTGTTGTTGCAAAAAAACCATGCGCTTCTAGTTTGCGCGGCAGACGGATTTGCCGCGCTGCAGTAGCCTTGCAAAGCGCAAGTTAATCGAAAATAAACCATAATCAACGATGGTCGAAAGACTGTTCTCCTTGCCCCCAAAACTTCAAGAGTTATCTATGCGCATCCGCAATGCATTCCCTGTATTTGGCCTGCTGACGACGCTCGCTCTGGCCGGTTGCTCCACGAGCTCAGACAGCGCGTCCGTCGACAACAAGGGCGCAGGTCCGACAGTACAGACGGCCCAGATCTTCGATGACGCCTACGGCGTGACGAAGGATGCCGGATACTCGCTGCCGGCGATCCCGATCAGCCGGGTCAAGCCGCAGTTCCGCCGCCAGGTTGTCAACTACGAGACCACCGAGCGTCCCGGCACGATCATCGTCAACACGCGCGAGCGCTTCCTCTATTACATCCTGGCCAACGGCAAGGCGATGCGCTACGGCATCGGCGTCGGCAAGCAGGGCTTCGCATGGGCCGGCACCGCCTACGTCGCCTGGAAGCAGGAATGGCCGACCTGGCACCCGCCGAAGGAAATGGCTGTCCGCCGTCCTGATGTCGCCAAATACGTCGAAGACGGCATGGGCCCGGGTCTCAGCAATCCGCTCGGCGCACGCGCCATGTATCTCTTCAACGAGGACGGGAAGGACACGCTGTTCCGCCTGCACGGCACGCCGGAATGGGCCTCGATCGGCACCGCCGCTTCCTCGGGCTGCATTCGGCTGATGAACCAGGACGTCATCGACCTCTACAGCCGCGTCCGTCCCGGCAAGGGCACGTCCAAGGTCATCGTCATCCAGTAAGCTAGATATCGAATTCGGTATAAAAAAGGCCGCCGGGACTGTCGTTCCGGCGGCCTTTTCATATGCTCCGTTATGTCTGCTGCGCCTTGAGTTCGAGGCGGCGGCGGTGAAGCACCGGCTCGGTGTAGCCGTTCGGCTGCTCCCTGCCCTTCAGGACGAGATCGAGGGCGGCCTGGAAGGCGATCGAGCCGTCGAAATTGCCGGCCATTGGCCGATAGGCGGGGTCCTGCTCGTTCTGCCGGTCGACGACGGCGGCCATGCGCTTCATCGTTTCGACGATCTGAGCCTCGGTGACGACCTTATGATGCAGCCAGTTCGCCATGTGCTGGGCCGAGATGCGCAAGGTGGCGCGATCCTCCATCAGGCCGACATTGTTGATGTCGGGCACCTTCGAGCAACCAACACCCTGATCGACCCAGCGCACGACGTAGCCGAGGATGCCCTGGGCATTGTTGTCGAGCTCGCGCTGGATTTCCTCCGGCGTCCAGTTCGGCCGCACCGCTACCGGTACGGAGAGAATATCCGAGAGCTTGGCGCGGGCCCGGTCCTTCAATCCCTGCTGGACTCGGGCGACATTGACCCGGTGATAATGGGTGGCGTGCAGGGTGGCGGCCGTCGGCGACGGCACCCAGGCGGTGTTGGCGCCGGCCTTCGGGTGGGCGATCTTCTGTTCCAGCATCGCCGCCATCAGATCCGGCATCGCCCACATGCCCTTGCCGATCTGGGCATGGCCGGCAAGGCCGCATTCGAGGCCGATGTCGACATTCCAGTTCTCATAGGCCGAAATCCAGGCCGCCTGGCGCATATCGCCCTTGCGAATCATCGGGCCGGCTTCCATCGAGGTGTGGATCTCGTCGCCGGTGCGATCGAGGAAGCCGGTATTGATGAAGACGACGCGCTCACGGGCGGCACGGATGCATTCCTTGAGATTGACCGTCGTGCGGCGCTCCTCATCCATGATGCCCATCTTGATGGTGTTGCGCGCCAGCCCAAGCGCATCTTCGACCCGCGAGAAAATCTCGACGGCGAAGGCGACTTCCTCAGGCCCATGCATCTTCGGCTTGACCACATACATGGAGCCGGCGCGGGAATTCTTCCGCCGGCCGGCCGGGCCGATATCGTAAAGCGCGATCAGGCCGGTGATGACAGCATCCATGATGCCCTCAGGCACTTCATTGCCGTCGCGATCGAGGATCGCCGGATTGGTCATGAGGTGGCCGACATTGCGCACCAGCATCAGCGAGCGGCGGTGCAGCTCGAAGGAGCTCCCGTCCGGACCGGTATATTGCAGATCCGGATTGAGCTTGCGCACGAAGCTCGTCCCGCCCTTTGCCACCTCCTCCTGCAGATCGCCTTTCATCAGGCCGAGCCAGTTGCGATAGACAGTGACCTTGTCCTCGGCATCGACGGCGGCAATCGAATCCTCGCAGTCCATGATGGTGGTGATTGCCGATTCCAGCCAGACATCGGAAATATGAGCCGGATCGGCTTTCCCGATCGTCGTTGCCGCGTCGATGACGATTTCGATGTGAATGCCGTTGTTCTTCAGGAGAATATGGGTCGGGGCGGCGGCATCGCCGCGATAGCCGGCAAAATGCCCGCCATCCTTCAGCATGGTCTGCTCGCCATCAATCGATCTGATGGCCAACGCTCCATCCTTGACGACCAAGCTGCCGACATCCTTCCAGCTGCTATCCTGCAGCGGTGCTGACGTATCGAGGAAATCGCGCACCCAGGCGATAACCTTCTCGCCACGCTTCGGATTGTAGCTCTTGCCCTTTTCAGCGCCGTCAGTTTCGGGAATGGCGTCGGTGCCATAGAGCGCATCATAGAGCGAGCCCCAGCGGGCATTGGCAGCGTTCAGGGCGTAGCGGGCATTCATGACCGGAACGACCAGCTGCGGGCCGGCGATCGAGGCGATCTCCGGATCGACATTTTGGGTCGAAACCTGGAAGTCCGATCCCTCCGGCAGGAGATAACCGATTTCGCGGAGGAAGGACTGGTATTCGTCCATATCGGCAGGCGCGCCATGCAGGCGATACCAGTCGTCGATCTTGACCTGCAGCTCGTCGCGTTTTGCCAGCAGCGCACGGTTCTTCGGGGCGAGGTCGTGGACTACAGCCGAAAAATCGGCAAAGAACTTATCCGCATCGACCGCCAGACCCGGCAGCACCTCCTTGACGAGGAAATCATGAAGGACGGTTTCGACGGCAAGACCGTTCTTATCAACGCGGCTCATGCGGCATTCTCCCTGGCAACAACTTTGAATGCTGCCACTTTGCGCGGCTTTCATTCACAGTCAATTCCGCAATAATTCGAAAGATTTATGCTTTCGTGGAAATTATGCGCGGCGTGACGCGCATCGGCAGCCCGTTCTGCGGCTGCGTCGTCAGTTTCTGCACCGGCCAGGGATGGGTCTGACCGGTGGAATCGAAGCGATAGCGATGCATCAGGACGGCAAGGGCAATCACCGCCTCCTGAAGCGCAAAGGTTGCGCCGATGCAGACACGCGGACCGGCGCCGAAAGGCAAGAACTGGAAGCGGCCGATAGAGCCGCGATTTTCCGGCAGGAAGCGCTCGGGCATATAGGCGCGCGGCCTGTCCCAGTGAAGTTCGTGGCGATGCAGCGTCCAGGGCATGATGAGCACCGTGACATCGGCCTCGATCTCGACCCGCTCGCCCTTTGCACTCGTCCAGGAATCATCCGATATGGCGGCGCGATTGATCGATGGCGCCGGCGGGTAGAGGCGCAAAGCCTCCTCGAAGGCGGCGCGCGTCTGCGGCATCATATCCAGCCATTCCACCGGTTCGGCCTCCGTGGCGAGCACCGCGTCGATTTCTTGTTCCATCGCCTCGCGGATATGCGGGCTGTTCGATACGCAATAGAGCGTCCAGGCCAAGGCCCGCGCCGTGGTCTCATGCCCCGCGCCGATGAAGGTCAGAATATTGTCTTCGATTTCTTCCTTCGTCAGCCCGTCGGGACCGGCCTGTTCCAGCAGCAGCGTCAGGAAATCCTCGGGCGCGGTGCCGCGATCCGTCTTCATCTTTGCGAGCCGCATATCCATCGTGTCACGCACGATGGCGCGAAATTTCTCCAGCACTTTCTGACCGCCGATGCGTGTCACACGTGGAACCCAGGACGGAGCGCGCATCAGATCCATCGGATCGATGCGGCCCATGCGATGCAGAAGTTCATTGACGTCGTCGGCGAAATGGCCGCTCGAGGTGACGATTTCACCTGAAAACAGCGTGTCCGCGAGGATAGCGAAGGTCAGCTCGGTCATGTCGGTGCTGATATCGAAAATATCGCCGGTCTCGCCTGCGCTCTCATATTTGCGAACGTAGTCTTCGGACTGGCGCAGCATCTGCCCGGCGAAGCCTTGGGCATGGCGGGGCGTAAAAATAGGCGCCACCGCCTTGCGTGATCTCTTCCAGACCGGACCTTCGGCGGTCAGAAGGCCGTCACGGAGGATCGGACGCAGAACGAGCTGGCGAATGTCCGACATGCGGTAATTATTGGCATTGTCGACCAGCACATGTTTGATCAGGCCGGGATCGTTGACGATCAGGGTATGTTGCCCGAAGAAGCTCGTCTTGATCCAGGGCAGCGTGTACGACGGCTCGCCCCAGAGTTCGAGCGGGTTGCGCAGGATGATGCGGATGATGTCCAGCCGGCTCGGCGGCACGGTGCGCGGCAGCGGTGCCGGCGGAACGAAGGGGTCCGGACGCATGTCCATTGGAAAAGCCTTTCGGGGAAGATCACGTCTTCCCGGCAAGCTTGAAGCTAGAGCAGGCCCTTGAGTTCGTCCAGCTTGTCGTTGATCAGCCAGCCGTAATAATTCTCTTCCGGCCAGGCGGTCGCACCGGCGCCGCGGTTCTTGGCTGCAAGGGCGGCGGCGCGCTGGCGCGAATTGCCGACATTGTACAGCGTCGCCGTCAGGCCGGGATTGCCCGAGATGTCCATGCCGGCGATCTCCTTGTAATCGTCGATCGACCTGCGGATCGAAGCCGCGACGAAAGCCAGCGAGATATCGGGATCCATGATGGACTTGTAGACGGCGCCGGCGTTCTTCTCGTTGAGTTTCGGATAACCGGACACGCGGGAAACGAGATCGGAGAGCATCAGCGCCGTCAACGGATTAACCTGGCCGAGACCGAAGGTCTGGCCGGCATAGAAGGGCTGGAAGAAGACCGCGCTGAAGCGATTGTTGGGGAAGCTCTTACCATCAACCGTCTTGCCGCGGAAATCGCTTTCCCAGACATCTTCGCGGCAGGACCAGAGCGTGTAGGAATCACTCTTGCCCTTACATTCGGCAAATTGCGGCCGCACCACGAAATCGTCGACGTTTTCGCCGTCATAGGCGAAGCGGAAACTTTCCCCGGCATAGGAAGCGGCCTTGACATAATAGGCCTGCAGGCGGTCGTAGGCATCGACATTATAGGTGTGCTCGCCGACGATCGCGCCGACGACATGGATGGGATTGATGCCGTAAGCGCTGGAGACCTTGCGGATCTTGGCCATCAGCTCGTGATCGGTCGCCAGAAGCTCGTGGACCTTTTCATATTTCAGATCGAAGCTGCTCTTGGTGCCCTTGGTGCGCCGGATGGAAGCGCCGGGAATGTCGGGCTGCTCGGCGTGACGGTTGCCCGCCGGCACCGTCTGCATGGCGAAGGCAGGCGCCGAATTCACCAGGGCAACGGCAATCAAAAGGCTTGTCAAAAGGCGTCGCACGATCCGCTATCCCGTCCCGTTCCATCGTCCTGCTTGCGATGCGGCTGACTGGACCAGAATCTTGGCCGAATAAAGCCGGAGCGGAAAACAAAACGGGCCTTCCCTAAAAAGGAAAAGGCCCGCTGTCGAGAGTGGAGTTCGTCACAATCCGGCATTCACATCGGGAAAGACATGGACCGGTGCGCCGATATCACAGAATGAAGCGCGACAGATCGGTATTCTGCGCGAGATCGCCGACATGTTCGCGCACATAGGCCGCGTCGATCGTGATCGCTGTGCCGCCGCGATCCGGCGCGTTGTAGGAAATGTCGTCCAAAACCCGTTCCATCACCGTCTGCAGACGGCGGGCGCCGATGTTCTCGACGGAGGAGTTCAGATGCACGGCGACATCGGCCAGCGCATCGATCGCATCGTCGGTGAATTCGAGGCTCAGGCTTTCGGTTTCCATCAGCGCGCGATACTGGCGGATGAGGCTTGCCTCCGTCTCGGTGAGGATCCGGCGGAAATCCTCCTTGTTCAGCGGACGCAATTCGACACGGATCGGCAGGCGGCCCTGCAGCTCGGGGAGAAGATCCGAGGGTTTGGAGACATGGAAGGCGCCGGAGGCGATAAAGAGGATATGGTCTGTTTTGACAGGCCCGTATTTGGTCGAGACCGTCGTGCCTTCGACGAGCGGCAGAAGGTCACGCTGGACGCCTTCACGGGAAACCCCGGCGCCCATGCCGCCGTCGCGGGCGGCGATCTTGTCGATTTCGTCAAGGAAGACGATACCGTCATTCTCGGTGGAGCGAACGGCCTCGCGCTGGATCACCTCATTGTCGATCAGCTTGTCGGATTCATCGCGGATCAGGTCGCTGTAGGAGGCCTTGACCGTCGTGCGGACCTTCTTAGTGCGCCCACCCATCGCCTTGCCGAACATTTCCGACAGGTTGAGCACGCCGATATTGGCGCCGGGCATGCCGGGTATTTCGAAGCCGCCCATGCCGGAACCGGCATCAGCCACCTCGATATCGATTTCCTTGTCGTCGAGTTCGCCGTCCCTCAACTTCTTGCGGAAGTTTTCGCGGGTGGCGGGCGACGCGGTGGTGCCGACCAGCGCATCGAGAACACGCTCCTCGGCGCTGACATGCGCCTTGGCCTGGACCTCGGCCCGCTTCTTCTCGCGCACCAGGCCGATGCCGACCTCGACCAGATCGCGGATGATCTGCTCGACATCGCGGCCGACATATCCGACTTCGGTGAATTTGGTGGCTTCCACCTTGATGAAGGGTGCGCCGGCGAGTTTTGCCAGGCGCCGCGAGATCTCGGTCTTACCGACACCGGTCGGGCCGATCATCAGAATGTTCTTCGGCATGACTTCGTCGCGCAGGCTGGGGTCCAGCTGCTGGCGGCGCCAGCGGTTGCGCAGCGCAATCGCGACAGCGCGTTTAGCATCATGCTGGCCGATAATGTAGCGGTCGAGTTCGGACACGATCTCGCGGGGGGAAAAAGTCGTCATTGGGTGTCATTCTCCTGGCGGCCCGGGCCATCAGCAGCGCCCGGCCGTAATTCGTCGTTGTTTCGCCAAGTCCTCGAAGGCCTGTCTCGTCTAGGCCAAGCGCCTAGGCGGCATGCGGTTCAGCCTTCGACATCCAAGGATTCCACCACGATGTTGTGGTTGGTGTAGACGCAGATGTCGGCAGCGATATCGAGGGCGCGACGCGCGATCTCTTCGGCCGATTTGTCGGTATCCATCAGCGCGCGGGCGGCGGCAAAGGCAAAATTGCCGCCCGAACCGATCGCCGTCGTGCCATGCTCAGGCTCCAGGACGTCGCCATTGCCGGTGATCGCCAGCGTGATCGACTTGTCGGCGACGAGCATCATGGCTTCGAGATTACGCAGGTATTTGTCGGTGCGCCAGTCCTTGGCGAGCTCGACGGCGGCGCGCATCAGCTGGCCGGGATATTGCTCCAGCTTCTTTTCAAGCCTCTCGAGCAGGGTAAAGGCATCGGCCGTGGCGCCGGCGAAACCGGCGATCACCTCGCCCTTGCCGATGCGGCGCACCTTGCGGGCATTGCCCTTCATGACGCTCTGGCCGAGGCTCACCTGGCCGTCGCCCGCCATCACCACCTTGCCGCCTTTTCGAACTGTAATGATCGTTGTCATCAAACACCTGTCTGCCCTTGACGCGGGCTACTCCACCAGGCCGCACACCGGCCTTGTTGAACCCTATGTAAGTGGGCCGGCGCCGTTTGCAAATGGGCCGGCTTTTCTCTTGCCCGGCTTCTGGATATTTGCCGATGCGCCTGATAAGGAACGGCCTTATTCCCGATGGAGGGCCATATGGCCGAGACCGCAGCAAGCCGCACCGGCAGCGTTTCCCGCAAGACCAACGAGACCTCGATTTCGGTTTCCGTCAATCTCGACGGCACCGGCAAATCGAAGATTTCGACGGGCGTCGGCTTCTTCGACCACATGCTCGACCAGCTTTCGCGGCATTCCCTTATCGACATGGAGATCGAAGCCAAGGGCGACCTGCATATCGACGACCACCACACGGTCGAGGATACCGGCATCGCCATCGGCCAGGCGATCGCCAAGGCGCTCGGCGACCGGCGCGGCATCGCCCGCTATGCATCGATCGATCTCGCCATGGACGAGACGATGACCAAGGCCGCGGTCGATCTGTCCGGCCGGCCGTTCCTCGTCTGGAACGTCGCCTTCAGCGCACCGAAGATCGGCACGTTCGACACCGAACTCGTCCGCGAGTTCTTCCAGGCGCTCGCCCAGAATGCCGGCATCACCTTGCATATTCTCAACCATTATGGCGCCAACAACCATCATATTGCCGAGACATGCTTCAAGGCCGTTGCCCGCGCATTGCGCACGGCGACAGAGATCGATCCGAGACAGGCGGGCCGTGTTCCCTCGACCAAGGGCACGCTCGTCTGAGCCCCTCAAGGGAGCTGCGACCATGACGTCAAGCTATATCTTCTTGACACCGCCCGGCGGCACGAGCGCCACGGTCGAGGAGACGAGGACCATCCGCGACGGCTTCACGTTCCTCGGCTTCCTCTTCCCGTGGCCATGGCTGCTGGCACATCGGCTTTGGCTGCATGCAGCCGTGGCCTTTCTGCTGCAGGGCGTCGGTGGGGCGCTGATGGACGAACCGGGCCTTGGGCCGGCGGGAGCAGCCATCCTGCTGGGCGTGAATGTGCTGGTCGGTCTGGAGGGCCAGAATTTCCGTATCCGCAGCCTTGCTGCCAAGGGCTGGACCGAAGACGCACTCATTGCTGCCGATACCATCGGCATTGCCGAGCAGGTCTATTTTTCGGACAGGGCTGATATCGCACATAGTGACGACAACGCCGCACCGGATTGGGAGAAAAAGGCCCGCCCGAACGGCCCGCATGGCCACGGCACGTCGCTTGGCCTCTTTGGTTTTGATGGAGAACGCTGACGATGCGCGTCGCGATTATCGACTATGGTTCCGGCAACCTGCGCTCGGCGACCAAGGCTTTTGAGCGTGCCGCTCGCGAGGCAGGCATCGATGCGCATATCGATCTCACCGACAGGGCGGAGAATGTTGCCGCGGCCGATCGCATCGTGCTTCCCGGCGTCGGCGCCTATGCCGATTGCCGGCGCGGCCTCGATGCCGTGCCTGGGATGGCCGAGGTGCTGATCGAGGCGGTGGAGAGGAAGGCGCGGCCGTTCCTCGGCATCTGCGTCGGCATGCAGCTCATGTCCTCGCGCGGCCTCGAGAAGACCGTGACGCACGGTTTTAACTGGATTCCCGGCGACGTCATCGAGATGACGCCCGACGATCCCGCGCTCAAGATCCCGCAGATCGGCTGGAACACGCTCGACCTGAAGCGCGAACATCCGCTGTTCGACGGCATTCCCACAGGCTCCCAGGGGCTGCACGCCTATTTCGTCCATTCCTACCATCTTGCCGCCGAAAACGCCGAGGATGTGATCGCAACCGTCGATTATGGCGGCCCGATGACCGCTTTGGTCGGACGCGACAACATGGTGGGGGCACAGTTTCACCCGGAAAAGAGCCAGAAGCTTGGGCTGGCGCTGATCGCCAATTTCCTGCGCTGGAACCCGTAATACCGCCGCCTTATTTCTCCTTTATGGAAACGGCGGAACAGGAGTGCGCTCGATGCGGGAGTCGCGGAAATCAGGCAAGGTGTTCTATACGCTGAGACCCTCCAGAGAAGGCCTGCCTCCCTTCTCCGACATCCGGCTTCCCGACGGAACGATCGTCCGCCGTGTCGATGAGACTGTTCACAAAAGAGCGCTTTCCAATGCAGCCAGGGCATTGAAAGAAAGGCTGGACCGATGATCCATGACTTCCTTGCCGGCAACGAGAATTCCCAGCTGCGCGCCAACGGCATCAGCGCCGGCGACATCACTGAAGCCGTGCTGGAATTCTATATCGAGGGCGAGGACGATCTGATCGGCCTGCTTGCCTACGCACTCTACGAACGGCAAAAGCGCGATTTCGTCCTCAGCTACCGCAAAAGCAATGCCGGCCGTTCACCCAACGAGGCCGAGCTGGCCGCCGTCAGCAGCAATTATCTCTCGACCGACCTGCGCAATACGCTGCGCGACCGCGCTTCGCAGATTCTTTCGAGTTATGCTGAAACCTATGTGGAGGCGATGGAGCCGGAAATTCGTCTCGCCGCCGTCAACAGCGAGGCGCTGCGAAAGGTGCGCGACGTCGAGAAATCGATGAGGAAGCGCCTCGGTTTCTGGCGCCAGGTGCGCGCCGGTTTTACCGTCGCCCTGCTCCTTCTTCTGCTTTTCGGCGCGGCCACCATTGCCGCTGTCTTTTTTCGCTCGGATATCGTAGATGCGTGGAATGCGCTGATGGTACCGACCACTTTACGGACGTAAGACGACATGATCCTTTTTCCCGCGATCGACCTGAAGGGCGGCCAATGCGTCCGCCTGAAGCTCGGCGACATGCAGCAGGCGACGGTCTACAACACCGATCCGGCCGCCCAGGCGAAATCCTTCGAAGACCAGGGTTTCGAATGGCTGCATGTGGTCGATCTCGACGGCGCCTTTGCGGGACATTCGGCCAATGGCGATGCCGTCGAGGCGATCCTGAAGGCGACTGATAATCCTGTGCAGCTCGGCGGCGGCATCCGCACGCTCGATCATATCGAGGCCTGGCTGTCGCGCGGGCTGCGGCGCGTCATTCTCGGCACCGTCGCGGTCCGGAATCCTGATCTGGTCATCGAGGCCTGCCGGAAATTTCCGGGCCACGTCGCCGTCGGCATCGACGCCAAGGGCGGCAAGGTGGCGGTCGAAGGCTGGGCGGAGGCTTCCGAGCTCGGGATCATCGAGCTTGCCAAAAAGTTCGAGGGCGCCGGCGTTAGCGCGATCATCTATACCGATATCGACCGGGACGGCATCCTGGCCGGCATCAACTGGAGTTCGACGCTGGCGCTTGCCGATGCCGTCTCCATCCCCGTCATCGCCTCCGGCGGCCTTGCCTCCATAGAAGACATCAAGCGCATGCTGCAGCCTGACGCGCAGAAGCTGGAAGGGGCGATTTCGGGTCGCGCGCTTTATGACGGCCGGATCGATCCGGCGGAAGCGCTGGCGCTGATCAAGGCCAGTAAGGCAAGGGAGACCGCGTAAATGACCCTCAAAGCCCGTGTCATCCCCTGCCTCGACGTCAAGGACGGCCGTGTCGTCAAGGGCGTCAACTTTCTCAATCTCGTCGATGCCGGCGATCCCGTCGAAGCCGCGAAGGCCTATGATGCGGCCGGCGCCGACGAGCTCTGCTTCCTCGACATCACTGCTTCCTCGGACAATCGCGAGACGATCTTCGATGTCGTGTCGCGCACGGCCGACCAATGCTTCATGCCGCTGACGGTCGGCGGCGGGGTGAGAACCATCGCCGATATCCGCAAGCTGCTGCTGTGCGGCGCCGACAAGGTCTCGATCAATTCGGCAGCGGTCAGCAATCCCGATTTCGTCGCCGAAGCGGCCGACAAGTTCGGTGACCAGTGCATCGTCGTCTCGATCGACGCCAAGCGCCGGCGCACGCAGGCGGTCGGCGGCGACAATCTCAGCGCCTGGGAAATCTACACGCATGGCGGCCGCAACGCGACCGGCATCGATGCCGTCGAATTCGCCCAGAAGATGGTGGCACGCGGCGCCGGCGAACTGCTGGTGACGTCGATGGACCGCGACGGCACCAAGGTCGGCTACGATCTGGAATTGACACGGGCGATTGCCGATGCGGTGCGCGTGCCGGTCATCGCCTCGGGCGGCGTCGGCGACCTCGACGATCTCGTCGCCGGGGTGAAGGAGGGCCATGCCAATGCCGTTCTCGCCGCATCGATCTTCCACTTTGGCACCTATTCCGTCGGCGAGGCGAAGCACTATATGTCGAAGTGCGGCATCGACATGCGTCTCGACTGAAGTTGAAAGCGGACCTATGAGCGGATTTTCCCTTGCCGATCTCGAAAGCATCGTCGCGGAGCGGTCGAAAGCCTCACCGGAGCAATCCTGGACAGCGAAGCTCGTGGCCGCCGGCCAGTCGAAGGCGGCGAAGAAGCTCGGCGAAGAGGCGATCGAAGCCGTGATGGCGGCGGTAACCGGCGACCGCGACAATCTGACCTATGAAGCCGCCGATCTGCTCTATCACCTATTGGTCGTATTGAAGATTGCTGAAATACCGTTAGAGAATGTCATGGCCGAACTCGAGCGCAGAACCGCGCAGTCCGGCCTCAAGGAAAAGGCCAACCGGCAGAGTTCATGAGTATCGCGACTGAGATTATCGGGGTGCCGGAAACGTTGGATCACTTCCAGTCGGAATCCTATTCGCCCTATCACTTCTTCTCTTCCGAACAATGGGCGAAATTCCGCGCCGACACGCCGTTGACGCTGACCAGCGACGAGGTCAAGCGGCTGCGTTCGATGGGCGACCCGATCGATCTCGACGAAGTCCGGCGCATCTATCTGTCGCTGTCGCGGCTGCTGTCGGCCCATGTCGAATCCTCGCAGATGCTGTTCGAACAGCGCAACCGCTTCCTCAGCCTGTCCGATGTGACGAAGACGCCCTTCGTCATCGGCATCGCCGGCTCGGTCGCAGTGGGAAAATCGACCACCGCCCGTATCCTCAAGGAGCTCCTGGGCCGCTGGCCTTCCAGCCCGAAGGTCGATCTCGTCACCACCGACGGCTTCCTTCATCCGAACGCCGTGCTGCAGCGGCGAAAGCTGATGCAGCGCAAGGGTTTTCCGGAAAGCTACGACACGGCTGCGATCCTGCGTTTTCTCTCGGCGATCAAGGCCGGGCAGCCGGATGTCAAGGCTCCCAGCTATTCGCACCTCGTCTACGACGTGCTGCCGGACGAATACAAGATCGTCGACCGGCCCGACATCCTGATCTTCGAGGGCATCAACGTCCTGCAATCGCGCGACCTGCCGGCCGGCGGCAAGATTGTGCCGATGGTCTCCGACTTCTTCGACTTCTCGATCTATATCGACGCCGCGGAAGACCAGATCCACAACTGGTACGTCACGCGCTTCATGCGGCTGCGCGAGACGGCCTTCCGCGATCCGAATTCCTATTTCCATCGCTACGCCTCGATCAGTGACGCGGAAGCGCTTGATATCGCCGAGGATCTCTGGGGGAATATCAACCTGAAGAACCTGCGGCAGAACATCCTGCCGACGCGGCCGCGCGCCGATCTCATCCTGAAAAAAGGCAAGGATCACCTGATCGAGCAGGTCGCGTTGCGGAAACTATAGCAGGCGATCCTGCGCTGACGATCAGCTCGGCGGATTGACGCGGCGCAGCGTCAGATTGATGCGGCCGCCATTCTTCAGCAGCGTCGACGTCGCCGGATGAATACGGTCAACGCCGTGGAAACAAAGCCTTCCCTCGCCGCCCAGAACGACCAGATCGCCGCTCGAAAGCTTGAAGGATAGCGTGCGATCATTGCGTTTGAGGCCGCCGACGCGGAAGAGGCAGCTGTTGCCGAGCGAGATCGAGACAACCGGGGCCTTCAGGTCCTGTTCATCCTTGTCTTGGTGCAGGCCCATGCGCGCGTCGTCGGAGTAGAAATTGACGAGGCAGGCTTCCGGCGGCTTGTCGTAACCGGCAACGTCATTCCAGATATCGAGCAATTGCTGCGGCATGTCAGGCCAGGGCTTGCCGGTTGCCGGATGCGTCGACTGGTAGCGATAGCCGCGCTGCTTGTCCGTCACCCAGCCGAGCGGCCCGCAATTGGTCATGCGCACCGACATCGGCTTGCCGGTCCCGGGCATGGCGGGCACATAGAGCGGCGCCTCAGTGACGACCGTGCGGATCACCTCGACCAGCGCCTCTTGGCGCGGCCGGTCAAGATAGCCGGGGAGATGGCGGATGCCGCTCAAAAGCTCCGGCATATCATTCGCCGCCGCTGCCGCCAGGACGGCCGCGCATCTTCTTGACTTCCGAGCGGCCGGATTTTTCCTTCAGACGGCGTTCGACCGAACCCTTGGTCGGCTTGGTCTTCTTGCGCGGCGGCGGCGGCGGCTTGGCGGCCTCCAGAATCAGTTCTTTCAGCCGGTCGCGCGCATCCTCGCGGTTGCGGTCCTGGCTGCGAAAGCGGCTCGCCTCAATCATCAGCACGCCGTCCTTCGACAGGCGCCGGCCGGCGAGCTTGACCGCGTTGGCCTTGACGCGATCGTTGAGGGAGGGTGAATTCGGGATGTTGAAGAACAGCTGGACCGCGGTCGAAACCTTGTTGACGTTCTGCCCGCCGGGACCGCCCGCCAGAACGAACTGTTCCGTCAACTCCCATCCGGCGATGGTGATCCTGTCGTCGATATAGAGCGCGTCGCTGGCCATGCGGCGATCTATCTCACATCGGCGGCGAATTGGAAATATCGTCCAACGGCAGCAAAAACCCGGCATTCTGCGATGCCGGGTTTCACGTGAGTCAGAGATCTCGCTTTTATTCTGCGGCTACCTTCACGCCGGGGGCCGCGTCGCGGACGCCGCCGTCGACGTGGTTTTCGAACTTGGCGAAGTTGGCGATGAACATCGAGACCAGCTTTTCGGCCTGCGCGTCATAGGCTGCCTTGTCGGCCCAGGTCGAGCGCGGGTCGAGAATGCTGCCGTCGACACCGTTGACCGAGACCGGCACGGCAAAGCCGAAATTCGGATCGGCGCGGAATTCGACATTGCCGAGTTCGCCGGCCAGGGCGGCAGCGAGAAGCGCGCGCGTTGCCTTGATGGGCATGCGCTTGCCGGTGCCATAGGCGCCGCCGGTCCAGCCGGTATTCACCAACCAGCATTGGACGCCGTGGCGGCTGATCAGTTCCTTGAGCAGATTGCCGTATTCAGCCGGATGCCGCGGCATGAAGGGCGCGCCGAAGCAGGTCGAGAAGGTCGCTTCCGGCTCGACGACACCCTTTTCGGTGCCGGCCACCTTGGCGGTGTAGCCGGAGAGGAAGTGGTACATTGCCTGATCGGGCGTCAGACGGGCGATCGGCGGCATGACGCCGAAGGCATCGGCGGTCAGCATAATGATCGTCTTTGGATGCCCGGCGCGGCCGGTTTCCGAGGCGTTCGGGATGAAATCCATCGGATAGGCGCAGCGGGTGTTTTCGGTCAGCGATCCATCATCGAAATTCGGCTCGCGGCGGTCGTTGAGCACGACGTTTTCGAGCACGGTGCCGAAGCGCTGCGTCGTCGCATAGATTTCCGGCTCGGCCTCGGCCGAGAGGCGGATGGTCTTGGCGTAGCAGCCGCCTTCGAAGTTGAAGATGCCGTTTTCGCTCCAGCCATGTTCGTCATCGCCGATCAGCGTCCGGGCCGGATCGGCCGAAAGCGTCGTCTTGCCCGTGCCGGAAAGGCCGAAGAAGACGGCCGCGTCACCATCCGGGCCGACATTGGCCGAGCAGTGCATCGGCATCACGCCCTTGGCCGGCAGGAGGTAGTTGAGCACGGTGAAGACCGATTTCTTCATTTCGCCGGCATAGGAGGTGCCGCCGATGAGGACGAGGCCGTTGGTAAGGTCGCAGGCGATCACCGTTTCCGTACGGCAGCCGTGGCGGGCCGGATCGGCCTTGAAGCTCGGCAGATCGATGATCGTCAGCTTCGGCACGAAAGTCGGCAGCGCTGCCGCCTCGGGGCGGATCAGCAGATTGCGGATGAACAGCGAATGCCAGGCGAATTCGGTGACGACGCGGGTCGGCAGGGCGTGGCCTTCCTCGGCACCGCCGACGAGGTCCTGGACGAACAGCTCCTTGCCCGCGGCATGCGCCAGCATATCCTCGCGCAGCAGGGCGAAATGTTCCGGCGAGATCGGCTTGTTGTTGTCCCACCAGATTTCGCCATCGGTATTGGCGTCGCGAACGACGAACTTATCGCGCGGCGAACGGCCCGTGTGCTGGCCGGTGAGAGCCCGAAGCGCGCCCTGAGCGGTCAGTTCGGCTTCACCCCGGCGGATCGCTTCCTCATAGAGCGCTGCGGCGGAAAAGTTGTAGCGGACGCTGACTGCGCCGCCCAATCCGACCGTTGCCAGCTCTGTTGCCGGGTTATGAACTCCGAACTTTTCCATGGCTAGTTCCTTTTGCTCAGGCTCGTTGCCGTTAAAACTAAGCGCGAAAATACGGGGAGAAATTTTAAAACACAAGACGCAAAACTTGAGAAAATGCAGTAATATCAAATATTTAATCGATTTAAATTTATTGCCTCAATTTTAAATCGTTTTAGGTGGGCGCGTTGAAACATTTTACCGCACCACTTATGATTGCCGGAAAATTTTACGACAATCTTTCCCTTTATCTTTGCCACAATTTGTTCCACCTTTATCCTCCATAAGCGCATCCGGTCACTGAGACCGCCTGGGGAGAGCAAAATCCGGGAGATTGCGCACTGATGACGGAGACCAACACCATGCCGACAATCGCGCTCGTTGATGACGACCGCAACATCCTCACCTCCGTGTCGATCGCACTGGAGGCAGAAGGATATAAGGTCGAGACCTATACGGACGGTGCTTCGGCGCTCGACGGCCTGCTGGCGCGACCGCCGCAGCTGGCGATCTTCGACATCAAGATGCCGCGCATGGACGGCATGGAACTGCTGCGCCGCCTGCGGCAGAAGTCGGATATTCCCGTCATCTTCCTCACCTCCAAGGACGAGGAGATCGATGAGCTGTTCGGCCTGAAGATGGGCGCCGACGATTTCATCACCAAGCCTTTTTCGCAGCGCCTGCTGGTCGAGCGCGTCCGCGCTGTCCTGCGCCGCGCATCCAGCCGTGAAGCCGCCGCCGCCGGCACCAGCCCCGCCGGTGCGCCGAAGGCCGGCGCCGTGCAGCAGGCCCGCTCGCTGGAACGCGGCCAGCTGGTCATGGACCAGGAACGCCATACCTGCACCTGGAAGGGTGAGGCCGTGACCCTGACGGTGACCGAGTTCCTGATCCTGCATTCGCTGGCGCAGCGCCCCGGCGTCGTCAAAAGCCGCGACGCGCTGATGGACGCAGCCTATGACGAACAGGTCTATGTCGACGACCGGACCATCGACAGCCACATCAAGCGGCTGCGCAAGAAATTCAAGATGGTCGACACCGACTTTGATATGATTGAAACGCTCTACGGAGTGGGATACCGCTTCCGCGAAGCGGCCTGAGCCAAACGGCTCAGCCTTGGGAAATTAGGGGTTGCGGGCCGGTCCATCCGGCCCCACCCTTCGAAAGGGCCTGTCATTGGCACAGTTGGTGCAGGAAAGGGATCTGGACGACGCGGAGGGCGTGAGCACCCGTCGCGTCCGAGGCCGCCGTTGGTCGCATCCCTTCACCCTGATCCGCCGGATCTTCGGCAATGCCGTGTTTTCGAGCCTGACGCGGCGGATCCTGTTCTTCAATCTGGTCGCGCTGGTGGTGCTCGTCGGCGGCATCCTCTACCTCAACCAGTTTCGCGAGGGGCTGATCGACGCCCGCGCCGAAAGCCTGTTGACGCAGGGCGAGATTATCGCCGGCGCCGTTTCGGCCTCCGCCTCGGTCGATACCAACTCGATCACCATCGATCCGCAAAAACTGCTCGAGCTTCAGGCCGGCCAGAGCATCACCCCAGTGCCGAACGACGAAGACCTCGAATTCCCGATCGATCCCGAGAAGGTGGCCCCGGTGCTGCGCCGGCTGATCTCGCCGACGCGCACACGCGCCCGCATCTTCGATGCCGACGCCAATCTGCTGCTCGATTCGCGCCATCTATATTCGCGCGGCCAGGTGCTGCGCTTCGATCTGCCGCCGGTCGAGGAGGAGAAACAGACCTGGAGCGAATGGTTCGCCACCCTGTTCAACAAGGCGCTGCAGCCCGGCAATCTGCCGCTTTACAAGGAAGCGCCGGGTGGTGACGGCTCGATCTATCCCGAAGTGATGAACGCCCTCACCGGCGTGCGCGGCGCGGTGGTGCGCACCACCGAAAAGGGCGAACTCATCGTTTCCGTCGCCGTGCCGATCCAGCGCTTCCGCGCCGTGCTCGGTGTGCTGCTGCTGTCGACCCAGGCGGGCGACATCGACAATATCGTTCATGCCGAGCGGCTTGCCATCATGCGTGTCTTCGGTGTCGCGACGCTCGTCAACGTGCTGCTTTCCCTGGTGCTGTCGTCGACGATCGCCAATCCGCTGCGCCGCCTCTCGGCCGCCGCCATCCGGGTGCGGCGCGGGGCCAAGGCGCGTGAGGAGATTCCCGACTTTTCCGCCCGCCAGGATGAAATCGGCAATCTTTCCATCGCATTGCGCGAGATGACGACGGCCCTCTACGACCGCATCGACGCAATCGAAAGTTTCGCGGCCGATGTCAGCCACGAGCTCAAGAACCCGCTGACGTCGCTGCGCAGCGCCGTCGAAACGCTGCCGCTTGCCCGATCAGACGATTCCAAGAAGCGGCTGATGGACGTCATCCAGCATGATGTCCGCCGCCTCGATCGGCTGATCAGCGATATCTCCGACGCCTCGCGCCTCGATGCCGAACTCGCTCGTGTCGATGCCGGTTCCGTCGACATGGAGGTGCTGTTGCGCGACCTTATCGAGGTTTCACGCCAGGTCAGGAGCAGCAAGAAGCAGGTGGAGATCGAATACGCGATCGAACGCAAGCCGAACGTCAAGACGCGTTTCGTCGTCAACGGCCACGATCTGCGCATCGGTCAGATCATCGCCAACCTGATCGAGAACGCCCGCTCCTTCGTGCCTGAGAAGGGTGGCAAGATCACCGTGCGGCTGGTGCGGACACGTTCGCGCTGCGTTACCACGATCGAAGACAACGGCCCCGGCATCCAGGCGGAAAATATCGATCGCATCTTCGAGCGTTTCTATACGGACCGGCCGGAATCGGAGGGATTCGGACAGAATTCGGGGCTCGGCCTGTCGATCAGCCGGCAGATCGCCGAAGCCCATGGCGGTTCGCTGCGCGCAGAGAACATCACCGATGCCGAAGGCGGACAGGTGCTCGGCGCCCGCTTCATCCTCGCTTTGCCCGTCGATGCCGCGGCATGACGGCGGCTCTGAACATCCATGCGACGGCGATCGTCGTCGGCAGGACGGGGCTGTTGTTCAGCGGCCCCTCCGGCTGGGGAAAATCGATGCTGGCCTTTACCTGCATGACCGAGGCACGCCGGCTCGGGCTGTTCACGGCGCTGGTCGCCGACGACCAGGTGCTGTTGTCGGGAGAGGCCGGCACGGTAATCGCCGCATGCCCGCCGCCGATCGCCGGGCTGATCGAACTTCGCGGCACCGGCATCGTCCGGCTGGATCATATTGGCCGGGCGCCCATGCATTATGCCGTGCTTCCGGGCAGCGCCAGCGGTGAAAACCGCCTCCCCCCTGAAGGCGAAATCGTCAGCCTTGCCGCCGGTTTTTCGCTTCCCGCATTGCGGTTGCTCACAGGCGTGCCTTCACCCCTTGCAATCCTTATGGCAAAAGCACCTGATATCGGGCATTGACGCCTTCCGGATTGATCAATCTGCCTTATATAGTCGCATTTTTATCTTGCACTTCGGCTTTTCATAGCCAAGATGTGCCGCCACCGGTGGACGTAATTGCTGCATTGCGATATTGGGGCCACCGTTCGCGTATATGGGAGCAGTAATATCATGATCGGACTTGTGCTTGTCACTCATGGCAAGCTGGCTGAAGAGTTTCGTCATGCTGTCGAGCACGTCGTCGGTCCTCAGAAATTCATCGAGACGGTCTGTATTGGCCCCGAAGACGACATGGATCAAAGACGGCAGGACATTCTGCAAGCTGTTTCCGGTGCCGACGACGGCCATGGCGTCGTCATTCTGACCGACATGTTCGGCGGCACGCCGTCCAATCTCGCCATTTCAGTCATGAGCAGCGGCCATACCGAAGTCATTGCCGGCGTCAACCTGCCGATGCTGATCAAGCTTGCCGGCGTGCGCGGCGAGAACAACATGGAGAAGGCGCTGGTGGAGGCTTCCGAAGCCGGGCGGAAATATATCAATGTCGCGAGCCGAGTGCTCAGCGGAAAATAACGGCCCTTCATGACATCGCTCTCCCGGGAACTCCTCATCATCAACAAGCGCGGTCTTCACGCGCGCGCCTCCGCCAAATTCGTGCAGATGGTCGAGACCTTCGACGCCGCCATCACCGTTTCCAAGGACGGAATGACGGTCGGCGGCACCTCGATCATGGGCCTGATGATGCTTGCGGCAAGCCCCGGCTCGAGCGTCGTCGTCTCGGCGAGCGGCAGCCAGGCGCACGAAGCGCTGGAAGCTTTGGATCAGCTGATCCAGAACAAGTTCGGCGAAGAGATGTGAGCTCGGCCGAGCTCATATAAACATATAAAGACTTCTTTATATCCTTATTGCCTTCGCATGCGAAGCCTGCTAAACGGCGGGCATGCCGTGCGCTACTGCGCGTTCGCAGCGAACTTGCTTCATGTGACGCGTCTTAGCTCTCTGTTTTTGTGCATGTCGTCATTCCGGAACCGCTGCACACCTCCGGGCGACACGCATCAGCAGGCGGCCCATCCATCGCGCGGCATCTCGCGCCTGCGCCAATTTTGAGACGTTTTTCAGCCTGGAGACCTCTATGAGCACTGAAAAAGATTATGTCGTCGCCGATATCGGGCTTGCGGATTTCGGCCGCAAGGAAATTACGATCGCCGAAACCGAAATGCCGGGGCTGATGTCCTGCCGCGCCGAATTCGGCGACGCAAAGCCGCTCAAGGGCGCGCGCATCACCGGCTCGCTGCATATGACCATCCAGACGGCCGTGCTCATCGAGACGCTGGTGGCGCTCGGCGCCGAAGTTCGCTGGGCTTCGTGCAACATCTTCTCGACGCAGGATCATGCCGCTGCCGCGATCGCCGCCGCCGGCGTGCCGGTCTTCGCCATCAAGGGCGAGTCGCTCGAAGATTATTGGGTCTACACCGACAAGATCTTCCAGTGGGCCGATGGCGGTCTTTCCAACATGATCCTCGATGACGGCGGCGACGCCACCATGTACATCCTGCTCGGCGCCCGCGCCGAAGCCGGCGAGGACGTGCTGTCCCATCCGCATTCCGAGGAAGAGGAAATCCTCTTCGCACAGATCAAGAAGCGCCTTGCCGCATCTCCGGGCTGGTTCACCAAGCAGCGCGACGCGATCAAGGGCGTCACCGAGGAAACGACGACCGGCGTCAACCGCCTCTATCAGCTCAGCCAGAAGGGCCTGCTGCCCTTCCCGGCGATCAACGTCAACGACTCCGTTACCAAGTCGAAGTTCGACAACAAGTACGGCTGCAAGGAATCGCTGGTCGACGGCATCCGCCGCGGCACGGACGTGATGATGGCCGGCAAGGTTGCCGTGGTCTGCGGCTACGGCGACGTCGGCAAGGGTTCTGCCGCTTCGCTGTCGGGCGCCGGCGCCCGCGTCAAGGTCACCGAAGCCGATCCGATCTGCGCCCTGCAGGCTGCCATGGACGGTTATGAAGTGGTGCTGCTCGAGGACGTCGTTTCCTCGGCCGATATCTTCATCACCACGACCGGCAATAAGGACGTCATCCGCATCGACCATATGCGGGAGATGAAGGACATGGCGATCGTCGGCAATATCGGCCACTTCGACAACGAAATCGAAGTCGCGGCACTGCGCAATCTCAAGTGGACCAACGTCAAGCCGCAGGTCGACCTGATCGAATTCCCCAAGGGCAACCGCATCATCCTTCTCTCCGAAGGCCGCCTGCTCAACCTCGGCAATGCGACGGGCCATCCGTCCTTCGTGATGTCGGCCTCCTTCACCAACCAGACGCTGGCGCAGATCGAGCTCTTCACCAAGCCCGGCCAGTATTCCAACCAGGTCTATATCCTGCCGAAGCATCTCGACGAAAAGGTCGCACGCCTGCATCTCGACAAGCTCGGCGTGAAGCTCACTCAGCTTTCTGAGGAACAGGCTGCCTATATCGGCGTCTCGCCGAAGGGCCCGTTCAAGTCCGACCACTACAGATATTGATCTGATCATCAATATCCACAAGATGTAGAAGCCGCGGCATTGACAAATGTCGCGGCTTATTTTTTGGGCGCTCCCTTCCCGCCGATTCCCTTCCGAAGTATTGTTTTAAGACTTGATTCGTGGCGCCGGACCCCGTCCGACCGCTGCGAAAATGGGATGTCTTGTCGTAATGCGGCACATTGAAGGACGGAGACATACCGCGGATGTCGGAAATGAAACACAGCCTGCCCGGTCAGGCGGATGATGGCGCTCGCGCCGGTCGCCGCCTGATCATGGCAGGTCAAGGATATCAATCTGCAACGGCACACGAGGCCGCAAAGCAAGAGCATGGATCATTGGCGCGCTTTCTGAAAGCCTGCGCGGCCGGGACGGCGCTTGCCGCGCTGGCGCGGCCGGTTCTGGCACAGGGCGAGCAGCAGGCGGCGGCCTCGGCTCACCTCTTCACATCCTCGCAGGTCGTCGGCGTTTCCGTCGTCATCGGCGTCATATCGGCAGCACTGCTTTCGACCTTGTGGCTGGTGCGCCAGCGCGGCAATCTGGAAAACGAGAGCCGGGAAATCCGCTCGGCACTCTCCGATGCCCAGCAGCGCATTTCGCAATACCAGGCGCTGATCGCCGACAAGAACCGACGGATCGTCATCTGGGACGGCACTGCGCGCCCCGAGCTGCTCGGCCAGCTTCCGCCGGAAACCGGCGCGCCGCAGGACGGCGAATTCCTGGCCTTCGGCCTCTGGCTGAAGTCACGCTCGGCTGCCGATCTGGAAAAAGCGATCGACCGGTTGCGCGACGACGCGCAGAGCTTCGACATGGTGGTCGAAACCATCCGTGACGAAATCCTCGAGGCGCAGGGCCGGGTTTCGGGCGGACGCGCCTTCGTCCGCTTCGTGGCGCTCAATAATCTGCGCGCCGAACTCGCAGAACTCAGGATCGAGCGCGACCGGCTGATGACCTCGATCTCGGCCTTCCAGACCATGCTCGACGCGATCGACATGCCGGCCTGGCAGCGCGACCCGGCGGGTCGCCTCACCTGGGTCAACCAGGCTTACGGCGAGGCGGTCGAAGCGCGATCGCCGCAGCAGGCGATTAATGAAGGCCGCGAGATGCTGACGACCGTGGCGCGCGAACGCATTCGCGCGACGACGACGCCAGAATCACCCTTCCATGACACGATCTCGACGGTCGTACACGGCAACCGCACGTTCTTCGATGTCGTCGACGTCAGGCTTCCCGGCGGCTCGGCCGGCATCGCCATCGATGTATCCGACACAGAGGCTGTGCGCGCCGAGCTGGAACGGACGCTGAAGAGCCATGCCGAAACGCTCGACCATCTCGCCACACCTGTTGCTATCTTCGACGGCGACCGCCGGCTGCAATTCTACAACCAGGCCTTCGTCGCGCTCTGGGAGCTGGATATCGCCTTCCTTGAAGGCCGGCCCGATAATAGCGAGTTGCTCGAGCGGCTGCGGGCAGCCAAGAAGCTGCCGGACCAGCTCAACTGGAAAAGCTGGAAGGAAGCCGCCCTCTCCGTCTATCGGGCGCTCGACACGCAATCCGATCTCTGGCACTTGCCGAACGGCCAGACGCTGCGGGTCTTTGCGACCGCGCATCCGCAGGGCGGCGCCACCTGGGTGTTCGAAAACCTGACCGAGCAGGTCGATCTCGAAACGCGCTACAACACGCTGGTCAAGGTGCAGGGCGAAACGATTGACCATCTGTCCGAAGGTGTGGCAGTGTTCGGCCCTGACGGACGCATCCGCCTGTCGAACCCGGCCTTCCGCGCGCTCTGGGGGATCACTGAAACCGAAGCCAAGCCCGGCACCCATATCCGTGCGCTGGGCGAAGCCTGCGCGCCGTCCTATGACCGGCCGGACGGCTGGAAAGCTTTCGCCGAACTGATCACCAGTTTCGACGACGAACGTCGCTCGGGCCAGGGGACGCTGGAACTCTTCTCCGGCCTGGTGCTCGACTACGCCGTCATCCCGCTGCCGAACGCCCAGACCATGCTGACCTTCGTCAACATGACGGACAGCGTGCGGGCCGAGCGGGCGCTGACCGAGAAGAACGAAGCGCTTCGCAAGGCCGACGAGCTGAAGAACGATTTCGTCCAGCACGTTTCTTATGAATTGCGCTCGCCGCTGACCAATATCATCGGCTTTACCGATCTGCTGCGCACGCAGGGCGTCGGGCCGCTGAACGAGCGGCAGGCCGAATATATCGAGCACATCTCGACCTCATCCTCGGTTCTGCTGACGCTCGTCAACGATATTCTCGACCTTGCGACCGTCGATGCCGGCATCATGCGCTTGAATTACGCGGATATCGATCTCAACGACCTGCTCGACGACGTCTCGATGCAGATCGCCGATCGCCTGCACGAGAGCGGCGTAGCGCTTGAAATCACCGCCCCGGCCTATCTCGGCTCGATCGTCGCCGATCCGCAGCGGCTGAAACAGATCCTGCTGAAGCTGCTTTCCAACGCGGCGAACTTCTCGCCCGAGGGCAGCTCGATCTCGCTCGAATGCCGCCGCGAAGGCACGGATTTCGTCTTCGCCGTCAGCGACCGTGGCCCTGGCATCTCGCCTGACATGGTCGCCACCGTCTTCGACCGTTTTGCGACAGGGGCGAAAAGCGGCAAGCGCGGCGGCGCCGGCCTCGGCCTGTCGATCGTCGACAGCTTCGTCAGCCTGCACCATGGTGACGTGACGATCGACAGCGAGCCAGGCAAGGGAACCACCGTCGTCTGCCGTATCCCCTCGGTCAACGTCCCGCATACCGCGGCCGCCGAATGACGACCAGCGATGCAATCTCGCTTTTCCTGAAAGACGAGGCGGCCACCATTCGACTCGGCGAAGACCTGGCGCTGGCCTTGAAGGCCGGTGACTGTCTCGCCCTTTCCGGTGACCTCGGCGCGGGCAAATCCTCGCTCGCCCGGGCGATCCTGCGTGCCATCGCCGATGACGAGGGGCTCGAGGTCCCGAGCCCGACCTTCACGCTGGTGCAATCCTACGATCTGCGCTTGCCCGTTTCGCATTTCGATCTCTACCGACTGGGCAATCCCGCCGAACTGACGGAACTCGGCTTCGACGAAGCTCTGGAGAACGGCATCTGTCTCGTCGAATGGCCAGAGATGGCTGAGGGCGAACTGCCGGCCGAGCGCATTGCACTGACGCTGCAACACGAAGGCAGCGGCCGGCGGGCAACGATCAGGGCCTCGGGCCCGCAGGCATCGCGTATCCGCAGGGTCCTGGCCATCCGCGCTTTCCTCGACGCCGCCGGCTATCCCGGTGTCAAACGCCGGTTCCTGACCGGCGATGCGTCACTGCGCGCCTATGAAGCAATCTATCCGGACGCTGCTCCACGAAAAATACTGATGGATTGGCGCCCGCATCCCGAGGGACCGCCGGTCTATGACGGCAAGCCCTATCCCAAGGTCGCGCATCTGGCACAGGACGCCTATCCTTTCGTCGCGATCGCCGATGCATTGCGCGAACGGGGGTTTGCGACGCCGGAGATCTATAAGGTCGATTATAACAACGGCATTCTGCTGATCGAAGATCTCGGTACCGAAGGCGTGCTCGATGACGACGGGCAACCAATTGCCGAACGCTACCGGCAAAGCGTCGCCTGCCTTGCGCATCTTCATTCGATGCAGATTCCGCAGGATATCCCGGTTTCTCCAACGCATACGCATCACATTCCGGACTTCGATCGCACGGCGATGAAGATGGAAGTGCAGCTTGTGCTCGACTGGCATATTGCCTGGAAGCGCGGCACGGCCCCCACGGATGCCGAGCGCAAGGAGTATCTGGCGATCTGGGACCACTTGATCGACGAGCTGCAATCGGCTGAAACGAACCTCCTGCTGCGCGACTTCCATTCGCCGAATATCATCTGGCGCGAACATGAAAGCGGTATTGGCAAGATCGGCATCATCGACTTCCAGGACGCCATGATCGGCCCGACCGCCTATGACCTTGCTTCCATCGTGCAAGATGCCCGCGCGACAATCGAACCGAACCTCTTCCGGCAACTGATGGATGATTATCTCGGCCTTCGCCGCGCGCAAGGCGGCTTCGACGAAGCCGGATTCATGAAGGCCTGGGCGATCATGTCGGCGCAGCGCAACTGTAAGCTCGCCGGCCTCTGGGTGCGGTTGTTGCAGCGCGACGGCAAGCCCGGCTATCTCAAACACATGCCGCGCACACTCACCTATCTCAGGGTCGCGCTCGAGCACGAAGCGCTTGCCCCCTTGCGCGATTGGTGCGCAAGGGCTGGAATAGGCCTAAGCGAATCATAAGTTCCGGATCAGAATGACGATCAGACAAGCCATGGTACTGGCCGCGGGTCTCGGAACCCGCATGCGCCCGATCACCGACACGATCCCGAAGCCGCTGGTGAAAATCGACGGCAAGCCGATGATCGACTACGCGCTGGATTCGCTGGTGGCGGCCGGCGTCGAACGCGCCGTTGTCAATGTTCACCACCATGCCGGCCAGATGCTCGATCATCTCAGGAATTATCAAGGCCTCGACATCGCCATTTCCGATGAGCGGGAGGCGCTGATGAATTCCGGCGGCGGCCTGGCCAAGGGGCTGACGCTGCTGACCCGCGACAACATCTTCGTCATGAATGCCGATCTCTTCTGGATCGGCGAACAACCGGGACGGCCGACGAACCTGCAGCGTTTAGCCGGATTCTTCGATGCCGAGCGCATGGATATGGCGCTGCTTTGTGTTAGGATTGAAGATACGACGGGTCATAACGGCCGCAATGATTTCGGCATGGCGGCCGATGGCCGGCTGACGCGGTATCGCGACGATCCCTCCAATCCCGTCGTCTACGCCGGAGCGATCGTCATGAAGCCGTCACTGCTCGACGATGCGCCAAAGGATGCCTTCAACCTCAATATCTATTTCGACAAGGCGATCGCGCGCGGGCGACTGTTCGGCATGGTGCTCGAAGGCCACTGGCTGACGGTGGGAACGCCGGAGGCGATCGGCGAGGCGGAGGAAACGATCCGACGGCTGCGGGCGTTCGCGTGAGCCATGGCGGAGCGGCACCAGCCACGCATCCTGACAATCCCGGCGGGCCTCTCCTTCCTGAAAACGCTGGCGACGACGCTTTGCGACGGCCGATTGACGCCGCTTTTCCGGCATGAGGCCGATGATCCGCTGTCGCTTGCCAGGGTGACGATCTATCTGCCGACCCGGCGCGCCGTACGCGTGCTGCGTTCGGAATTCGTCGACCTGCTCGGCGGCCGTTCGGCGATCCTCCCCGTCATCCGTCCGCTCGGAGAAACCGACGACGACAGCGGTTATTTCGACGAAGCGCTGCCGGCAACGATCGATCTCGCCCAGCCGCTGTCGAATACCGCCCGACTGCTGGAGCTGGCGCGCCTCATCCTCGCCTGGCGAAACAAGCTGCCGGAGATCGTCCGCCACATTCATTCGGACTCGCCGCTCGTCGCACCGGCAAGCCCCGCGGATGCGATCTGGCTCGCCCGCAACCTGGCGGAACTGATCGATTCGATCGAAACCGAGGATCTCGACTGGTCGGAGCTGTCGAAACTCGACACCGGTGACTATGCCGCCTGGTGGCAGCTGACGGCGGAGTTCCTGCAGATCGCCAGCGCCTTCTGGCCGGAGCGGCTTTCCGAACTCGGCAAATCCTCGCCGGCGCGGCACAGAAACGCCATTCTCCGGGCGGAAGCAGGCCGGCTTTCGGCGACGCAACCCGCAGGTCCGATCATCATCGCCGGCTCGACGGGTTCGGTTCCCGCCACGGCCGATCTCATCGCCGCCGTCGCCAATCTGCCCGAAGGGGTGATCGTGCTGCCGGGCCTCGATCTCTCCATGCCTGAGAAACACTGGCAGATGGTGGCGCCGGAACCGGCACCCGGCCAACATGCCAATCCCGCAAGCCGCAGCCATCCGCAATATGGCCTGTCGTCGCTGCTCAAGCGGCTGAAGCTGACGCGTGCCGACGTGACGCTCCTCGGCGGACCGGAGGCCGATCTTGACCGGCGGGCGGAGATCCTGTCTCGGGCCCTCACCCCATCGGAGGCGACCAGCGATTGGGGGGCATGGAAGGGCGATCTGCCCGAGGGCGCTCTGTCTTCAGCCTTCGCCGATGTGTCGCTGATCGAAGCCGCCAATGAGCGGGAGGAAGCAACGGCGATCGCCATCGCGCTCCGGCTTGCCTTGGAGAGGCCGGGGCAGGACGGCGACAGCCGGGCAGCCCTCATCACGCCGGACCGCAATCTCGCCCGGCGGGTGATGGCCGAGCTGTCCCGCTTCGGCATCCTCGCCGACGATTCGGCCGGCACACCGCTTGCGGCCACGCCGCAGGGCACGCTGATGCAATTGCTGCTGGAGGCAGCGTTGCGGCCCGGCGATCCGGTGGCGATCGTCTCGCTGCTCAAACATCCGCTCGCCCGCTTCGGCCTGGAACGCCACGCATTGATTTCGGCGACCGAGGCGCTCGAACTGCTGGCACTGCGCGGCGGCGTGGCCGAGGTGGATATCAGCATGCTCGAGCCGCTGCTCACCCACCAACTTGCCGAGCAGGCGCTGGACAGGTACCCGCCGCAATGGCGAAAAGCGCTTTCATCAGATGCAGCCGACGCCGCATACGACCTTGCCCGGCGGGTCACGCAGGCGACCGAGCCGCTGGCTTCGGCCCTGAAGCGGCACCGGCCGGAAGATCGCGGAAAGACGGCAAGCTTCACATTGTCCGAATGGGCGGAGCGCACCGGCCGTTCGCTGGAAGCCGTCGCGGCCGATCCGCGCGGCAATCTCGCCGATCTCTGGTCAGGCGAAGCGGGAGATGCACTCGCCGCCCTGCTCAGCGAAGTGATCGACACGGACGGCCAGATGGAGGCCGATGGGCCGCAATGGATCGATATCATGGCGGCCCTTGCCGCCGGTCATGCGGTAAAGCCACGGGCGCTCAGCCATCCCCGCCTCTTCATCTTCGGTACGCTGGAAGCCCGTCTGCAGAGCGTCGATACCCTGATCCTCGGCGGCCTCAACGAGGGCACCTGGCCAGGGCAGACCGCCAACAATCCCTTCATTCCGCGCATGATGAAGACGGAAATCGGCCTCGAACCGCCGGAACGGCGCATCGGCCAGCTGGCGCATGATTTCGAGATGGCAAACGGCACACGCCATCTGATCTATTCCCGCGCGCTGCGCCAGGGCTCGACGCCGACCGTCGCCTCGCGCTGGCTGCAACGGCTGCTGGCGCTCGGCGGCGAGGCGTTCGAAGCGGAATTGAAGGGCCGCGGCAACCGGTTCCTGCAGTGGGCCGGTCTCATCGATCGCGGAGAGGCCCAAGCGCCGGCGCAGCGACCCTCGCCGAAGCCGCCGCTGGCACTCCAGCCGAAATCCTATTCCTTCAGCGAAGTGGGCCGGTTGCGCCGCGACCCCTATGCCATCTATGCCCGTCGTGTCCTGCGACTCGATCCCGTCGACGCATTCAACCGCGATCCGGGTGCGGCCGAACGCGGAACGCTCTACCACAAGATCATCGACCGGTTCATCCGCGAGGCCCATATCATCGGCACGCCGGATGCTGCAGGGGCGATGGAGCGTATCCTTTGCGAACTTTTCGACATGGAGAAGCTGCCGCCGCATATCGATGCCGTGTGGCGGCCGCGCTTTCGCGCCGTGGCCCGCGCCTTCCTCGAATGGGAGGCCGGACGGCGGCCGGGCATCCGCAAAACGCTAACCGAAGTGCGGGGCGGCATGGAGCTGGAGCCGATCAATATCCGGCTCACGGGTGTCGCAGACCGGATCGATGTCACCGGACCGAACGCTGCGGATATCATCGATTACAAGACCGGCTACAACCCCTCGCCGGCGCAGGCGCGCGTGCTTCTAGATCCGCAGCTTGCGCTCGAAGCAGCGGCTCTGAGTGCCGGCGCCTTCCGTGATGCCGGCAGCCTCGTGCCGCAGGACCTGCTTTATGTGCGTCTGCGGCCGGGAAGCCGCTTCCAGGTCGATACCGTCAACAATGAGAGCTCGGCGCGCAGCGACAAGGCGAAATCGGCGATGGATCTCGCCGAGGAATCGATCGATCAGCTGGTCAAGTTCGTGAGGTTGTTGCAGTCCGGCGAGAAAGGCTTCACCTCGCGGCTGATCCCGGCGCAGCAATTCGATTTCGGCGGCGACTACGATCATCTCGCCCGCGTCTCCGAATGGTCGACGGCCGAAACCGAAGAGGGCGGCGGCGATGAGTGACGTGACCGCGCTACCCACCGACGAGGATCCGGGCGCCTGGATCGGCTGGACCACGATCCAGCAGGCAATTGCCTCCGATCCCGAGCGTTCGGCATGGGTCTCGGCCAATGCCGGTTCCGGCAAGACGCATGTTCTGACCCAGCGCGTCATCCGGTTGCTGCTGGCCGGGGCGCGGCCTTCCGCCATTCTATGTCTCACCTATACCAAGGCTGCGGCCTCCGAAATGTCGAACCGCGTCTTCGAGCGGCTGGCGGACTGGGTGGTGCTCGATGATGAAGACCTGAGCCGGCGGATCATGCAGATCGAGGGGACGGCACCCGACGGACTAAAGCTTGCCGAGGCCCGGCGGCTGTTTGCCAAGGCGCTGGAGACCCCCGGCGGGTTGAAGATCCAGACGATCCACGCCTTTTGCGAGGCATTGCTGCATCAGTTCCCGCTGGAGGCCAACGTCGCCGGCCATTTCTCGGTTCTCGACGACCGCGCGGCCGCAGCGCTGCTTTCCGATGCGCGCCGGGTGCTGCTGACGGCGACCGCGCCGGAGAAAGACAGCACCCTCGCCGAGGCATTCGCCTACGTGCTCAATCTCGGCGACGAGTCCGGACTGGAGAACCTGCTCGGCGATATCGTCGCCAACCGCAACGCCATCCGTCGTTTCACCGCAACGGCCGAACAGCAGGGCGGCGTGGAGAAGGTCCTGCGCCAAAAGCTCGGCCTTGCCGCCGGCGACACGGAAAGCCGGATCGCGGCGCAATATTGGCCTTTGCCGGAGCTTTCGGGCGGCATGCTGGAGCTCTATCTCTCGCTTGCCGACCAGAAGGGTGGCGCCAAGGCGCAGGAGGTTGCCTACGGCCTCAGGCTAGCCGGGCGGGAACGCGATGACGCAAGGCGCGCTCAGTTTCTCGAGAAAATCTTTCTGACAGCGAAAGGCGAGCCGAAGGCGGACTCGCAATTCTCAGTCAAGGCCATGCTTGCCGAGGCACCGCAGTTGGCGGCCGCTATTGCCACTGCCCGCACGCATGTCGCCGCCAGCCGTGACCGGCTGAAACTGATGCGGATGTATGGCGCGACACATGCGGCACTCGTGCTCGCCGACCGGCTGGACCGCGACTATGAGGAACTGAAGAAGCAGCGCAGCCAGCTCGATTTCGAGGATCTGATCACCCGTACCGCCGACCTTTTGACGAAAAGCGGCGTCGGCCCCTGGATCCACTACAAGCTCGATCGCGGCATCGACCATATCCTCGTCGACGAGGCGCAGGACACCAGCCCGATCCAGTGGAGCGTCATCCAGTCGCTCGCCGAGGATTTCTTCTCCGGCGAAAGCGCCCGGCCGATCGTGCGCACGCTGTTTGCCGTCGGCGACGAGAAACAGTCGATCTATTCCTTCCAGGGCGCCCGGCCCGAGCGTTTTTCCGAGGAGAGCGATCGGACGCGGCGGCGTGTCTCCGACAGCGGCCAGAGCTTTTCCTCGGTCCGGCTGCCGCTCTCCTTCCGCTCGACCGCCGACGTGCTCGAAGCCGTCGACGAGATCTTCAGGACATCGGACAATGCGCGCGGTCTCAGCGCTGTCGGCGAACCGGTCGTGCATCGTTCCAGCCGCATCGGACATCCCGGCGCCGTCGATCTCTGGGACATGGTCGCGCCGGAAGCGGTGGTGAAGGAGGAGGACTGGACGGCGCCCTTCGATGCGACGCCGGAAAGCGCGCCGGCGGCAATCCTGGCACGACGGATCGCCCATTCGATCGGTACCCTCGTCGGGCGTGAAACGATCGTCGACAAGGGCAAGGAGCGCCTGATCGAAGCCGGCGACATCCTGGTGCTGGTGCGCAAGCGCGACGCCTTCGTCAATGCTTTGACGCGCGCCTTGAAGCGCCGCGGCGACATTCCGGTCGCCGGCGCCGACAGGCTGTTGCTGACCAGCCATATCGCCGTGCAGGATCTGCTGGCGCTGGGCCGTTTCCTGCTGCTGCCGGAAGACGATCTTTCGCTCGCCGCCGTGCTGAAGAGCCCGCTTTTCGATCTCTCCGAGGACGACATCTTTGCGATTGCCGGCCTGCGCGGCGACAATGAGAGCGTCTGGAGCCACCTCAAAAGCTTCGCCGCCGACGGCACCGAACGCTTCCGCGCTGCTGTCGAGAAGCTAGAGCTGTTCCTTCGGCAATCCAGGAGCCTGTCGGTTCATGATTTCTTTGCGCGTGTTCTGGGCAGCCAGGGCGGGCGACGGCAATTCCTTGCCCGGCTCGGCACAGAGGTCAGCGATATCCTCGACGAATTCCTGACCTTCACGCTCGACCACGAGAGTTCCAGTCTTCCCGGGCTGCAATCCTTCATCTCGACGCTGGAGCTCGAAGCGCCCGTGGTGAAGCGCGAGCAGGACAAGGGACGCAACGAAGTGCGGATCATGACGGTGCATGCCTCCAAGGGCCTGGAAGCACCGATCGTTTTCCTGGTCGACGGCGGTTCGAAGGCCTTCACCCATACCCATCTGCCCAAGCTTCGCCTTATCGAGACCGATGCCGACGAGCCGCCGATGCCCGCCTGGGTTCCAGTCTCGGATCTTTCCAATTCGCTGACGCAGGACGATGCGGCGCGGATCCAGATCCTGGCGGAGGAAGAATACCGCCGATTGCTCTATGTCGCCATGACGCGTGCTGCCGACCGGCTAGTCGTCTGCGGCTATCGTGGCGTGCGGGTGAACAACGACACCTGGCATATGATGATTTCGGCGGCACTCAGCCACGACCATCCGCATGTGGAAGCGACTACATTCTCCGGTCCCGACGGCGAATGGCCAGGTATCAAATGGCGCGTGCCACGGGTGGAACGGAGTTTCGAGCGGACCGACCGCAGCGAGCAGCGTGACAGCGAGGAGACGCTGCCGGACGGCCTGCTGCGGCCGTTGCCGCCGCAGGCTGAGCTGCCCCGGCCGCTCAGCCCCTCCGGCGCCGGGACGATCATCGATGAAGACGAGGGCGGCCTGCTCGTCGTCTCACCGCTGTTTACCGAGAAGGAGCGCAGCGATCGTTCGCTGGAGAAGGGCAGGCTGATCCATCGCATGCTGCAGGCGCTTCCCGAAATTCCACCTGGCGAGCGGCCCTATGCGGCGAGCCGCTATGCCGAGCGGGCGGCTCGGTTCTGGCCGGAAGCCGAACGGCGCAAACTTGTCGATTCGGTTCTGAAACTATTGGACGAGGAGGGCCTGCAGGCCGTGCTCGGGGCGCAGGCCCAGCCCGAAGTCTCGATCATGGGAACCCTGACGCTCGAAGACCGGCGCTATGCCGTCTCCGGCCGCATCGACCGGCTTGCCGTTCTTGCCGATCGCGTCGTCATTCTCGACTACAAGACCAACCGGGTACCGCCGGCAACGGAAGAGGCCATCCCCTTCGCGCACCGGGCGCAGCTGGCGATCTATCGCGAAATCCTGACGCCGCTCTATCCCGACAAGCGGATCGATTGCATGCTTGTCTATACGGAAAATGGCTCGCTCTACACGCTGAGCGAAGCAGCGCTCGGTTTGGCGCTTGCAGCAGTCAAGACAAAGTGAAATACCGGACATTGAAAATTCGGCACCGCACCATCACATGTGGTTCAACACCCGAGGTAAAGGAGCAGCCCATGGCTACCGTGAAAGTCGATATCAATAACTTCCAGTCGGAAGTTCTGGAATCCGCAGAACCCGTCGTCGTCGATTTCTGGGCTGAATGGTGCGGCCCGTGCAAGATGATTGCTCCGAGCCTGGAAGAAATCGCCGTCGAGCTGGAAGGCAAGGTCAAGGTTGCCAAGCTGAATATCGATGAGAACCCGGAACTCGCCGCCCAGTTCGGTGTTCGTTCCATCCCGACGCTTGCAATCTTCAAGGGTGGCGAAGTGGCCGATATTTCGGTCGGCGCCAAGCCGAAGACCGCTCTTTCGAACTGGATTTCGAACGCTGCCTGATTGATATCGCCCTTGCTGATATCCCATTGATGAAAAAGCCCGGCTTCGACCGGGCTTTTTTCATTTCGCAGCCTTCATTTCGGGGGCGTGCCGTTGTCGGACAGCACATCGCCGACGAGATAGAGCGAGCCGCCGACGAGGATGCGCGGCGGCAATGCCTCCGGATCGAGGACGGCTTTGATGGCTTCCAGCGCGTCGCCGACCGTCGACATCGGTTCGGCAACGAGGCCGGCATCATAGGCGGCATTCGACAATATCACCGGGTCGATCGTCGCTTCGCTGCCGCGGATCGGCACGCAGAAGACCTTCTCGACCAGACCGGCAAAGGCCTTGAAATAGCCGACCGGATCCTTGGTGTTGATCATACCGATGATCAGGAAAAGCGGCCGCGGCTGGCGTTCCTCGAAATTGGCCATGGCTTCGGCGATCACCTCGCCGGCGCCGGGATTATGCCCGCCATCGATCCAGATTTCAGCGCCGGCTGGCGCATGCGAGAGCAGCCGGCCTTCGCTCAGCCGCTGCAGCCGGCCCGGCCACTCCACAGAACTCATCGCCTTTTCCATCATCGTCTCGGTGACGGTGAAACCCGCCGCCTTGACGGCCCGAATGGCGGCGGCGGCATTGGCATATTGGTGGCGGCCGGGAAGGCGCGGCAGCGGCAGGTCGGCAAGGCCGAATTCGTCCTGATAGACGAGCCGGCCATATTCCTCATGCGCCATGAAATCCTGCCCGAAGACGGCGCTCGGGCAATGCAGCCGCTCGGCTGTCGACATCAGGACGTCGAGGGCTGCATCATATTCCTGATGGCCGATGACGACGGGAAATCCCGGCTTCATGATGCCGGCCTTTTCGGCGGCGATCAGTTCGACCCTGTCGCCGAGATAGGGCTGGTGATCCAGCGAGATCGGCATGATCACCGAGACGGCCGGATCGGAAATGACATTGGTGGCATCGAACCGGCCACCGAGACCGACTTCGATGATGGCGGCATCGGCCGGATGTTCGGAAAACAGGATGAAGGTGACCGCCGTCAGGATTTCGAAGACAGTGATATGCTGTCCGGCATTGGCATCGGCCACACGACGCAGGGCCTCGGCAAAGACGGCGTCATCGACAAGCTGCCCGCGCCCGCCCGCCACACCGATGCGATAACGCTCGTGCCAATTGACGAGATGCGGCGAGGTATGGACGTGAGCGCTGTAGCCGCCGGCTTCGAGCAGTGCGCGGCAGAAAGCGGTGACCGACCCCTTGCCGTTGGTGCCGGCGACATGGATCACCGGCGGCAATCTCCTGTGCGGATTGCCGAGTTGATCGAGAAGACGGGTGATGCGATCGAGAGACAGGTCGAAGCCCTTGGGATGCAATCCCATGAGCTTGTCGATCTCCTGTGCTGCCTCACTCACCGCGGTTTGGCCCCTGGGTATCAATTCGGCACCCCGCCTGCTTGTCGGTTATCAGGCGCTCGCCGCCAGAGCGATCGCGCCGCTATTCATATCATTCGCCGCCGAAACCGGCTTCTTCGTCAGGATCTTCAGCAGACGCGCCAGCGTTTCCGGAATGTCGTGCCGTTTGACGACCATGTCGACCATACCATGCTCCAGCAGATATTCGGAGGTCTGGAAGCCTTCAGGCAGTTTTTCACGCAGCGTCTGCTCGATCACCCGCTTGCCGGCAAAGCCGATTTCAGCGCCCGGTTCGGCCAGGTGAATATCGCCGAGCATGGCGTAGGAGGCGGTGACGCCGCCCGTCGTCGGGTTGGTCAGGACGACGATATAGGGCTGGCCGGATTCTTTGAGCAAGTCGACGGCAACGGTCGTGCGCGGCAGCTGCATCAGCGACAGGATGCCTTCCTGCATGCGCGCGCCGCCGGACGCCGGGAACATCACCAGCGGGCACTTTTCGGACGTCGCACGTTCGAAAGCTTTGACGATCGCCTCGCCGGCGGCCATGCCGAGCGAACCGCCGATGAAGTTGAATTCATGCACGACCGCCACGAGCTTCAGACCCTGCACCTTTCCGAGCCCGGCGAGGATCGTATCCTCCTGTTCGGTCTTCAGGCGGCTGTCGCGCAGGCGATCGCTATATTTCTTCGAATCGCGGAATTTCAGCGGGTCCTGGGCGACCTTCGGCTGCGGCAGCGATTCGAACTCGCCATTGTCGAAAAGATCGGCCAGGCGGGCCTTCGCCGGCATCTTCATGTGATAACCGGAGGCCGGGATGACCCATTTGTTGCCTTCCAGGTCCTTATGGAAGACCATCTCGCCGGTCTCCGGGCACTTGATCCAGAGGTTCTCCGGCACTTCGCGACGGCCCAGCATGGAATTGATCCGCGGGCGAACGTAGTTGGTGATCCAGTTCAACTCGAATACTCCTGATTGACTAAGCGCTTCCCGAGCCTTCAGATTCGCGTACCACGCTTGAGGTCTTTGTTTCCCGCATGTCGTTGCCGCAAAACCGCTGCACGCCTTTGGGCGACATGCTCCAATGCCAATGTGGGCAAACTATTCGGCAGCAACAAGGCGCGCCGAACGGGTTCCCGAGGAAAGGCCGCGCACCAGCGTTGCAACCGCCTGAACCGTGTCCGCCGTTGCCTTGCCGTCGGCCGTCAGACTGGTTGCGACCTGATTGACGATCGCCGTGCCGACGACGACGCCATCAGCCGAAGCGCCGATGACCTTCGCATGTTCCGCCGTCTTGACGCCGAAGCCGACGCAGACGGGCAGTTTAGTATGCTGCTTGATGCGTTCGACCGCGCCGGACACCAGCGACGGATCGGGCAGTGCCGAACCGGTGATGCCGTTCATGGAGACGTAATAGACGAAACCGGAGGTGTTCTTCAAAACCTTCGGCAGGCGCTTCTCATCCGTCGTCGGTGTCGCCAGGCGGATGAAATTGATGCCCTTGCGGATCGCCGGGATGCAGAGTTCGTCATCCATCTCGGGTGGCAGATCCACAACGATCAGGCCGTCGATGCCGGCCGCAATCGCATCGTCGAGGAATTTCTCAACGCCATAAATATAGATCGGGTTGTAGTAGCCCATCATCACGATCGGCGTCGCGTCATTCGTCTGGCGGAAATCGGCCGCCAGCTGCAGCGTCTTCTTCAGCGTCTGGCCGCCTTTCAGCGCACGCTGACCGGCGAGTTGGATCGCCGGGCCGTCGGCCATCGGATCGGAAAAAGGCATGCCGAGCTCGATGATGTCGGAGCCCGCCTCCGGCAGCGCCTTCATGATGCCGAGCGAGGTATCGTAATCAGGATCGCCGCCCATGAAATAGGTCACAAGCGCCGGACGGCCCTCGGCCTTCAGCTCGGCAAAGCGTTTGTCCATGCGTGCGGTCATGTCTTACAGTCCCATTCCCAGAATCTTGCCGACGGTAAAGATATCCTTGTCGCCGCGGCCGGAGAGGTTCATCAGGATAATCTCGTCCTTGCCCATCTTCGGGGCGCGCTTGATCACCTCGGCAATCGCGTGCGAGGGCTCGAGCGCCGGGATGATGCCTTCCAGACGGGTCAGGATCTGGAACGCCTCGAGCGCTTCGTGATCCATGATCGGCACATAGTCGACGCGGCCGGTATCGTTCAGCCAGGAATGTTCCGGGCCGATGCCGGGATAATCGAGACCGGCCGAAATCGAATGGCCTTCCTTGATCTGGCCGTCGCCATCCTGCAGCAGATAAGTGCGGTTGCCGTGCAGCACACCCGGCGAGCCGGCGGTGATCGAAGCGCAATGTTCGTCGCCCTGCAGGCCCTTGCCGCCGGCTTCGACGCCGACAATCTTGACGGTGGGATCATCGAGGAAGGGATGGAAAATGCCGATCGCGTTCGAACCGCCGCCGACGGCAGCAATGACGAGATCCGGCAGGCGGCCCTCGGCTGCCAGCATCTGCTGTTTCGCTTCGGTTCCGATCACCGATTGGAAATCGCGGACCATTTCCGGATAGGGATGCGGACCAGCCGCCGTGCCGATCAGGTAATAGGTATCCTCGACATTGGTGACCCAGTCGCGAAGCGCCTCGTTCATGGCGTCCTTCAGCGTGCCGCTGCCGGCCGTGATCGGTTTGACTTCCGCGCCGAGCAGCTTCATGCGGAAAACATTCGGCGCCTGACGCTCGACGTCGGTGGCGCCCATATAGACGACGCAGGGAAGGCCGAAGCGGGCGGCAACGGTGGCGGAGGCGACGCCATGCTGGCCGGCGCCGGTTTCGGCAATGATGCGGGTCTTGCCCATACGCTTGGCGAGCAGGATCTGGCCGATGCAATTGTTGATCTTGTGCGAGCCGGTGTGGTTCAGCTCCTCGCGCTTGAAATAGATCTTCGCGCCGCCGAGTTCGGCCGTCAGCCGCTCGGCGAAATAGAGCGGACTCGGGCGACCGATATAATGCGCGCCGAGATGCTTCAATTCGGCCTGGAATGCCGGGTCGTTCTTCGCCTTGTTCCACTCGTCCTGAAGATCGAGAATCAAAGGCATCAACGTTTCGGCAACGAAACGACCGCCATAGATGCCGAAACGGCCGTCTTCATCAGGCCCGGAACGGAAGGAATTCGGTTTAGGCGTTTCGTTCACTCTCAACTCCCTGAGGCCATGACAGGCGCATCCGCCTCTTCGACCGCATCGAAAAATTCATCGATCATTGCGACGCTCTTCACGCCAGGCGCGCTTTCGACTCCCGAGGAGACGTCGATACCACGTGCCTTGGTGTTCGCCAGCGCATCCGCGACATTGTCCTTGTTCAGCCCGCCGGAAAGCATGTAGTCGATGCTGCCGTCAAGCCAGCTGAGGAGGCTCCAATCGAAAGAAATGCCGTTGCCGCCCGGCAATTCGGAGCCCTTCGGCGCTTTTGCATCGAAGAGGAAGCGATCGGCGATACCGATATAGGCCTCTACGCGCTTCAGATCATCGGCCGTGCGCACCGAAAAAACCTTCATGACAGGCAGACCATAGAGCGCCTTTATGGTCAGCACATGTTCGGGGCTCTCATTACCGTGGAGCTGCAGAATATCGGGCTTCAGCAGCGAGACGATCTCATCCAGTTCGTCATTGGTGGGATCGACGACGACGGCGACGATCTTTGCCTTGCCGCGCGCGGGCTCGGCAAGTTTACCCGCCAGGTCCGGCTCGATGTAGCGCGGGCTCTTTTCGAAAAAGATAAAACCGATGTGGGTCGCGCCGCGTTTCAGCGCGCGATCGACAGCTTCAGGCGTCTTCAAGCCACAGATCTTGATATCCGGTTTCATGGCAGCGAAGTGACACGAAATGCGGCAAGAGTCGAGCCAATTTGCATGGAAAGCTGTATTTAGAGCGGCTTTCGTTTTGCCTATAACCGCGAAAATCGGTTCCGATTTTCGCGGTTATAGGCAGACTTGAAATGATAGAGCGTCCTTGGCGCGTCCATGGGACACGCGGCGCTCTAATCGAAATCGATGGCATGCAGCTGGCTGCCATGCCGCTTCAGCCAGGACTTTGCCTCGTCCATACCGGGGCAAAGCTTCCGGCAAAGCGCCCAGAAGTGCGGACCATGGTTCATTTCCTTGAGATGGGCAACTTCGTGGGCGGCGAGATAATCGATCACCGAGGGCGGCGCCATGACGATGCGCCAGGAAAAACTCAGATTTCCCTCCGACGAGCAAGAGCCCCAGCGGCTGCGGGTATCCTTCATCGCGATCGAGCGGATCGGCGCTCGGATCGTTCCGGCATGCATGGTTGCCAGTCTTGCGAGGTCGGCGCGCGCTTCCTTCTTGAGAAAGGCCGCGATGCGCCGTCCGACATGTTCCGGCATGCCGCTGACCCGCAGCACCGGCCTGCCGTCTATCAAAACCGCCTCCGTCAGGCCGCGCAGGCTGCCGCTATGCTGGATCCGATGGGAAACGCCGCGAAAAAGGATTTCGCCGCCGTCGCGCAGGCCGGCATCGGTCGAAAACTTGGCGAGTTTGGTGAGCAGCCAGCCCTGGTGGCGATCGAGAAATGCATTGACCTCGCGCGCAGCAAGACCTTTCGGCACCGTCATCTTCAAGGCCCGGCCGCCCGGCTCGATGCGCAAGGTGATGCGCGTCGCCCGGTCGTGCTGCTTGATGGTCAGCGGCATGAGCCGGCCGGCCACGTCAAGCGTCCGCGTTTCGGGCGGAGCCGGTTTGCGGGCTTTCGGCCGTGTTTTCAGAAGCGAGAACATGGGTGTTTTCTATCCGATTCGCGGGGGGAACGGACATAGAAAAACCGGCATCGGAAGATGCCGGTGATTTTCAGCGTTCAGGCCTTCACGGCGTCTGGTATTCAGCGACCGGGCCATTGTCGTCACGCTTGGCGTTCCTGCGGTCACGCATGAAGCGATCGAACTCTTCCTGGTCCTTGGCGCGGCGAAGTTCGCGCATGTAAGCGTCGAATTCCTCGCGCATTTCGTCGAGCTTGCGGCGCTCTTCCTCGATCCGATCGATCTCGGCCTTGCGCCAGTCGTCGAAGGCGACGTTGCCGGTCGAGAAGTGCGGGCGGTGACGGCCGTTCGAACGGCGGCAGGAGGCAAAGAAGCCATCGGTCGCCTCATTGACGTCACGCTTGAAGCCGCGCAGACGGTCGCCGAAGATGATGTAGGCAAGCATGGCAAGACCCAGAGGCCAGAAAACCATGAAGCCGAGAATCATCAGGGCAATGGTAGCCGGAGTCCAATCCGGTCGAAGCAATGCTGACTGGTTCATCGTGCGGGTATCCCTCGCTTTCCGCGCCCGGCAGAATACCGAACGCTGAAATCGATGTGGTTACCGCAACAACCGCCTTCAAGACGATTGCCCGCGAAATCGGACAAAGCCTTGAATCCGTTTTGCTAATTCAGATACCCCTAAATCAGGCGGTGCGACCGCCCTTGATGACACGCGGCACCCGAGGCTTGACGGCGGAACGGGAATGCTCTCGGACAAAATTGATGATGCGCGGCGCGATCTCGCGGCGGAACCGCGAGCCGTTGAAAACACCATAATGGCCGACATCCGGCTGAAGATAGTGCATGCGCATATCTTCAGGAATGTTCACGCAGATGGTCTGCGCCGCCTTTGTCTGGCCGACGCCGGAGATGTCGTCATTCTCGCCCTCGACGGTCAGCAGCGCCACCTTGCGGATCGCTGCCGGGTCGACGCGTTTGCCGCGATGCATCAACTCGCCCTTCGGCAGCGCATGCTTGATGAAGACCTGCTCCACCGTCTGCAGGTAGAATTCGGCGGTCAGATCCATGACGGCGAGATATTCGTCGTAGAAATCGCGATGTTTTTCCGGTTCGCCGTCGTTCTTCACGAGATGCATGAAGAATTCCTTGTGGGCGACGACATGGCGATCGAGATTCATCGACATGAAGCCCGAAAGCTGCAGGAATCCCGGATAGACAGGGCGCATGAAGCCCGGCTGCGGCCAGGGCACGTTCATGATGACATTGTCGGAGAACCACTGCAGCGAGCGCTCCTGGGCAAGCTTGTTGACCGCCGTCGGATTGATGCGCGTATCGATCGGACCACCCATCAGCGTCATCGACGACGGTGAAAGCGGATCATTGGCTTCCTCCATCACCGCGGCGGCGGCCAGCACCGGAACGGAGGGCTGGCAGACGGCGATGACATGCGTGTCCTGACCGAGGAAATGCAGCATCTCGATGACATAGTCGACGTAATCGTCGAAATCGAACCTGCCTTCCGTCATCGGCACCATACGAGCGTCGATCCAGTCGGTGATGTAGACATCGGCATTCGGCAGCAGCGCCTCCACCGTGCCGCGCAGCAGCGTGGCATAGTGGCCGGACATCGGCGCGACGATCAGGATGCGCGGGTCATTACCGCGGGCGGGCGGAACATTGCGGGAGAAATGCAGGAGGTTGCAGAAGGGGCGCGACCAGACGACCTCTTCACGGACAGACACCGGCTGGTCACCGATCGTCGTCTGATTCAGTCCGAATTCGGGCTTGCCGTAGCGGCGCGTCGTGCGTTCGAACATTTCGAGACTTGCCGTCATCGTCCGGCCGAACGGCGTATGGGAAAACGGGTTCAGCGGATTGGCATAGGCAAATCGCATGATATCGGCCGCGGCGCGAAACGGCGCCATGGCGGCATGGTTCAATTCATAAAGCTGATAAAACATGGACGGCGCCACCTTTCTCCATCGAAAAGATGACGCCGATTGAAAGGCATCGCCTCTTTCCGTTACGCGGGCACGTCACGCAGACTAACAGTTTTTTGTTGCACAGCAACATGGACGAACCAGACCCGCACAAGAAATGCCGGAGAAGTGACTCTCCGGCATCATTATCGACTGGAAAACCTAAGTTTCTCAGCAGAAAGCGTCGTTAACGATCCGCTACGAAGCTCTGCTTCTGCGTGCCGAGACCTTCGATGCCGAGTTCGACGACGTCGCCATCCTTGAGATATTGTGGCGGTTTCATGCCCATGCCGACGCCGGGCGGCGTTCCGGTGGAGATCACGTCGCCTGGATGCAGCGACATGAACTGGCTGAGATAGGAAACGATGTGGGCGACACCATAGACCATGGTCTTGGACGAACCGTTCTGCATCGTCTGGCCGTTGACCTTCAGCCACATTCCGAGGTTTTGCGGATCGGCGATCTCGTCCTTCGTGACCAGCCAGGGACCGATCGGTCCGAAAGTGTCGCAGGATTTGCCCTTGGTCCACTGACCGGCGCGTTCCGTCTGGAAGGCGCGCTCGGAAACATCGTGAGAAACACAGTAGCCGGCGACGTAGTCGAGCGCGTCGGCCTCGCTGACATATTTCGCGGTCTTGCCGATGACGACGCCGAGTTCGACTTCCCAATCAGTCTTTTCCGAACCGCGCGGAATCCGCACGGTGTCGTTCGGGCCAACGATGGCCGAGGTCGCCTTCATGAAGATCACCGGCTCGGGCGGCACGGTGGCGCCGGTTTCGGCGGCGTGGTCGGAGAAATTGAGGCCGATGCAGATGAATTTGCCGGTGCCGGCAACGCAGGCGCCGATGCGGCCGGGGGCAAGCTCCGGAAGGCTCTGTGGATCGATCGCCGCAATCTTTGCAAGACCTGCCGGCGTGATGGCTTCACCGCCGATATCGGCGACATGGCCGGAGAGATCGCGGATCTTGCCATCGGCATCGAGAAGCGCGGGTTTTTCATTGCCTGCTTCGCCAACACGCATCAGCTTCATGGAATTTCCTCCTCATCGAAAACGGATTTGCAGCCACCTATGAACGAATTATTCACCGGTGTCATTACGGCTTTGCCGCCAAGCGGTACGGCTTTCTGCGATTCGGATGATTTTCTGCCAAAGCTGCCACCATCCCTTCGGCGTCACGCTTCAAAAAACCTCCGCCAGTTCAGGGCCGGCAGGAACGATCTTTGTCGGGTTGAGGCTTTCGATCGAATAATAACCGCGCTTGATGTGGTCGAGATTTACCGTTTCCGCGATGCCCGGCCAATCCAGCATGCGGCGGCAAAAGGCGCGCAGGCTGGCATAGTCGGAAAGCCGGCGCAGATTGCATTTGAAGAGGCCGTGATAGGCGACGTCGAAGCGCACAAGGGTTACGAAGAGCCGGATATCACTTTCGGTGGGATGATCGGCGAAGAGAAAGGACCGATCCTCCAGCTGCGGCTCGACCCAGTCGAGGCAGGCAAAGACATCGGCGAAAGCTTCTTCGTAGGCAAGCTGCGTGGTGGCGAAACCGGCGCGGTAGACGCCATTGTTCAGGGCCGAATAGATGCGGTCGTTGAAAGCATCGATCTCGATGCGTTTTTCCGCCGGGTAAAGATCAATCGGGTTTTTTGCCAGGTCGCCGAAGCCGCCGTTCAGCATGCGCAGGATATCGGCGGATTCATTGTTGACGATGGTCTTTCGCTGCTTGTCCCAGAGAACCGGTACGGTGGCCCGGCCGGTAAAATCGACGCACGCTCTCGTATAGATTTCATGCAGATAGGTCGTGCCGTTGACGTGATCCTCGGTTGCGCCGGGATAATCGCCGAAGCGCCAACCCTCTCTGCTCAGCAGCGGTTCGACGACGGAGACGGAAATGACATCGTCGAGGCCCTTGAGCTTGCGGCCGATCAGGGTGCGTGACGCCCAGGGGCAGATATAGGCGACATAGAGATGATAACGGCCGGCGCCGGCTTCGAAGCCGCCCTCGCCCGTCGGCCCGGCGCTGCCATCCGGGGTCACCCAGTTGCGGAAACTCGAGGTCTGCCTGATAAAGCCGCCCTTTTCATCCTTGGCCTGAACGGGCTGCCAGTCTTCCGTCCATTTTCCATTCACCAGCATGCGCAACTCTCCGATCGATTGACTGAAGCGCTCATTATCCTGCTTCGGCGCCGGCGTAAGGCCGCTTTTAGGAAGACACTCTGTACACCCAAACTGCGACGATGCCGCGCTTGCCAAGCCGAGGACGCAGGAAATATGACTCCGGGATACAAGATGAAGTGGAGTTCGTCGAAAATGCATCTCTCCAAAGCCGTCGTGCGGACCGAACATGCGAGCCGCTACCTGCAGCAACTCTGCAAACACTGGAGCCACAAGTTCAGCGTCGATTTCGATCCCGTGAAGGGCCGGGTGCCGTTCAGCGATACAGCCGAGGTGACGTTTTCCGCCGACGATGCGGCGCTGACCATGACACTTTCCGTCACCGATCCCTCGCAACAGCGAAGAATGCATGATGTCATCGACGATCATCTGAAGCGCTTCGCCTTTCGCGAGGAACTCGACATCACCTGGACGAACTGACCCGCACCCCGATTCGAATTTCTGCCCCCAACCTCCGGAACAGCCATGACGAAGAGCAATAACCGCGAATCTCAATATCCGATCGATCCGATGTTTCTCGACCGTTGGTCACCGCGCGCCTTCACCGGCGAAATCATCGAGGAGGCACAGTTGCTCAGCCTGCTCGACGCTGCCCATTGGGCGCCGTCTTCGTCCAATCAACAGCCCTGGCGCTTCATCTATGCCCTGAAAGGCTCGAAGCATTGGGAGAAATTCGTCGCATTGCTCGTCGATGCCAACCAAGAGTGGGCTAAGAATGCGTCAGCACTGATCTTCGTCGTGTCGCGCGCCTTTACCGGGGTCGCCGGTTCCGGCGAGGAAAAGCCGAGCTATACCCATTCCTTCGACGCCGGCACGGCCTGGGGATATTTGGCGCTTCAAGCCCGCCTCTCCGGGTTCTATGCCCATGGCATGGGCGGCATCAAACACGAGGAAATCAGTAAGACGTTCGCCATTCCCGAGGGTTATCGGGTCGAAGCCGGCATTGCCCTCGGCCGTCTCGCCGACAAGAGTGTCCTGTCCGAACGCAATCAGGCGCGCGAATTCCCCAGTCAGCGCAAACCGCTCTCCGAGGTCGCCTTCAACGGCCGTTTCGTTGCGAACTGAGCGAAGCCGAATTCAAGCCAATCGCGCAAACAAAAGCCCCGCCATCCAGGGATGGCGGGGCTTTTGTTTCGAAACATCAATCAGATGTCGAGGTTTGCGACGCTCAGCGCGTTGTCCTGGATGAATTCGCGCCGCGGTTCGACTTCGTCACCCATCAGCCGGGCGAAGAGGCCGTCGGCATCGGTGGCGTCGTTGACCTTGACCTGCAGCAGCGAGCGCACATTCGGATCGAGCGTCGTTTCCCAGAGCTGCTCGGCATTCATCTCGCCGAGGCCCTTGTATCGCTGCATGGTCAGGCCCTTGCGGCCGGTGGCAAAGATTGCGTCGAGCAAGGCCCGCGGGCCTGCGATCTCGACATCGCCTTCACGGCGATGCAGCGACGGCGGCGTCTGATAGATTTCCTTGAGGCGCGCGGTCAGCTGGTCGATGTGACGGGCATCCGAAGAGCCGATCAACGCCATGTCGAGCACGACGATTTCCCTGACGCCGCGGACCATGCGTTCGAGGCGCAGGCCGCCGTCGCTGGTCAGATCGCCCTGCCAGCCGCGCTCGGTCTCCTCGGCAATAATATCGAGACGGCTTGCGACCTCTGTCGTCAATGCCTGCGCTCTTGCCGGATCGCTGACGAGATCGGCATTGAGGGCACCGGCGATTGCCGCCTGTTCGACGACGGCACGGTTGTAGCGCGAATGAAGATTGTCGAGCAAAGCGCGCATGCGCAGTGCATCCAGGATGACCTCACGCAGATCCTGGCCGGTGCGAACCTCGCCGCTGCCGAGCTTCAGCGCGGCATCTTCCAGGCCCTGGCTGATGAGATATTCCTCAAGCGCCTTTTCGTCCTTCAGATACTGCACCGACTTGCCGCGCGACACCTTATAGAGCGGCGGCTGAGCGATGTAGAGGTGGCCGCGCTCGATCAGTTCCGGCATCTGCCGGAAGAAGAAAGTGAGCAGCAGTGTGCGGATGTGGGCGCCGTCGACGTCGGCATCCGTCATGATGATGATCTTGTGATAGCGCAGCTTTTCGACATTGAACTCGTCCTTGCCGATGCCGGTGCCGAGCGCGGTGATCAGCGTGCCGATTTCCTGGCTCGACAGCATCTTGTCGAAACGGGCGCGTTCGACGTTCAGGATCTTGCCGCGCAGGGGCAGGATCGCCTGATTTTCGCGCGAGCGGCCCTGCTTGGCCGAGCCGCCGGCCGAATCACCCTCGACGAGAAAGACTTCGGATTTTGCCGGGTCGCGCTCGGAGCAGTCGGCGAGCTTGCCCGGCAGCGAAGCGATATCGAGTGCGCCCTTGCGGCGGGTCAATTCACGCGCCTTGCGGGCCGCTTCGCGAGCGGCCGCTGCCTCGACGACCTTGCCGACGAGAATCTTGGCTTCGCTCGGATGTTCTTCGAACCAGGTGTTCAGCGCCTCGTTGACGAGGCTTTCGACGACGGGGCGGACTTCCGAGGAAACCAGCTTATCCTTGGTCTGCGAGGAGAATTTCGGATCGGGCACCTTGACCGACAGCACCGCCGTCAGGCCTTCGCGGCAATCTTCGCCCTGCAGCGTCACTTTTTCCTTTTTGGTAATGCCGGAATTGTCGGCATAGGACACCACCTGGCGCGTCAACGCCGCGCGGAAGCCGGCCATATGCGTGCCGCCGTCGCGCTGGGGAATGTTGTTGGTGAAGCAGAGCACGTTCTCATGATAGCTGTCGTTCCACCACATCGCCACTTCGACGGTGATGCCGTCCTTTTCGCCGCGGATGGCGACCGGCTTGTCGACGAGCGACTTCTTGGCACGGTCGAGATAGGCGACGAAAGCCTCGAGGCCGCCGTCATAACGCAGCTCTTCCTGCTTGATATCGGAATGGCGCTTGTCGGTCAGCAGGATGCGGACGCCGGAGTTCAGGAAGGCGAGTTCGCGCAGGCGATGCTCCAGCGTGCCGTAATCGAACTCCGTCATGGTGAAAGTGTCGGTGCTCGGCATGAAGCTCACTTCCGTGCCGGTCTCATTCGGCGCGTCGCCGGTGACCTTCAGCGGCGCATCGGCCACGCCGTGGGTGAAGCTCATTTCATGGATCTTGCCCTGGCGGCGGATCTTCAACTTCAGCCAGACGGACAGCGCGTTGACGACGGAGACGCCGACGCCGTGCAGGCCGCCAGAAACCTTGTAGGAATTCTGGTCGAACTTACCGCCGGCATGAAGCTGGGTCATGATGACTTCGGCCGCCGACACGCCTTCGCCGGTGTGGATGTCCGTCGGGATGCCGCGGCCGTTGTCGGTGACCGTCACCGAGCCATCCGGATTGAGGGTGACGGTGACGATGTCGGCATGGCCGGCGAGCGCTTCGTCGATCGCGTTGTCGACGACTTCATAAACCATGTGATGAAGGCCGGAACCATCGTCGGTATCGCCGATATACATGCCGGGACGCTTGCGCACGGCATCGAGGCCCTTCAGAACCTTGATGGAATCTGCGCCATATTCGGTGCTTACGCCGTTTTCCGTCGCGGATGTATCGCTCATTCTGTCGAGATTTTCCCTGTTGCCGTAAAGCTGCGGCGCGCCTTGCGAATCACCGGCTTTCTTCACTCTCGTATATAGGTTTTTTGAACCCGGTTCCCAATGGCAAGTCCCCTGAACAAGGCATAAAACAGGGGATTATGACGCTTTTCCGTCGCCTTTGCCGTCATTTTCGAGAAGAGCGGATAACCGGCCGATCTCGGCGCTGTCAAGGTTGCGAATCTGGCGCGCCAGCCGATTGGCAAATTCGGTATATTCGGGGGGCAGGCCGGAGGTGTCGATCACGACTCGCGGGTCGGACGAGCGGGCGAGCAGGAACAGTTCCTCGGCCTCATCCCAGATGATGTTGAAATAACCGGCGATGCGCTGCAGCAGATCGAATGTCGGCACGCCGCGCTTGCCATGTTCGAGCGCCGAGAGATAGGCGGGAGAGACGTTCAGCGCTTCCGCCATCTCCTTCTGCGACACACCTTTGCGCGCTCTCAGCCGGCGAACCGCCTCTCCGAACGGAGTCATGACCTCTCCCCATGCCGCCGCGACAGACGGATATAGAGAGCGCCCTCACCGCCATGATGCTGTGCGGCCGCTTCATAGGAGGAGATCAGGTAGCGAAATTCCGGCTTCGAGAACCAGAGGGGCACGGCCCGCTTCAGCGCGCCGTCGCTGCCCATCGAGCTGCCTTTGCCGGTTATCACAAGCACATGGCGCATGCCGCGCTCGTGGGCGCGGATCAGGAAATCGAGAAGGATCGCGTGAGCCTCGCTCTGCACCAGCCCGTGCAGGTCGATCCGCGCTTCGAGCGCCAGCCGGCCCTTGGCGATCTTCCGCTTGACCGGTTTTTCCAGCGGATGATGCACCCCGGCGGACGGTTTCGCCGTCGCCGGTGCTGTCGGCTGCAGCGGCATGGGTGATACCGGCGCCTGTTTTTCGGCCTTCTCCTGCTCGGCCGCCGCTTCGGCGAGAAAAGCGTCCAGTTCGGTCAACTCACCCGCCTTGCCGGGCATCGGCCGCGTGCTGCGGGCAACCTTGCCCCAGAGGATCCTCTCATCCGCACTGAGTTTGCGATCCCTAGCCATCAGTCGAATCTTCCGGCGGCGGCCTTGGGAATGAGAATGGTGAAATCGGCGTCGTTGCGGACGGTGCCGGCACTTTCTCCGGCCATATCCCCCGAGCCGGTAAAGATATCACCCCGCGCCGGGCCGACGATTGCCGAGCCGGTATCGAGCGCCAGCATCAGCCGGCGAAAGGGCCGGCCGTGATCGAGATGGACAAGACTTTCGGCGCGGATGAAAAAGGGAAAGCCGAACGTATGGATCATCCGGTCGACCGCAAGGGAACGGCCGGCGAGAAGCGGCACCTTGGCCGCGGCGATCGGACCTGCCTCAGGATCGTCGGTTCGCAGGCTGAAAGCCTGCGAGGGCGCTTCACGGAAGAAAATATAAGAGCGGTTATGCCATAGCACGTCGTCCACCCGCTCGGGATTGCGCGCCAGCCAGGCACGGATCGTCTGCATCGAGATGTCGGCACGATCAATCTCGCCTCGGTCGATCAGCAGCTTGCCGATCGCCGAAAAAGCGTGGCCGGCTTTCGCCGCATAGGTGATGCGGCCGATGCGGCCATCGCTGTAACGCAGGCGGGCCGCACCCTGCACATGCACGAAGAAGACATCGACCTTCGATTTCGCCCAGGCGATTTCGAGGCCCCGGCCTTCGAGAAAGCCCTGATCGATGGCGCGGCGATCCGGATAGGCGCCGATGCGGCCGTCATGCAGACGCCCGAAAGCATAGGACCCATCGAGCCCGGCGGGACGATTGTCGTCGTCGAGATCGATCAGATCGTCCGGGCGACGGTAGAAAGGGAAACGGAAAGTTTCGTCCGGCCGCTCCGACACCTCGATATCAGGTTCGTAGAAAGCGGTGACGAAGCCGGAATTGCCATCCTTGCGGCGGATCAGGAAGGGCCGACAATGCGTCTCGAAAAAGGCGCGCGCCAATGCCGGAGATGACGGCGTGAAATCTTCGGCGGCCGTGAGAAGCGGCAGCAGATCTTCCGCGCTCAGGCCAAGCGATCCGGTGCGGTAGGGTTTGACATCGGTGATCTGCCGCCGGCAGCGCCGCATGACCTCAAAAAGGCCGGAGGGATCATCATCCTTCCAGCCTTCCAAATTGTCAAAGCTTATGGCCTGCAGGACGAAGTCCGATGCGTGGTCACTCATGTTCCGATTCGGTCGCCACGAGTTTCCAGTTCGGATCGCGCGAGCGGGTGTCGCGGGCGAAGGTCCAGAGATCGTTGACCTCGGCGACGTTTTCGGCGTCGCCTTCGATCAGCACATCCGCTTTGTCGTAGGTGGCCGAAATCAGCTGGCTGATGATGCGCACGGTGATCTGCGCTTCGCTGCCCTTCGTCTCGGCGTGGGTGATTTCGGCCTTGTCGATGCCGACGAAGGTGGACTTCACCTTCTCGCCCCGGGCTTCGCGCTCGCCGATCGCCGCATCGAAGCCGTCATAGACTTCGCGGGACAGCAAGTTCTTCAGGGTTTTCCGGTCGCCATCGGCATAGGCCATCACGATCATCTCGTAAGCCATGCGGGCGCCGTTCAGAAACTCCTTCGGGCTGAAGGCGGGATCAGCCTTGTTCAGCGCGCGCAGCGATTCATTGAGGGGCGTTCCCGGCGCGGCGACGGCATCGATGGCGGCGAAGCGATCCTCGTCCTCCGTCGTCGCATCGCGGCGCGGCAGCGTCACGACCTTGCCGCCATCGGCGGCCTCGGCCGGTGCTGCGTCCCGTGGCGTATAGAGATCGCGCGGCGGCTTCTCATTTCCTGTGCGACGCCCGAGCACGGAGCGCAACTGAAAGAAAATCAGCACAGCCGCCACCAGGAAGAATAATGTGATGAAGTCGTTCGAACTCATATCGTATCGCAGCCGCCGTTAACATCTCTGATTTGTACTCCCATATAGTCTGCCTATACAGATGATTCAAATGATGGCTGGCATCTTCGCCGGCGCCCAAGAGGAGACCGGCAAGCCCGGGACATGACGACCATGCGTTTTTCGATCCTGCCAGCTTTCATTCTGCTGCTGCCGCTCGCCGAAATCGCCGGTTTCGTCGTCGTCGGCCGGGCAATCGGATTGGGGCTGACGCTTGCTCTCGTCATGCTGGGCTTCGTTGCCGGGGTGGTTCTGCTGCGCCGGCAGGGCATCGGTATTTTGCGCCGCATGTCGAGTGAAGGACGAAACGGGGTGATGCCGGGCCGCGACCTGTTGCGGCCGGCGATGAACGTCATCGCCTCGCTGCTCCTGATCATTCCCGGCTTCCTCACCGATCTGATCGCGATCCTCATTCTCATTCCACCGGTGCGCGATCTCGTCTGGCGGGCAATCGCCAAACGCTTCGTCGTCGTCAATGCCAAGGGCGGCTTTTCCTCCGGCCCGCAACCCGATTTCCGCGACCGCAAACCAAACTCGAAGGTGGTGGATCTCGACGACGAGGACTATCATAGGGAACCGGACCGCAACTCGCCGTGGTCCGGCAAACATCTCGGCGATTGAGGCGCTTCGACCGATCAACCGCGCCAAGCCCCGGTCAGGCGCTCAGACCAAGCGCTCAGGCCAAGCGCCCAGGGTTGTAAGCCCTTCCCTGAAATGTTAGATGGCGGCACCATTCCCATGCCCCTCGAGGAAAAGCCAATGGCAGACGATAACAACAGCAACGGTGCGGCCAGCCCCACCCTTTCGATCCTTGCGCAATATACCAAGGATCTCTCCTTCGAAAATCCGGGTGCGCCGCGTTCGCTGCAGGCCCGCGACAAGGCGCCGACGATCAATATCAATGTGAACGTCAACGCCAATCCGCTTTCGGACACGGATTTCGATGTCGTGCTATCGCTGAATGCCGAAGCCAAGGACGGCGACAAGACGGTTTTCCATACCGAGCTCGCCTATGGCGGCGTCTTCCGCGTTGCCGGTTTCCCGCAGGAACACATGCTGCCGGTTCTCTTCATCGAGTGCCCGCGCATGCTCTTCCCCTTCGCCCGTCAGATCATCGCCGACGTCACCCGCAACGGTGGTTTCCCGCCGCTGATGATCGACCCGATCGACTTCACGCAGATGTTCGCTCAGCGCGTTGCCGAAGAACAGGCCCGCGCCAAGGTTCAGGCCGTTCCGAACTGAGCGGATCTTTTCTGTTCTGACATGCGGATGCCCGGGCAAGTCCCGGGCATTTTCAATTGAGGGCTGGTTTAATCGAGGTTGGCGTATTTGGCCCAGATGCCTTTATCGCCGAGCTTGGCGACGAGCGCCTCATGGGCCTGCGCCTCGGACTGGCTGAGGCGCGGGGCGAGCGGCCGGGGCCGCTCGAGCACTGATGCGATCACCACATCGTCTTCTTCTACCCTATCGCCGCGACCGTTCTGGCCTGACGTAGCAGTGCTCAGGCCGAAGGCTGCCTGTCTGCCGCCGATCATCTCGATATAGACTTCGGCAAGCAATTCGGAGTCGAGCAGTGCGCCGTGTTTAGTGCGGTGCGAATTGTCGATGCCGTAGCGCCGGCAGAGCGCGTCGAGCGAATTCGGCCCCATCGGATGTTTGCGCCGCGCCATCGACAGGGTATCGACCACCCTCTCCGGCAGGATCGGCGGCAAACCGATCCGCGCGAATTCGGCATTGATGAAGCCCATATCGAAGGTGGCGTTGTGGGCGATCCACTTGGCATCGCCGAAGAAGGTCAGGATTTCTTCGGCAACGTCGGCGAAAGGCTTCTTGTCCTTCAGGAACTCGTCGGTGATGCCGTGCACGGCGAGCGCATCCGGATGAACCTTCTGATCTCCCGGATTGATGAAGATATGGATCACGTTGCCTGTGGGGAAATGGTTGAAGAGCTCGATGCCGCCGATTTCGATGATGCGGTCGGCGCGGTTGTCGAGGCCGGTGGTTTCCGTATCGAAGATGATCTCACGCATTCCGGAAATCTCCCTTGGCAATCCGCGTTTTCAGGTCGGCGACGATCTCGAGCACTCGTTTTCTCGTGACTGCGATCTTCTGGCTGGTGTCGATCAGATAATCGGCCCGGCGGCGCTTTTCGGCGTCCGGCGTCTGACGGGAGAGAATCATATCGAATTTTTCCTCGGTCATCCCTGGTCGCGCAAGCACCCTCTGGCGCTGAATCTGTGGATCGGCGCTGACAACGACGATGACGTCGACTCTTTCCTCGGCGCCGGTTTCGAAGAGCAAAGGAATATCGAGCAATACCATCTCGGCGCCAGCGGCGCGCTGTCGCGCCAGAAATTCCGTCTCGCGTTTGCGAACCAGCGGATGGACGATCGCCTCCAGCCGTTTGAAGCCGTCGGGATCAAGAGCAAGCTGGCGGCCGAGCTCATGCCGGTCGACCGCACCATCCTTCATTGTGCCGGGAAAAGCAGCATCCACCAGGGGTGCAGCCTCACCGGTATAGAGATCGTGGACCACGGCATCGGAATCGTTCAACGGAATTCCCGCCTCGGCGAAGAGCTTTGCCGCCGTCGATTTTCCCATGGCGATGGAGCCGGTGAGGCCGATCGTCAGCATCAGTGCCCGTCCATATCGGCGATGATAAGCTCGCGCAGTGCCGCGTCGACGACCGGACGCTGGCCGAACCATTTCTCGAAGCCCGGCGCGGCCTGGTGCAGAAGCATGCCGAGACCATCGACGACGGGAAATCCCTGCGCTTCCGCCTGCACCAGGATCGGCGTCTTCAGCGGGATATAGACGATATCGGTAACGACGGCATCGGCTGCAAGCGGCGTGAAATCGAGGTGCGGTGCGGCCTCGCCGTCCATGCCGAGCGAGGTGGTGTTGATGAAGAGACCGGCGCCTTTCATGACTTCGGCAAGTGCGCCGGCCGGGTGGGCCCGAACTTTCGGGCCAAAGCGGTCCGCCAGCTCACGCGCCCGTTCGACGGTGCGATTGACGACGTGGATCTCCCTGAAACCGCGATCGCGGACCGCCTGGATAATCGCCCGGCTGGCACCGCCGGCGCCAAAGACGACCGCCGTGTCATGCCGGTCCCAGCCCGGATGACGTTCGTCGAGATTGGCAGTGAAGCCGCGACCGTCGGTATTCGTCGCATGCAGGACGCCATCCTCCAGCCAGAGCGTATTCGAAGCACCGAGTTCACGCGACAAGGCATCCGGCTTATCGGCGAGCGTGAAAGCCAGTTCCTTGTGGGGAATGGTGACATTGCCGCCGACGAAGCCGGAGCTGCCATCTTTCAGCGTGGCGATGAAATCGGCAAAGGCCTCGGGTGCCACTTCATGGGCGCGGTAGCTGCCTGGCAAGCCGAGCGTCTTCAACCAATATCCGTGGATCAACGGCGAGCGCGAGTGTTTGATAGGAAAGCCCGTGACAAACGCTTCCGGTCCGAATGTTTCACGTGAATCACCCATCGATCGCTCCGAGATCTCGCAATTTTTTCAAGAGCGGCAGCATCGGCAGGCCGAGAATGGTGAAATAATCACCCTCGATTTTCTCGAAAAGCTGAATGCCCTCACCCTCCAACTGATAGGCGCCGACGCTGGAAAGCGCCCTGTCGCCGACGCGTGCCAGGTGCCTGGCGATGAAATCCGCCGTCAACGGCCGCATCGTCAGTTCCGCATGGGCGAGATGCTGCCACAGAACCACGCCATTGCTGACGATTGCGACAGCGCTGTTCAGTCGGTGGGTCGTTCCCGAAAGGGCTTGAAGGTGATTCGCCGCGTCGACCATGTCTTTCGGCTTATGAAAGACCCGGTCGCCAAGCGACATCGTCTGATCCGAACCGATAACCAAGCTGTCCGGAAAACGGCTGCCGACATCCTCGGCCTTGGCCTTGGCCAGGACAAGGGCGACGGCATCCGGCGTTGCGCCGGCGTTTTCCAGCGGGGCTTCGACCGCTCTTTCATCGATGTTGGCGGCATGCGCCTCGAAGGATAGACCGGCATTTTCCATCAGCATCCGTCGAAAGGGGCTCGATGACGCAAGGATGAGTTTGGGTATCATGGCTTCCTCGGGCTGCCGGCTTCGGTCAGCGCTTAGCGCAGCTTCGGGCGCAGGGCAACGATTGCCGCGGCGGTTTCCTCGATTGAGCGGCGCGTAACGTCGATCAGCGGCCAGTTGTGGCGGGCGCAGAGCGAGCGGGCATATTTCAGCTCCTCGGAGATCGCGGCGCGGTCGGTATAATGTTCGCGATCAAAACCCTGCGTCGCCCCGAGCACACGGTTTTCCCGCACCTGGGAAATACGGTCGGTGGTGGCGATCAGGCAGACGATCAACGGTTTGCTCGCGATGAACAGGCTCTCCGGCAAGGGCACGCCATAGACGATCGGAATGTTCGCCGTCTTGATGCCGCGGTTGGCGAGGTAGATGCTGGTCGGTGTTTTCGACGTGCGGCTGATGCCGATGATAACGACGTCGGCATCGTTGTAGTCGTCCGGCATCTGACCGTCGTCGTGATCCATGGTGAAATTCAGCGCTTCGATCCGCGCGAAGTAGCCGGCATTCATCACATGCTGGGCGCCGACCCGGCGGCGCGACGGGGCGCCCAGATAGATCTGGAAGGCATTCATCACCGGCTCCAGCACGTTCACCGAGGCGACACCCATTTCGACGCAGCGCTCGTCGATCAGGCTCGCAAGCTCCCGGTCGACGATCGTGTAGAGCACGATGCCCGGCGCCTCGTCGATCGCCTGCAGAACCGGCAGCAGCTGTTTGCGGTTGCGGATCAGCGGATAGACATGTTCGATCGGCTGAGCCGATCGGAACTGTGCCGATGCGGCGCGGCCGGCGGAGATCAGAGTCTCTCCCGTTGAGTCAGAAATCAGATGCAGATGAAAGAAGTTCGTTCTGTTCTCCACGCTATTTTCCGCTGCCTGTTGAAAAGACTGGATGAAACAGAGCTACGGCGGCGAGGCCGTCTCGGGCAAGGGAAAACATGCCGGCTTATCCACATTTCGAATTTTGCAGATCGGTTTCAGCAGGCTCTGTGGATGACGGGGAACAGGTTGAGTTTGCCGGAACTGGTCCACAGCTTATCCACAAGCGCTGGGAAAATCGGCCGCCCAGAAGGATTTGGAATCATTTTCAGATTCGGCTTCTCCCCGGAATTTCGGCAGAATGAGGAAAATCGCTGCGATGTTTTTTGCCGGCACGCGACAAATGGCATCGGCGGTGGATGGATTTTAATCCTTGATAGACACCGACTCTAAGAAATAGAAACCTTTTAAAATATCTTTGATTTTTTATAGGGAAGAAGCGCTTGAGCGACACGCGCCGAAAGATCATGAGGGTTCTGGATGGCGAAAGCCTCTCCCCTCCTCCTCTCTGGCTGATGAGACAGGCGGGACGTTATCTCCCGGAATATCGAGAGACACGGGCAAAGGCCGGAAGTTTCCTCGATCTCTGCTACACGCCCGATCATGCCGTCGAAGTGACATTGCAGCCGATCCGCCGCTACGGCTTCGATGCCGCCATTCTGTTTTCCGATATCCTGGTCATCCCCGACGCGATGAAACGGAATGTCCGGTTTACCGAAGGCCACGGCCCGGAGATGGATCCGATCGATGAAGAGGGTATCGGCAGATTGAATGGCGAAGAGGTTGTCGATTATCTCAGGCCGGTTCTGGAGACGGTGCGGCGGCTGCGTGGGGAACTGCCTGATGAGACGACGCTGCTCGGCTTCTGCGGCGCGCCCTGGACGGTTGCGACCTATATGATCGCCGGTCACGGCACGCCGGATCAGGCGCCTGCCCGCCTCTTCGCCTACAGGTATCCCCGCGCCTTCGAGCATCTCCTGATGCTGCTGGCCGACGTCTCGGCCGATTATCTTGTCGCTCAGATCGATGCCGGCGCCGATGCCGTGCAGATCTTCGATTCCTGGGCCGGCGTTCTCGGTGAGAAGGAATTCGAGTCCTTCGCGCTCCGGCCGGTCGCGCGAATGATCGCTTCGGTCAAATCGCGGCGGCCTAAGGCGCGCATCATTGCCTTTGCCAAGGGCGCCGGTTACCAGCTGAAGTCCTATCGCCAGAGGACCGGCGCCGATGCGATCGGCCTCGACTGGTCGGTACCGCTGGCCTTTGCCGCTGAGCTTCAGAAAGACGGGCCGGTGCAGGGCAACCTCGATCCGATGCGCGTCGTTGCCGGCGGCCGGGCGCTGGAAGAGGGTATCGACGATATTCTGCAGCATCTCGGCAATGGGCCGCTGATCTTCAATCTCGGTCACGGCATCACGCCGCAGGCCGATCCCGAGCATGTGCGGCTGCTGGTCGATCGCGTGCGGGGTGGGTGGATGCGTGGGGGCGCGTGACGATGGAAAGGCAGACGGACCGGAGACCCGGCGCGTACGCCCGGCGCCGAGCCCATTTTGCGTTGGCCTTCTTCGCGCTGATGGCGGTCGGGCTTTTCGCCTGGAATCCCGACAATCTCTATCTCTGGATCAAGGCGCTGCATATCATTGCGGTCATTTCCTGGATGGCCGGCTTGTTCTATATGCCGCGGCTGTTCATCTACCACACCGATGCCGAACCGGGTTCGGTGCAATCGGAAACCTTCAAGGTGATGGAGCGCAGGCTGCTTCGAATCATCATGACGCCGGCAATGATGCTGACCTGGATTTTCGGCCTCTATCTCGCCTGGTCGGTCTATGGATTCCAGGGTGGCTGGCTGCATGCGAAGATCGGTCTCGTCGTATTGTTGACCGGCGTTCATATGTTTTTCAGCCGCGCGGTCGGAGCGTTCGAGCGGGATGAAAATCGCCGTTCCGCCCGTTATTGGCGGTTCATGAACGAGGCGCCGACAGTGCTGATGATCGTCATCGTGATCCTCGTCGTGGTGAAGCCATTCTGAGGCAAAATCACCCTCAGGTTAAATTTGCTTCATTTTAAGCAGCCCTCTTGCGGCAGCGATCACGAGTCGCTATTTTCCGCGCATCTCATCTACGTGGCATGTGTGTAGAGTTCAGTCGTCTGCGAGCCCTTCGCAGTACCGAATACGACCCAACATCGCCTTTCCCCTTTGAAATTGAAAAGAGTATTGGTCACTTCATGGCTGAAATGAAGCTTCAGGAACTTAAGAGCAAATCCCCGACGGATCTTCTGGCTTTCGCCGAATCGCTCGAGGTCGAGAATGCCAGCACGATGCGCAAGCAGGAGCTGATGTTTGCCATCCTCAAAATGCTCGCCAGCCAGGATGTCGAAATTATCGGCGAAGGTGTCGTCGAGGTGCTGCAGGACGGGTTTGGTTTCCTGCGTTCCGCCAATGCAAACTATCTGCCGGGTCCCGACGATATTTATATCTCGCCGTCGCAGATTCGCCGTTTCTCCCTGAAAACCGGCGATACGGTCGAGGGACCGATCCGTGGACCGAAGGAAGGCGAGCGTTATTTCGCGCTGCTCAAGGTCAACACCATCAATTTCGACGATCCGGAAAAGATCCGTCACAAGGTTCACTTCGACAATCTGACGCCGCTCTATCCGAACGAGCGTTTCAAGATGGAACTCGATATTCCCACTTCCAAGGATCTGTCGCCGCGTGTGATCGATCTGGTGGCGCCGCTTGGCAAGGGCCAGCGCGGATTGATCGTGGCGCCTCCCCGCACCGGTAAGACCGTGCTGTTGCAGAACATTGCGCACTCGATCACGGCAAACCATCCGGAATGCTACCTCATCGTCCTGCTGATCGACGAACGCCCCGAGGAAGTGACCGACATGCAGCGCTCCGTCCGGGGCGAAGTCATCTCCTCGACCTTCGACGAACCGGCTGTGCGCCACGTCCAGGTGGCGGAAATGGTTATCGAAAAGGCGAAGCGCCTGGTCGAGCATGGGCGCGATGTCGTCATCCTGCTCGATTCGATCACCCGCCTCGGCCGCGCCTACAACACCGTCGTTCCCTCTTCCGGCAAGGTCCTGACCGGCGGTGTCGATGCCAACGCCCTGCAGCGGCCGAAGCGCTTCTTCGGCGCGGCACGTAATATCGAAGAAGGCGGCTCACTGACCATCATCGCCACGGCGCTGATCGATACCGGCAGCCGTATGGATGAAGTCATCTTCGAAGAGTTCAAGGGTACCGGCAACTCGGAAATCGTTCTCGACCGCAAGGTCGCCGACAAGCGCATCTTCCCGGCGATGGACATCCTGAAGTCCGGCACCCGCAAGGAGGACCTCCTTGTTCCACGCCAGGATCTGCAGAAGATCTTCGTGCTTCGCCGTATCCTGGCGCCGATGGGCACGACGGATGCGATCGAATTCCTGATCGACAAGCTCAAGCAGACGAAGAACAATTCCGACTTCTTCGACTCGATGAATACGTAATCCTTAGCCGGATTCAGCTTAAGCGCCTGGCGTTGACTCGATCGATGCGATGCGCTTTGGCTCCTTGTTTTACGCATGTCGTGCGGAACTGCTGCCCACTGCCGGGGCGGCACGCAATGATCAGAGCTGGAGACATCGTCACGATGTCGCCAGCTTTTTCCATTTGAGAGGGATCAATTCGGATTCCAACCGACGGACCAGTGATATGGCCATGTTGACTGATACGATATTTGCGCTCTCGAGTGGTTCCCCGCCCTCGGGCGTTTCGATCGTTCGCATCAGTGGCCCGGCGACCCGGGAACTGTTGACCAGGCTGGTCGGATCGGTGCCGGTTGACCGGCATGCTTCTTACAGAACGATTCGGACTCGTAACAACCAGCCGATCGACAATGGCCTCGTACTGTTTTTTCCGGCCCCGAATTCCTTTACCGGCGAGGATGTCGCCGAGCTGCAGATCCATGGCAGCCGAGCCGTGCTGGCGGCGCTGTTTCACGCGCTTGGCGCGGTTCCAGGTGTGCGGATGGCGGTCGAGGGCGAGTTCTCGCGCCGGGCTTTTGAAAATGGCAAGCTTGATCTCGTCGAGGTCGAAGGCTTGGCCGATCTGATCGGCGCCGAGACCGAGATGCAGCGACGCCTTGCGATCGAGCATAGCGCCGGCGGGCTTTCCGCCATTTACGATTCGTGGGCGGAACGGTTGACGCGAGCCCGGGCGCTGATCGAAGCGGAACTCGATTTTCCCGATGAGGACGATGTTCCCGGCTCGGTGTCGGACATGGTCTGGGCCAATATGGCAAAGCTTCGCACCGAGATCACAGAACACTTGGCTGCGGCGTCGGCGGGCGAGGTCATCAGGGATGGCTTCAAGGTCGTCATCGCCGGCGCGCCGAATGCGGGGAAATCCAGCCTGCTGAACGCTCTGGCACGCCGCGACGTGGCGATCGTCACGGAGCTCGCCGGAACGACGCGCGATGTTCTGCAGGTTGATCTCGACATTGACGGTTACCTGATCAAGCTCTACGACACTGCGGGCCTTCGGGAGGCGGAAGACAGGGTCGAAATGGAAGGCGTACGCCGCGCCCGCGTTGCGCTGCGTGATGCCGATCTCGTTCTGTTGCTGGTCGACATGGCAAATCCCCTGATCCCCGACGACTTGGACCAGGCCTTGCCGCATGTTACTGTCGGTACGAAAAAGGATCTCATCGATGTCGGCACAGGTCGATATGACCTCCAGATCTCGACGGCGACGGGCGATGGTCTGCCGGAGTTGCGGCGGTTGATCGGCACTCTAGTCGCCGAACGTTTCGGCGGCCTGCCCATGGCGATCCCGAGCCGGCAACGGCATAAGGATTCGCTAGCGAAATGTTTATTGGCGCTGGACGCGGCGATTTCAGAAACAGGCGTGGATCTTGAATTGCGGACCGAACAGCTGCGAACCGCGGCGGAATATCTGGGTAGGATTACCGGAAGAGTTGATGTCGAGCAGCTGCTCGGGGTGATCTTTTCGGAGTTTTGTATCGGCAAATGATTCACGTGAAACCTTGAGCCCTCGGGTTTCACGTGAAACGTCTGCTGGAATGGAGTTTGAGATGAGCGACAATGTCTACGATGTGATCGTCATCGGTGGCGGCCATGCGGGTTCGGAGGCTGCCAATGCGGCTGCGCGCCTCGGTGCTAAAACCGCTCTGGTGACCCATAGGCGGGATACGATTGGCGTGATGTCCTGCAATCCGGCGATTGGCGGGCTCGGCAAAGGCCACCTGGTGCGTGAGATCGATGCCATGGATGGTCTGATGGGTCGCGTTGCCGACGCCGCAGGCATTCAATTCCGGATGTTGAACAAGAAGAAAGGCGCCGCAGTCCGCGGTCCACGGACGCAGGCCGATCGGAAACTCTATCGTCTGGCGATGCTGGCGGCGATCGAAGCGACGCCCGGCCTAGATATCGTCGAGGGTGACGCGTTTGATCTGGACATTGCCGATGGACGGGTCACCGGCGTTGTCATGAAGGATGGCCGGACCTTCAGGACGCCCGCAGTGGTTTTGACCACCGGCACCTTCTTGCGCGGGCTCATTCATATCGGTTCGGAGAAAACACCGGCCGGCCGCGTCGGTGAAGCCCCTTCGATTGGATTGTCCGCCACCCTAGCCAGGCTCGGGCTGCAGTTGGGGCGGTTGAAAACCGGAACGCCGGCGCGGCTGGATGGAAAGACGATCGACTGGCAAGCGGTGGGCCGTCAGGCGGCTGATGCAGACCTTATCCCCTTCTCGTTTATGACCGACGCAATCACCACCCCGCAGATCGAGTGTGGGGTCACCAGGACAACTGACGCAACGCACCGCGTCATTGTCGACAACATCATGCGATCGGCGATGTATTCCGGTCAGATCGAGGGTGTCGGTCCGCGCTATTGCCCGTCTATCGAAGACAAGCTGGTAAAGTTCGGCGAACGCGATGGACATCAGGTCTTTCTGGAACCCGAAGGGCTCGATGACGATACCGTCTATCCGAATGGGATCTCGACCTCTCTTCCGGCGGAGGTCCAAGCCGAATTTATCAAGACGATTCCCGGTCTCGAAAAAGCTCGGATTCTCCAACCGGGTTATGCGATCGAATATGACCATGTCGATCCGCGAGAGCTGACACCGTCGCTGGAGGTCAAGCGGCTGAAAGGTCTCTTCCTCGCCGGCCAGATCAACGGCACCACTGGCTATGAGGAAGCAGCGGCGCAGGGCTTGGCGGCGGGACTGAATGCTGCGTTGCGAAGCAACGATTCGGAGCCGTTCCATTTTAGCCGAACCAGCTCCTATATCGGCGTGATGATCGACGATCTGACATCCCGTGGCGTTACGGAACCGTATCGAATGTTCACCTCCCGGGCGGAGTACCGCCTGACGCTTCGCGCTGACAATGCCGATATGCGCCTGACCCCGTTGGCAATGCAGCTGGGCTGCGTCAGCAGCGAGCGCCAGCGGCGATTTACCGCCTATCAGACGGATATCGGCGCCGGCCGAGCACTGCTGCAATCGCTGGCGGTGACGCCGAACGAGGCGCGACGCGCCGGCTTGAATATCAATCTAGATGGCCAGCGCCGAACGGCGTATGATCTTCTATCTTATCCAAATTATGATTTTGCCGCGCTTCGGCATGTCTGGCCGGAGGCCCTTGCCGGAATCGCACCAAAGATTGCGGAAGCATTGGAAATCGAAGCGGGTTATTCAGTATACCTGGATAGGCAGGCATCCGCCATTGCCGATCAGCAGCGCGACGAGGAACGGCAGATCCCCGCCGATTTTGACTACGGCGCCCTCGCCGGCCTGTCGAACGAACTCAAGCTGAAGCTGAATGCAGTGCGGCCTTTCAACATTGCCCAGGCTGCCATTGTCGAGGGTATGACGCCGGCAGCCATCGCGTTGCTGCTTGTGCACCTGCGTCGACTGCATTCTTCGACACGTCAGACTGCCTGATTACCAGATTGAGAGTCTTTCAGAATGGAATTAAACGGCTTGCGTGTTTCACGTGAAACACAGGAACGGCTCCAGCACTTCGCAACGCTCTTTCAGAAGTGGGCTAAAACCATCAATCTGGTGGCGCCGTCGACGCTTGATGATCTATGGCATCGGCATATCGCCGATAGCAGCCAGATTTTTCAGATCCATCCGCAACCGACCACTTGGGTCGATCTTGGAAGCGGCGGCGGTTTCCCCGGGGTGATTACCGCGATCTACTTGGCTGAATTGCGGGACGGGTGGGTCCACCTGGTCGAGAGCAACCACAAAAAAGCAGCGTTTCTGCGGACGGCGCTGCGGGAGACGGATGCGCGCGGGAGCGTGCATCCTATCCGAATCGAGGATGCGGCTGTCGAAATCCGCGATTGCGGCGCAATTTCCGCCCGAGCTCTCGCCGATCTCGACGGACTGATCGGATATTCGGCCCCCTGGATGCTAGGCAATGACAATTGTCGTGGCTTTTTTCATAAAGGCCGGGATTACCTGAGGGAAATCGACAAAGCACGTGGTCGGTGGGAATTCGATCTGTTAGAACATAAGAGCGCCGTCGAGCAGGAATCTGTTATTTTGGAAATATCAAATCTCCGGCGCTTGGTTTAACAGATCGGATATTGCTGCAATGGCTGGCGAACGACACCGAATAATCACCATCGCAAATCAGAAGGGCGGCGTTGGTAAAACCACCACCGCGATCAATCTGGCAACGGCCCTTGCCGCTATCGGTGAGCGTGTCTTGATCGTCGATCTCGATCCGCAGGGTAATGCCAGCACCGGCCTCGGCATCGATCGCCGCGACCGGAAACTCTCCTCCTATGACCTTATGGTGGGGGAGCGTAGCATCACTGACGTCACCCTCGAAACAGCAGTGCCGAACCTTTTCATTGTTCCTTCGACGATGGATCTGCTTGGTATCGAGATGGAGATTTCGCAGCAGAGCGACCGGGTGTTCAAATTGCGCAAGGCGCTGTCGTCGCCCGAGGCAATGGCGTTTTCCTATATTCTTCTGGATTGCCCGCCGTCGTTCAATCTGCTGACGATGAATGCCATGGCGGCAGCGCATTCCGTGCTAGTGCCGCTGCAGTGTGAATTCTTCGCGCTGGAGGGGTTGAGCCAGTTGCTTGAGACCGTCAGCCAGGTTCGTCGGACGGTTAATCCGCGCCTGGATATTCAAGGGATCGTCCTGACGATGTTCGATGCGCGCAACAATCTTGCCCAGCAAGTGGTCAATGATGTTCGCACGCATCTCGGCGAAAAGGTTTATCACACGTTAATTCCGCGCAATGTCCGGGTTTCCGAGGCGCCCTCCTACGGCAAGCCGGCTATTCTTTATGATCTGAAATGCGCGGGCAGTCAGGCCTATCTGCAGCTGGCCTCCGAGGTCATCCAAAGGGAACGTCAAAGGCTGGCCGCCTAATATCATATCAGGAGCGTAGGTGAGTGTAGATCATGAATGACGACGTATCGAAGAGGCGATTGGGCCGTGGCCTTGCAGCGCTGATTGGGGAAATGGATCAGCCTGTCCCGGTGGAAGCTGAGCGGACTGTCAGTGCCGACAGAATGATCCCGATCGAGTTTGTCAGCCGCAATCCCCGCAATCCCCGTCGTTTTTTTGATGACGCTGAACTGCATGATCTTGCAAGTTCTATTCGCCAGCACGGGATCGTGCAGCCGATCGTCGTGCGAACGATGGACCGGGACCGATACGAAATCATTGCCGGCGAACGCCGTTGGCGAGCAGCCCAGCTGGCCGGGTTGATTGAGATCCCGGTGATTATCCGGGATGTCGACGACAAGACGGCGTTGGAGATCGCCATTGTCGAAAACGTACAACGAGCGGATCTCAATGCGCTTGAAGAAGCCCTGGGTTATGAGCAGCTTATTGCCGAGTATGGCTATACCCAGAATGATCTCGGCGAAATCATCGGCAAAAGCCGCAGCCATGTCGCCAACTCCCTGCGCCTGTTGAAACTGCCCGATCCCGTGCGCGACATGCTTGCCGCCGGCAGCCTGTCGGCTGGTCATGCCCGCGCGCTGGTTTCTACCCCCGACCCGGCAAGCCTTGCCCGCACGATCGTCGCCAAGGGCATGTCGGTCCGTGACGCGGAAAAGCTGGCGCAAAACAATATCAAGGCGCAATCGGAGCCGCAGCAGCCGGCGTTGCGGCGAGATCAGAAGGATTCCGACACGCTGGCCTTGGAGCGAACGCTTTCCGATGCGCTCGGCCTTGATGTCTCGATCAATCACAAGACCAGCGGTGGCCAGATTAAAATTTCCTACAAGTCGCTTGAGCAGCTCGAGGAAATCTGCCGCTTGCTTGAGAGGCGGTAGTCAAAGCGCGTCGCATCAAACTTCATGCGACGCGGTTTTTTCCACGCATGTCTTTATTCCAGAACCCTGCCCACTCCGAGCGACACGCATAGAGCGGGCCGCCGTCGAGCTGATTTAGGCGGCCCCGCACTCCCGGTCGCTAGGCGGATTTGCGAACGGATTGAAGGGTGGTGGAGAGAAGCGTCTGCATCGCAACGCTGTCTTCAAGAACCTGCCGCCGCCGGCTTTGCAGAATCGCGGCCTGCAGACGACTGGATTCACGAGCGATGTTCTCCGCGGTCCAATGCCGTAGGGCCTGTTCTATGATCGGCTTGCGGCGGAAATGCAGATGACGACCCAGCGTCTGCATGACCTGAGGCGCCTGCAGGCGTTTTTCTTCCATTTCGGCGCGCATGGTGTCGAGAAGCTGAAACTGCTTGAGGCAGGCCTGCAGCACCAGAAAGATCGCGGTTTTCGAGCTGCTGATCTTCTGCATGGCGTGCAGAAAGGCGTTGAGATCGCCACTCAGGATGGCATCGACGGCATCGTCTACCGAGATCGCGCTCGCATCGCCGATTATTTCGGTAACGTGATGTTCTTCGATCGTGGGGAAGCCGCGACAATAGAGGGCAAGTTTACGCACCTCGTTGCGGGAAGCGATACGGTCGCCGCCGATCAATGCGATCAGCGCCTGGCGCGCAGCCGGCGTGATGCCGAGCTTTTCTGCGCCAAGTTCCATGTCGATCAAGGCATTCAGGGCGCGGCTGTCATCGGCGTAAGACGGGATCATCATGATCGATCGCGCCGTCTCGGCTGTCTTGCGAAGCAGGGAGCCCTTCTTCAAGTCTCCGGCTTCCACGATCAGATGGGCGGCTTCAAGTGGTTTTTCGGCGAGCAGCGCCAAGGGATCGACTAGATATTTTTCATTGGCGGCGCCGCGGATCCAGATCAGTTTCTCGCCACCGAACAATCCGATAGATTGAACCTCGTCGACCAATCGTCCGGGATCCTTCTGCAGGTCGCCGATATCGAGTTTGGTCAGCGAGAAGGGATCATCAAGCGCGACACCAGTCTTGCCGGCAAGCTGACCAGCACGTTCGGAAACGAGGCCGCGATCCGGCCCGTAAATGACGAAGATCCGATAATTCCCGGCTGATTTCTGCAGGAAGGTCTCAAATTCGTGGGATTTTATCTCCGCCACATCTCAGCCCTCAGCGGCTGAGCGCAGCGGCGATATCGGCTCCCACAAATTCCGCCACCTGATCCGCCGCGCGGTTCTGGGCATCACGGATTGCCCGCTGCTTGGCGAATTCCTGGTCCGGGAAATCCACCAGCGCCGTGGTCGCGCGGCTGCCCGCCTTGATGACATGATTGTCGGTCGTCGCACGCAGCGTGTAGGTGACGGTGACGGTCACACGACCGGCTTTCGACGTGTCGGAGGATTCGGCGAGCAGCGTATCGGCAACCGCCGCTGTGGCGTGTAGTTCGACCTGGTATTGCGGGTTTACCGCTTCGCCGGCACCACGTGACGCCAGGAAGATCAGGCGATTTCGAACCTGCTGCTCGACCCGGCTGCCTGCCTCGGAAAAGCCGACGGAAGACAGTTTCTCAACCACACCTGAGTTCTCGGAGTAAAGCGGCCGGACCTGGCAGGCAGAGAGAAAAGCCGCGGCGGCAAGGATCATGGCGACGCCGGCCTTGCGGGTGATATCAGACGACAATGTTCACAATCCTTTGGGGAACCACGATGATCTTCTTCGGTGCCTGTCCGTTCAGCGCGTTCTTCACCGCATCCAGTTCCAGCACGGCGTCGGTGACGGCATTCTGATCTGCATCGCGAGAAATTGTCAATTCAGCGCGTTTCTTGCCGTTGATCTGTACGGGCAGGACGACATCATTTTCGGTGACGAGTGTTTCGTCGTATCGCGGCCAGCCGGTCCGGGCAAGCAGCCCTTCATTGCCGAGTGCCTTCCAGCATTCCTCAGCCAGATGCGGCGTCATCGGCGCGACCAGCTGGATCAGGATCTCGGCGGCATCGCGCACCGCCGCGCGATAGGCGACATCACCCTCGCCCGCCGCAACCCTGGTCATCGGCGCGGCCAGCGCGTTCACCAGTTCATAGATTCGGGCGACGGCCTTGTTGAACCAGAGCTTGTCATAATCGTTCTCGACGGCCTTCAGGGTCTTGTGGGCAGCCTGCGAGATCGACAGCGCTTCCCCCTCGGTTGCCGGCCTCGGGGCGACGGCGGAGAGCGCCTCTGCGGCTTCGGAAATCAACCGCCACAGACGTTGGGTGAAACGATGGGCGCCTTCGACGCCGGCCTCGGACCAGATGACGTCGCGCTCCGGCGGGGAGTCGGACAGAACGAAGAAACGGGCGGTATCGGCGCCGTAGGAGGCAATGATATCATCGGGATCGACGACGTTCTTTTTTGACTTCGACATTTTCTCGATCGAGCCGATCGCAACTTCTTCATTGCTCTTCAGCAGGAAGGCCCGACGTTTGCCGTCGAGCTCATCGATGCGGATATCGGCCGGCGCCACCCATTCGCGGCTAGCTCCGGTGCCGCGGCTGTAGGTTTCATGGACCACCATGCCCTGGGTGAAGAGACCCTTGAAGGGTTCGGTGGCAGCGACATGGCCGGTCTCGCGCATGGCGCGGGTGAAGAAGCGGGAATAGAGCAGGTGCAGGATCGCGTGCTCGATGCCGCCGATATACTGATCGACCGGCAGCCAACGGTTTGCCGCCTCGGGATCGGTCGGCTTTCCTTCCCAGGGGGCAGTGAAGCGGGTGAAATACCAGCTCGAATCGACGAAGGTGTCCATCGTATCCGTCTCGCGGCGCGCATCCTTGCCGCAGGTCGGGCAGGAGACGTGACGCCAGGTCGGATGCCGATCAAGCGGATTGCCGGGCTGGTCGAAGGTGACGTCGTCGGGCAGCTTGACCGGAAGGTCTTTCTTCGGCACCGGCACAACGCCGCAATCATCGCAATGGATGACCGGGATCGGGCAGCCCCAATAACGCTGCCGGGAAATGCCCCAGTCGCGCAGACGGAAATTGACCTTGCGCTCACCCTGCGGCGCATTGCCGAGCGAAGTGGCCGACAGCCGGTCGGCAACGATATTGAAGGCCTCTTCCGTCGTCTTGCCGTCGAGGAAGCGTGAATTGATCATCACGCCATCACCATCATAGGCTGTATCGGCGATGGAGAAGCTTGCGGCATCCCCATCTCTCGGCATGACGACGGCCACAACAGGCAGTCCATATTTGCGGGCAAAATCAAGGTCGCGCTGGTCGCCCGAAGGGCAGCCGAAGATCGCGCCCGTGCCGTAGTCCATCAGAACGAAATTGGCGATATAGACAGGCAGTTCCCAGGAGGGATCAAGCGGATGCCTGACGCGGATGCCGGTGTCCATGCCCTTCTTTTCCGCGGTTTCGAGCGCTGCGAGCGAGGTGCCGGCACGGCGGCACTCCTCGCAGAAGGCTTCGATCGCCGGATCTTTCGCGGCGGCATCCTTCGCCAGCGGATGATCGGCTGAGATCGCCAGGAAGGAGGCGCCGAACAGCGTGTCCGGGCGGGTCGTATAGACGGTGATTTCACTCTCGCCGGCAGGCGCCGTTTCCGGCACGATCTCCCAGCGGATGGTCAGGCCTTCCGAGCGGCCGATCCAGTTCTTCTGCATCAGCCGCACTTTTTCCGGCCACTGGTCGAGCGTATCCAGCGCGTCGAGCAGATCCTGGCTGAAATCGGTGATCTTGAAGAACCATTGCGTCAGTTCACGCTGTTCGACCAGCGCGCCGGAGCGCCAGCCGCGACCGTCGATCACCTGCTCGTTGGCGAGCACGGTATTGTCGACCGGGTCCCAGTTGACCTTCGACTGCTTGCGGTAGACCAGCCCCTTCTCGAGGAAATCCAGGAACAGATGCTGCTGGTGCTGGTAATACTCGACGTCGCAGGTGGCGAATTCGCGGCTCCAGTCCAGCGAAAGCCCCATGGCCTTCAGCTGCGCCTTCATCGAGCCGATGTTCTGATAGGTCCAGGAGGCAGGATGCACGCCGCGTTCCATGGCGGCGTTCTCCGCCGGCATGCCGAAGGCGTCCCAGCCCATCGGATGCAGCACGTTGTAGCCGCGGGCGCGTTTGTAGCGGGCGACGACATCGCCCATGGCGTAATTGCGGACATGGCCCATATGGATGCGCCCCGATGGATAGGGGAACATTTCGAGGACGTAATATTTTTCGCGCGGATCGGCATTGTCGGTCTCGAAGACCTTGTCTTCATTCCATTTCTGCTGCCAGCGGGGCTCGGCATCGCGCGGATTATAACGTTCGGTGGCCATTGTATTCGATATTCCGGAAAATCAGGGGAGGTTGGTCGAGACCTTCACCATGAAACCACCGTAGCGTCAAGTTTTGCAGGCGCTGCAAGCGCCCGATCTTGATCCTGGCCGGGCGATTTCGCGGTAGCGGGTCTTGGCAAGCACAGAATGGCTGGCTAGTTCATTGCCATCACTCTCATGCGGAAATGTCGAGGCAGAACGATGGAACTTCAACAGCGCTTGAACGACGTGCGGACGCGGATTGCCGCCGGGGAACGCCAGGCGGGTCGTCCAGCCGGTTCCGTTCGGCTCGTCGCGGTGTCGAAAACCTTCGAGGCGGAAGCGATCCGTCCAGCCATCGAAGCCGGCCAGCGCCTTTTCGGGGAGAACCGGGTGCAGGAGAGCCAGGGCAAGTGGCCGGCGCTGAAAGCCGAGCAGCAGGATATCGAATTGCATCTGATCGGACCGCTGCAATCGAACAAGGCGGCCGACGCGGTAGCGCTTTTCGATGTCATCGAGACGGTGGACCGGGAAAAGATCGCCCGCGCGCTTGCTGAGGAGATGAAGCGGCAAGGCAAAAAGACGCGGCTCTACATCCAGGTCAATACCGGGCTCGAGCCGCAGAAGGCCGGCATCGCTCCTGACGACACGCCAGCCTTCGTCTCTCTCTGCCGCGACGAGCTTGGCCTTTCTATCGAAGGTTTGATGTGCATTCCGCCGGCGGAGGAAAATCCCGGGCCGCATTTCGCCCTGCTGGCCAGGCTCGCGCTCAAATGCGGCGTCGAAAAACTTTCGATGGGCATGTCGGGCGATTACGAGACGGCGATCGCCTTTGGCGCCACCAGCGTGCGGGTCGGATCGGCTATTTTCGGCGCACGCTAATACGCTGCTTTGGTCGGGCTTCCTGTTCCCTTCCCCTCTGCCTAGATTAACACTTGCATATCCTGGGGAGGAGCAGATGCAGAACGGCTATCATCAGGTCTACGCGGCCTGGAAACGCGATCCCGAAGCCTTCTGGCGCGAAGCAGCCGCCGAGATCGACTGGTTCAAACCGCCGGAGCGGGTTTTTTCGCCGGATGCCGGGGTCTATGGCCGCTGGTTCGAAGGGGCGGAAACCAACACCTGCCACAATTGTCTGGACCGGCATGTCATCGCCGGACGCGGCGGCGAGACAGCTGTTATTTTCGACAGCGCGATGACCGGTGACAAACGCCGTTTCAGCTATGGCGAGGTGCTTGACGAGGTAAAGGCCATCGCCGCGACACTGGTCAACCTCGGCATCGGCAGAGGTGATCGCGTGATCCTCTATATGCCGATGGTCCCGCAGGCGGTGTTTTCGATGCTCGCCTGCGCCCGCATCGGTGCGGTTCACTCCGTCGTCTTCGGAGGCTTTGCCGCGAGCGAGCTTGCCGCCCGCATCGACGATTGCAGTGCGAAGCTGGTGATCACCGCAAGCTGCGGGCTCGAGCCCGGCCGCATCGTCGCCTACAAGCCTCTGGTCGACCAGGCGATCGAGATCGCGCGTTCGAAGCCGGGGCGCTGTCTTGTGTTGCAGCGGCCGGAGCTTCCGGCAGATCTCATTGACGGACGCGATGAGGATTTCGAGGCCGCGGTGGCGCGGCATCGCGGCGCCGAGGTCACCTGCGTCTCCGTCAAGGCGACCGATCCGCTCTACATCCTCTATACCTCCGGCACCACGGGCCAGCCGAAGGGAGTCGTGCGCGACAATGGCGGCCATTTGGTCGCGCTCAACTGGTCGATGCGCAATATCTACGGTTTGAAGCCGGGCGAGGTTTTCTGGACGGCTTCGGATATCGGCTGGGTCGTCGGACATTCCTATATCGTCTATGCCCCGCTGATTTCAGGCGTAACCACCGTGATCTTCGAAGGAAAACCGGTGGGCACACCGGATGCCGGCGCCTTCTGGCGGGTCGTTTCGGAGCATCATGTGCGGGTGCTCTTCACGGCGCCGACGGCATTCCGCGCCATCCGCCGGGACGATGGCGACGGGGAACTGATGCGTCAGTATCCGATGCCGGATTTGCGGGGGCTGTTTCTCGCCGGCGAGAGGGCGGACCCGGAGACGCTGAAATGGGCGGAGCGCATGCTCGCCATACCCGTCATCGATCACTGGTGGCAGACGGAGACCGGCTGGCCGATCGCCGCCAATCCGCTCGGCCTCGGCGCCCTTCCCGTCAAGCATGGTTCGCCGGCGCTGCCGATGCCAGGCTATGAGATCGGGGTGCTCGACGATGCCGGCCATCCGATCGAGGCGGGAACGCTCGGCAATATCGTCGTGAAATTGCCCTTGCCGCCCGGCTGCCTGCCGACCCTCTGGAACGCCGACGACCGTTTCCGATCGGCCTATCTCGACGAGTTTCCGGGTTACTACAAGACGGCCGACGCCGGCTATGTCGACGAGGACGGTTATCTCTTCATCATGTCGCGTACCGATGACATCATCAATTGCGCCGGTCATCGCCTCTCGACCGGGGCGATGGAGGAGGTCTGCGCCCGCCATCCCGACGTCGCCGAATGCGCGGTCATCGGTGTGATCGATGCGCTGAAGGGCCAGGCGCCGTGCGGTTTCCTGGTGCTGAAGCGGAATGTATCGCGTGACACGACAGCAATCGAATCAGAGGTCGTGACGATGATTCGCGAATCGATCGGGCCTGTCGCCGCCTTCAAGACGGCCATCATCGTTAACCGGTTGCCGAAGACACGCTCCGGCAAAATCCTGCGCGGCACGATGCAGAAGATCGCCGACGGCATGCCCTGGAAAATGCCCGCAACCATCGATGATCCAACGATTTTGGAGGAAATCGCCGAGGCGCTGCGCCGGCGCGGTCTGGGCTCCCTGCCGATGTGAAATTAAACTTTCGCTAAGGCTAATTGAGGAATTGTTAACTATATCAATGCAAGCATTTGTTAACGGCGATGGCTTGCATAGCAGGCTTTGCATGACGCGCTCGCCGTTACCGGCCTACTGCATAATTCCTTAAATCGGGATCGATCTAAGGAAAATTATGCGGCAGTTGAAGTGCTACAGCGCCCTTTGCGCGTCTGAAGACGCACGGCGCTGGAGTCCGGAATGCCCTTTCTCCAAGAGTGTGGAACGGATCATGACAAGCATCCTTACCAACAACGCTGCCATGGCAGCGCTGCAGACTTTGGGCGGCGTAAATGATAGCCTCAAGGACACTCAGGGTCGCGTTTCCTCGGGCTATCGGGTGGAAAAGGCGTCCGACAACGCCGCCTACTGGTCGATCGCCACCACCATGCGTTCGGACAACAAGGCTCTTTCGGCCGTTTCCGACGCGCTCGGGCTTGGCGCGGCCAAGGTCGATACTGCCTATTCGGCCATGTCAAGCGCGCTCGATATCGTCAGCGACATCAAGGCCAAGATCGTCGCCGCCACCGAAAAAGGCGTCGACAAGACGAAGATCCAGCAGGAGCTCGACCAGCTGCAGGAGCAGCTGCTCAGCATCGCCCAGTCGGCGTCTTTCTCCGGTGAAAACTGGGTCGCCGGCGCTTCCGGTACGAAGAGCGTCGTTTCCTCCTTCGCCCGCGATGGCAGCAATGCCGTCTCGGTCAAGATGACGGACTACGTGCTCGATGCAGGAACGCTTGGAAACGTGCTCTTCGGCATGACGAGTACCGGTGCGATCGAGACGTCAAGCGGCATCATCGGCACGGCCTTCAACGGAACCTATGGCGGCACCGTGATCGTCATGGCGTCGATCTATGATCTTGACATTACCGGTTTCACCCAGGGCCAGCTCGATGGAGCCTTGACGGGTGTCGAACTGGTTCTCGGCGCCATGACCGCCGCCGGCTCGGCCCTCGGCTCGATCTCGACCCGCATCCAGCTGCAGGAAAATTTCGTCAGCGGTCTTCGCGATTCGATCGACTCCGGCGTCGGCCGCCTGATCGACGCCGATATGGAAGAGGAATCAAGCAAGCTCTCGGCGTTGCAGACGCAGCAGCAGCTTGCCGTCCAGTCGCTCTCGATCGCCAATAGTTCGGCGCAGAACATCCTGACCCTGTTCCGCAGCTAAAGCGCGTCGCGATCTTTCAGATTCGCTCCCCGCGCTTGAAGTCTTGGTTTGACGCATGTCGTTATCGCAAAACCGCTGCACACTTTTGCGCGACATGCTCTGAAACAGCCAATCCGCAACAAAAAACCCCGCCGGTCAGCTCATACCGGCGGGGTTTTTCGTGAGATACTCAATATCTCAGTACTGATCGTCGTCCTCGTCCTTCGGCGCGGAGCGCAGCGAGCTCAGCTTGCGGAAGACGGCGTCGGCGTCGATTTCCTTTTCCTTTTCCTCCTCGCGCTCGTAGCTCGGGGTCAGGCGCTCGGTTTCCTGAGCCGATTGCAGCGTCGCGCCAAGCTCGGCGGCGGTCGGCAGCGGACGGCCCTTGGCAGCCTTTTCCACTTCCATGTCGAGATCGATCTGGCTGCAAAGGCCAAGCGTTACCGGATCCATCGGCGCCAGGTTGGCGGAGTTCCAGTGGGTGCGCTCGCGGATCTGCTCGATGGTCGATTTCGTGGTGCCGACGAGGCGGGAAATCTGCGCGTCCTTCAGCTCAGGGTGGTTGCGGACGAGCCAGAGAATGGCGTTCGGGCGGTCCTGACGCTTGGAAACCGGCGTATAACGCGGGCCGCGGCGCTTGGATTCCGGTACGCGCACCTTCGGTTCGGAAAGCTTCAGCTTGTGGTTCGGATTGGCTTCGGCGCGGGCAATCTCGTCGCGGGAAAGCTGGCCTGTCGAGATCGGGTCGAGGCCCTTGATGCCCTGCGCCGCTTCGCCGTCGGCGATCGCCTTGACTTCGAGCGGATGCAGTTTGCAGAACTGCGCGATCTGATCGAAAGACAGTGCCGTGTTGTCGACGAGCCAGATGGCTGTCGCCTTCGGCATGAGCAGTGTTTGAGCCATGGATATAGTCCTTCTATCGTCCGCGCCGGTCGCGGTCCGTGGATTGTCACCACAATGTCCGGGAAATATGCCGCTATATAACCGCACTGTCGCAGAATTGCAATTCTTCCGAAATGAAATGACCTTCGTCTAATTGCCGTGGCGATGCGAACTGCTATGAATTGCCGTGATTTCAAGTCCGGGCCCGTTTTGCCGGTGGCCCGTCGCATGTCCCATGAGGAGGAGTTGCATGTCGGAGAAGATCTATCCGGTCACGAAACCGGTGAAGGCGCGCGCCCTGATCGATAAGGATAAGTACCTGAAATGGTACGAGGAAAGCGTCGAGAACCCGGACAAGTTCTGGGGTAAACACGGTAAGCGGATCGACTGGTTCAAGCCCTATACCAAGGTCAAGAACACCTCCTTTACCGGCAAGGTCTCGATCAAATGGTTCGAGGACGGTCAGACCAACGTCTCTTACAATTGCATCGACCGTCATCTGAAAACCAACGGCGACCAGGTGGCGATCATCTGGGAAGGCGACAATCCCTATATCGACAAGAAGATCACCTATAATGAGCTCTACGAGCACGTCTGCCGGATGGCGAATGTGTTGAAGAAACACGGCGTCAAGAAGGGCGATCGTGTTACCATCTACATGCCGATGATCCCGGAAGCGGCCTATGCGATGCTTGCCTGCGCCCGCATCGGCGCGGTGCATTCGATCGTCTTCGGTGGCTTCTCGCCGGAGGCCCTGGCGGGGCGCATCGTCGACTGTGAATCCACCTTCGTCATCACCTGTGACGAAGGCGTGCGCGGCGGCAAGCCGGTGCCGCTGAAGGACAACACCGATACCGCGATCCACATCGCGGCACGCCAGCACGTGATCGTGGAGAAGGTTTTGGTCGTTCGCCGCACCGGTGGCAAGACCGGCTGGGCGCCCGGCCGCGATCTCTGGCATCACCAGGAAATCGCCACCGTGAAGGCGGAATGCCCGCCGGTGAAGATGAAGGCGGAAGATCCGCTCTTCATTCTTTATACGTCGGGCTCGACCGGCAAGCCGAAGGGCGTGCTGCACACGACGGGCGGTTATCTCGTCTATGCGGCGATGACGCATGAATATGTGTTCGACTATCATGACGGCGATATCTATTGGTGCACGGCCGATGTCGGCTGGGTCACCGGCCACTCCTATATCGTCTATGGGCCGCTGGCGAACTGCGCGACGACGCTGATGTTCGAGGGCGTGCCGAATTTCCCCGACCAGGGCCGTTTCTGGGAAGTCATCGACAAACACAAGGTCAACATCTTTTATACGGCGCCGACGGCGATCCGCTCGCTGATGGGTGCCGGCGACGACTTCGTCACCCGCTCCTCGCGCTCCTCGCTGCGCCTGCTCGGCACCGTCGGCGAGCCGATCAACCCGGAAGCCTGGGAATGGTATTACAATGTCGTCGGCGACAAGCGCTGCCCCGTCATCGATACCTGGTGGCAGACGGAAACCGGCGGCCACATGATCACGCCGCTGCCGGGCGCCACCGATCTGAAACCCGGCTCGGCGACGGTGCCGTTCTTCGGCGTCAAACCGCAACTGGTCGACAATGAGGGCAAGGTGCTGGAAGGCCCTGCCGACGGCAATCTCTGCATTGCCGACAGCTGGCCGGGCCAGATGCGCACGGTCTACGGCGATCACGAGCGCTTCATCCAGACCTATTTCTCCACCTACAAGGGCAAGTATTTCACCGGCGACGGCTGCCGGCGCGATGCGGACGGCTATTACTGGATCACCGGCCGTGTCGACGACGTGCTCAACGTTTCCGGCCACCGGCTCGGTACGGCGGAGGTGGAATCGGCGCTGGTCTCGCACAATTTGGTTTCGGAAGCCGCGGTTGTCGGTTATCCGCATGCGATCAAGGGCCAGGGCATCTATTGCTACGTGACGCTGATGGCCGGTCATGACGGATCGGACACGCTTCGCCAGGAACTGGTGAAACATGTGCGTGCCGAAATCGGCCCGATCGCCGCCCCCGACAAGATCCAGTTTGCACCCGGCCTGCCGAAGACCCGATCCGGCAAGATCATGCGCCGCATCCTGCGCAAGATCGCCGAGGACGATTTCGGCGCGCTCGGCGACACCTCGACGCTTGCCGATCCGGCGGTGGTCGACGATCTGATCGCCAATCGGCAGAACAAGACGACGGCCTGATACAGAAGCCGCTCCGTTTTGTTCCCGGAGCGGCTCACTTTCACACATTGTATATGGCTGGCGGTCTTGTCATACCCGGACGAAGCCGGAGGCCTGTTTTCGATCCACTTAGAAATCGATTGCCCGGCCATTGATCTCGTAATCGCCGAAGCGCGCGGGCTCGGCTCCACCGCGGCCGCCGGTCTCCGGCGGCAGCTCCAGCGGCTTCTGGTTCTTGCGCCGCTCCTCGGCTTCGGCAAGGGCGCGCTGCGCAGCCGGAGACAGTCCCTTGCGCAGCGGCTCCGATCCCTCGGCCGTCGGGGTTTCGCTATTGTCGTTATCGGCTTCCTGCATGGGCTTCTCCTGCCGGAAATATTGAAAATGGCTGGTGAATAACCAAATCATAATGCGCCGATGCCGCGATTGAAAGCTTGTGACGGCGAAATTGGAGATGGAGATTCACAATGAACCTCGTTCGCACTGCCATGTTGCTTGCCTTCATGACGGCGCTTTTCATGTTTGTCGGCTTTCTGATCGGCGGTCGGGCCGGCATGATGATCGCCTTCGTCATTGCCGCCGGGATGAATTTCTTCTCCTACTGGAATTCCGACCGCATGGTGCTTTCGGCCTATCGCGCCCAGGAGGTCGATGAGCGTAACGCGCCGGAATTCTTTGCGATCGTCCGCGATCTCGCCCGCAACGCCGGCCTGCCGATGCCGAAGGTCTATCTCTACGACAGCCCGCAGCCGAATGCCTTTGCCACTGGCCGCAATCCCGACAATGCTGCCGTCGCCGCCTCGACCGGCCTGCTCAGTGCCCTGTCTCCCGAGGAAGTCGCAGGCGTGATGGCGCATGAGCTCGCCCACATCCAGAACCGCGACACGCTGACGATGACGATCACGGCAACCCTTGCCGGCGCGATCTCGATGCTCGGCAACTTCGCTTTCTTCTTCGGCGGCAACCGTGAAAACAATAACAACCCGCTCGGCTTCGTCGGAGTCCTCGTCGCGATGATCGTGGCGCCGCTGGCCGCCATGCTGGTGCAGATGGCGATCAGCCGGACGCGCGAATATTCGGCCGACCGCCGTGGCGCCGAAATCTGCGGCAATCCGCTGTGGCTCGCTTCGGCACTCGGCAAGATCGCCCGCGGTGCCGCCCACGTGCCGAACGAGGATGCCGAGCGCAACCCGGCGACGGCGCATATGTTCATCATCAACCCGCTCTCCGGCGAGCGCATGGACAATCTGTTTTCCACCCATCCGGACACGGAAAACCGCATCGCGGCGCTGCAGGACATGGCGCAGGGCGGCATGAACGTCTCGACGCCGCCGGTTCGGGCTGCTAATCCGTCGCGCAAATCGCGCTCTGTTCCGGATACGGGCCTTGGTCGCGGTGGTTCACAACCGCCAAAAGGTCCATGGTCTTGAATTCAGACGGCACGAAGAAACCATTCCGCAAACACAAGCCCTCGACCGAGCGATCCGCGCCGGCAAAACCCGGCATGCAGGCGCGCGCCGCGGCGGCAAAAATTCTTGCTGCCGTCGTCGATCGCAAACTGCCGCTCGATGGCGCTCTCGACCATGAACACGGCAACCCCGCCTACCGAGCGCTCGGCGAAAGCGACCGGGCGCTGGTCCGCGCGATCCTGAACACGACGCTGCGCCATCTGCCGCGTATCGATGCCGCGATTACAGCGCTGCTGGAATCGCCGCTGCCGGAAGGGGCACGGGCGCTGCACCATGTGCTCGCAATCGGTGCGGCGCAGATCCTCTATCTCGACGTGCCCGATCATTCGGCCGTCGATCTTGCCGTCGAGCAGGCCAATCAGGATCCGCGCAATCGGCGTTTCGCCAAGCTGGTCAATGCCATTCTTCGCCGGCTCGGCCGCGAGAAGCAGCAGGTGCTCGACGAGATCGGCAAGGTCGCGCCGATGCCGGCCTGGTTCATCGCCAGGCTGGAAAAGGCCTATGGCCGGGACGCGGCGCTGGCGATTTCCGAATCCCAGCTTGAGCCGGCGGCGATCGATCTTACCGTCAAGTCCGACCCCGAAGGCTGGGCGAAGCGGCTGAACGGCGTTGCCCTGCCGACGGGCGGCGTTCGGCTTGCTGCCTTCGACGGCGGCATCCCTTCGCTCGAAGGCTTCGACGAGGGCGCATGGTGGGTGCAGGATGCGGCAGCCAGCATCCCGGCGAAGCTTTTCGGCGACCTCTCGGGCAAACGCACCGCCGATCTGTGCGCCGCCCCCGGCGGCAAGACGGCGCAGCTCATCCTTGCCGGCGGTGTAGTCACCGCGCTCGACCAGTCGGAAAGCCGGCTAAGACGGCTGCGTTCCAATCTCGATCGGCTCGGCCTGAAAGCCGAGACAATTGCAGCAGATCTGACGACATTCGCGCCGGCAGAGCGTTTCGATGCGATCCTGCTCGATGCCCCCTGCTCTTCCACCGGCACGACACGCCGGCATCCCGACGTGCTGTGGACCAAGGGCGCTGAGGATATCGCCCGGCTGGCGGCACTGCAGGAACGGTTGCTGCGCCATGCGCTGACATTGCTGAAGCCTGATGGAACGCTGGTTTTTTCGAATTGCTCGCTCGATCCCGCCGAAGGCGAAGAGGTGGTCGCCCGTGTCCTCGCCGATACTCATACCGTCGAGCGCGTTCCGATCGGCGCCGGCGACTGGCCCGGCCTCGAAGTGGCGATCACGCCGCTCGGCGAATTCCGCACGCTTCCCACCATGTTGAAGACGGCCGATGGCATTGCCTCCGGCCTCGACGGCTTCTATGCCGCCGTGCTGCGGCGCGTGGCCTGACTGCAGACTTCAGCACTCGCGGCGAATCTGTGAGCCCACGAGGCGCTTCACAGGCCTCGTGTCATGCATGTTGTTCTTCTAAAATCGCGGCGTGATCTCCGGGGAAGCGCATTAATTTGCGTATATTCGAACCTTGTCACGAATTAATTCATTGCGGGCGATGAAATCGGCCACTTTTCACCTATTCTTAACCACGAGGGTCAATAGACAATAGAATATGCAGTCCGGTCGGCGTTTTGCGAGCATGTATGTTCGGGAGGCTTGGCGGCGCGCCTTGCGCCGCGTCGCGTTGCTGCGCCTGAAGCTCTCTCGCCATTCGATTAAGGTCCCCGAGCGTCTGATCGTCGCGCCGACCGATCTGCGCAGCATCGATACGCATGTGGCCGACGAAATTCTCAACGGGCGGTTTCTGTTGGCCGGACGCATGCTGGAAACGGGTGGAAAGTCGCCCTTCACCTTCACCCTGCCTTCGCGCCCCTTCGCCACCCGCCTTCACAGCTTCGGCTGGCTGCGGCACATGCGGGCGAACAAGACGGAGCGCAGTTCGGCCGCCGCCCGTGCGATCGTCGACAGCTGGCTTTCCATGCATGCCGGCCGCATGGAGGGGATTGCCTGGGAGATCGACGTCACCGCCCAGCGTGTCATTGCCTGGTTGTCGCATTCGCCCGTCGTCCTGCAGAATGCCGACCGCAGCTTCTATCGCCGCTTCATGAAGTCGCTGGCGTTCCAGGTGAGGTTCCTGCACCGCATGGCGCCCTATACCCTTGGCGGCCTGGAGCTGTTTCGGCTGCGCATCGCGCTCGCCATGGCCTCGGTCGCCATGCCGACGCGCGCCTCCACCCTCAGACGGGCTGCGCAGGCGCTCGACCGCGAATTCGATAGCCAGATTCTGCCGGATGGCGGCCACATCTCGCGCAATCCGCGAGTCGGCCTGGAATTGCTGCTCGATCTGCTGCCGCTCAGGCAAACCTATGTCAATCTCGGCCATGACCTGCCGCAGAAACTGATCTCCGGCATCGACCGCATATATCCGGCATTGCGATTCTTTCGCCACCAGGACGGGGATCTGGCGCTGTTCAACGGGGCGACCTCGACGCTGGCAAACGAGCTGATCTCCGTGCTGCGTTATGACGAAACCGCCGGTCAGCCGTTCAAGGCTTTGCCGCATTCGCGCTATCAGCGGCTTTCCGGTGGAAAAACGGTGATCATTGCCGATGCCGGCACGCCGCCTTCGGGCGGCGCACTGCGGACCGTGCATGCCGGCAGCCTCTCCTTCGAGATGTCGTCCGGCCGCCACCGCTTCATCGTCAATTCCGGCTCGCCGAAATTTGCCGGGAACCGTTATGTCCAGATGGCGCGCACGACGGCGGCGCATTCGACCGTCATCCTCAACGACACCTCGTCCAGCCGTTTTTCGCCTTCGCCGTTCCTCAATCACGCGATCACCGAACCGGTCAAGACAGTCACCGTCGAACGGGCCGAAACGGAGGATGGGCGCGACGGCATCAAGCTCAGTCATGACGGTTATATCAGGGCGTTCGGGGTGCTGCACGAGCGTGAACTGACACTCAATGCCGCAGGCTCGATCGTGACAGGCCGCGACCGGCTCGTCGTCCGGGAAGGCTATGAGCATGATGAACCTCTGAAGGCTGTCGCCCGCTTTCATATCCATCCCGCGATCGTCCTGCATCAGAGCGACAGTGAATCCGTGCTGCTGACGGCGCCGGATGGCGAAAGCTGGCTGTTCTCGGCACCCGGTAATGAAGTGCTGATCGCCGAGGATATCTTCTTTGCCGACAGCTCCGGCATTTGCGGCTCGGATCAGATCGAGATCGACTTCGATCTTGCCGAGAAGACGGAAATCCGCTGGTTCCTATCCCGCAAAGGTTAGATCCTTTGCTGACGCCTGTTTGCGCGGCGGCAAAGCTGTGCTAACGCGACGCCAGCATGCGAACGTCCCTCGCGGATGTCTCCCGAAGCCCGAACGGAGAAGGTTTCATGGCCGTCATTTCCAAGAAGATCCCCGCCCCCGACAAGGTCGAAATCAAGACCGCGCTCCTCTCCGTCTTCGACAAGACCGGGATCGTTGAGCTCGCCCAGGCTTTGTCGGCCAGAGGTGTGCGGCTGCTGTCGACCGGCGGCACCTACAAGGCGATTGCCGCGGCCGGCCTTGCCGTCACCGATGTCTCCGAAATCACCGGCTTTCCCGAGATCATGGACGGGCGCGTCAAGACGTTGCACCCAATGGTGCATGGCGGCCTGCTGGCGATCCGTGACGACGACGAACACCAGGATGCGATGAAAACACACGGCATCGAGGGCATCGACCTCGCTGTCATCAATCTTTACCCCTTCGAAGAAGTGCGCGCCGCCGGCGGCGATTATCCCACTACCGTCGAAAATATCGACATCGGCGGTCCGGCGATGATCCGCGCATCGGCCAAGAACCATGCCTATGTGACGACCCTGACCGATCCGGCCGATTATGCCGAGCTGCTGGAGCAGCTTTCCGCAGATGGCGGCAAGACTGCCTATGCCTTCCGTCAGCGTATGGCCGCCAAGGCCTATGCTCGCACCGCCGCCTATGATGCAATGATCTCCAACTGGTTCGCCGAGGCGCTGTCGATCGACACGCCGCGCCACCGAGTCATCGGCGGCGCGCTGAAGGAAGAGATGCGTTACGGCGAAAACCCGCATCAGAAGGCCGCCTTCTACGTGACCGGCGAGAAGCGTCCGGGTGTTTCGACAGCCGCTCTTCTCCAGGGCAAGCAGCTCTCCTACAACAACATCAACGACACGGACGCCGCCTACGAACTCGTCGCCGAGTTCCTGCCTGAGAAGGCGCCGGCCTGCGCGATCATCAAGCATGCCAACCCCTGCGGCGTCGCCACCGGAGCGAGCCTGGTCGAGGCCTATCGCCGCGCGCTCGCCTGCGATTCCGTTTCCGCCTTTGGCGGCATCATCGCGCTCAACCGGACGCTCGATGCCGAAACGGCCGAGGAAATCGTCAAGCTTTTCACCGAAGTGATCATCGCGCCCGATGTGACCGACGAAGCGAAGGCGATCGTCGCCCGCAAGCCGAACCTGCGGCTGCTGTCAGCCGGCGGCCTGCCCGATCCGCGTGTTGCAGGTTTGACAGCGAAAACCGTTTCCGGCGGCCTGCTGGTCCAGAGCCGCGACAATGGGATGGTCGAGGATCTGGAACTGAAGGTCGTCACCAAGCGCGCGCCGACGGCGCAGGAGCTTGATGATATGAAGTTCGCCTTCAAGGTCGGCAAACATGTGAAATCGAATGCCGTGGTCTATGCCAAGGACGGCCAGACGGCCGGTATCGGCGCCGGCCAGATGAGCCGGGTCGATTCCGCCCGCATCGCCGCGCTGAAGGCTGAAGAGGCGGCCAAGGCGCTCGGCCTTGCCGTGCCGATGACGCATGGCTCGGCAGTCGCCTCCGAAGCCTTCCTGCCTTTTGCCGACGGTCTTCTGTCGATGATCGCGGCAGGGGCGACGGCGGTCATCCAGCCGGGCGGCTCGATGCGCGACCAGGAAGTCATCGATGCCGCCAACGAACACGGCATCGCGATGGTGTTCACCGGCATGCGTCATTTCCGCCACTGAGGGTATGGCCGACCGGCCTCGAGGGGCCGGTTGTTATGCCCGATTGGCCGGATAGGGCGTGCGGATCAACAGCACCAGCCCGCCGGCAAGGAACAGGATCAGCGTCGCCATTCCGAGCCGCGGCGATCCGCTGATATAGGTCATCAGCGAGAAGAGCAGCGTCGCCATGAAACTCGTGGCGCGCCCCGAAAGCGCATAGATGCCGAAATAGCGGCCGGCTTCCTCCGGGCTGACGCTGCGGGCGAGATAGGAGCGCGACGAGGCCTGCACCGGCCCGAAAGCGAACCCGATCAGCAGACCATAGAGAATATAGGCCTTCTCCGCTGCGGTGCCGAAGAGGCCGCCGGAATCCGCCGTCGGCAGCGGTATCAGTCCGAACAGGGTGTAACCCGGCCCCGTCGAGATGATGCCGATCGTGGCGAGAAGCAGCATGGTGAGGCTGATGACGACGGTCACCTTCGAACCGACGCCCTTGTCGATGCGGCCGGCGATCAGGCAGCCGAAGATTGCGACGACGTTCAAGATGATGCCGTAGATGCCGATCTCGATCGTCGCCCAGCCGAACATGCCGGCCGCGAAGACGCCGCCAAGGATCAGCAGGCCGTTGACGCCATCCTGATAGATCATCCGGGCGATGAGAAATCTCAGGATGCCGCGGCGTTCCTTCAGTTCGGCAAGCGTGTTTTTGAGTTCCCGCAGGCCGGAGCGGACGGCGGTGATGAAGGGCAGACCTCTGCCGACATCCGGCGTGAAGAAAAACATCGGCAGGATGAAAATCAGATACCAGACGGCCGAGATCGGCCCGGTGATGCGGGCATCCTGGCCGGTCTTCGGATCGAGACCGAAAAGCGGATCGAGGCCGAGGATGGTCTTGCCGGTCTCAGGGCTCGCCGCCAAAAGCGTCACGACGGCAATGAGCACGATTATGCCGCCGAGATAACCGAGCCCCCAGGCGGTGTTGGAGAGCTTGCCGACCTCGTGTTTGGCGACCAGGCGCGGCATCATCGAATCGTTGAAGACGATCGAAAACTCGGCCGAGATCGAGGCGAGGATCATGAAAATAACGGGATAGAGTACAGGCGAACCGGGCGCGGCGAACCACAAGCCGAAAAGGCTGGCGATCTTGATGATCGCGAAGAAACCGATCCAGGGTTTGCGGGCGCCGGACTGGTCGGCAATCGAGCCGAGAACGGGTGACAGCAGGGCGATGATCACCGAGGAGATCGTCGCCATGTTGCTCCACGTCGCCTGCGCGGACACCGGGTCATCGGTCAGGCGGGAAACGAAATAGGGCCCGAAGATGAAGGTGGTGACCACGGTAAAGAAGGGCTGCGCTGCCCAATCGAAGAACATCCACCCCCAGATGCCCTTCTCCGTGGCCTTCGGCGGCTGCGTTCCTGTCCAGTCAATGCGATTCAACATCCGCTCCTTTTCCGCGGACTGTCTCACCTCGCCCGGTCGCGCGCAAGATCGGTCAGGATACCTGCAGCAACGGTAATACGCGCAAGGTTGGGATCGCCGCCGTCGCTGAGGCTTGAAAGCTCCTCGAGGATACGGTTGATGCGGATGCGATCCTGCGCATGCCAGGCCTGAACGGGAAGCTTTTCCTTGCCGTGCTCGGACAGCGCCGAGATGACGATGTCGCGCCTTGCGCTGGCGATTTGGTCAATGCTGCGGGCAAGCGCCAGATTCTCGTAGTGGTCTGAGGTGAGGATCCGGCCGCCCGCCGCCAGCAGCCGCGCAATACGAAAAGTCTGCGACACGGCGATGTAGTTCTCGGCGGCGCGCACCAGGGGTTCGCCGGTGCGCTCGGCGATCTGCATGATCTCCGGCACCAGTGCGAAGATCGGGAGGCCGGCGATCTCGGCCGCGAGTTTTTCGGGCAGGCCCGCCTGGCTGTACTCCGCCTGGCGCACGGCGACCTCGCTGGCCACCTGTCCGGCGAAGGCGGTTTTCAGCTTCTTCAGAGCCGCCTGCAGCCGGCTAATCACTTCTGCCATATCAGCCTTGGTCATGCCCGTTTTCAGCAACAGGCGCGTCAGCACGATAAAACTGTGGCTGATTTCCTCGTAGATGCGATTCTGCATCTCACCCGATATCTTGCCGTCGAGAGCATCCGTTTCAGCCCAGAGCCGGGTCAGGTCGAAACCGTCGCGGGCAACGATCGCCGCACGCACGACTTCCGGTGCGGAAGCCGCCGTTGCGTCCATCATGGCGACGGTGAAGCTCGGTCCGCCGCGGTTGATCGCCTCGTTGGCGAGCACCGTCGCGATGATTTCGCGCTTCAGCCGATGGCCGGCGATATCGCCGGCGTTCGACTTCTGCATCTTGACGGGGAAATAATTCGAAAGCGTCGAAGTGAAATAGGGATCGTCCGGCAGATCGCTGGCGGCCAGCGCATCGAAGAGCACGATCTTGGCATAGGACACCAACACGCCGATTTCCGGCCGGGTCAGCGGCTTACCGGCGGCATAACGTTCGGCGAGAGTCTGGTCGTCCGGCAGCGTCTCGACCTTGCGATTCAGCTGCTTGGCGCCTTCGAGAACCGTCATGAAACGCGCAAGTTCCAGGCCGTTTGCAGTGCCTTTGCGCTCCGTCAGCGAGATCGCCAGCGACTGCAGGTAGTTGTTGCGCAGCACCAGGGTCGCGACTTCGTCGGTCATCGAGGAAAGAAGCTGGTCGCGTTTTGCACGCGTCAGGCGTCCGTCATGCATGGCGGCGGCCAGCGCGATCTTAATGTTGACCTCGACGTCCGAGGTGTTGACGCCGGCCGAGTTGTCGATGGCGTCGGAGTTGCAGCGCCCGCCCTTGAGGCCGTATGCAATGCGGCCCTTCTGGGTGACGCCGAGGTTTGCGCCCTCGCCGATCACCTTGGCGCGCACATCAGTCGCGGTGATGCGGATCGGATCGTTGGCGCGGTCGCCGACTTCGGTGTCGGTTTCGGAGGGCGCCTTCACATAGGTGCCGATGCCGCCGAACCAGAGCAGGTCGATCGGGCTCTTCAGGATCGCCGTCATGATCTCGAAGGGTGTCGCCACTGCCTTGTCGATACCGATCGCGGCAACCGCTTCCGGCGTCAGCGTGACCGACTTCGCCGCGCGGGAAATGATCATCGCCCCTTTCGAAAGCACGCTCTTGTCGAAGTCCTGCCAGCTCGAACGCGGCAGGTCGAAGAGCCGCTGGCGTTCGGCAAGCGTCTTTTCCATGTCCGGATCGGGATCGATGATGATGTCGCGGTGATCGAAGGCGGCGATGAGCCTGATCTTCGGAGAGAGCAGCATGCCGTTGCCGAAGACGTCGCCCGACATGTCGCCGACGCCGGCGACGGTGAAGGGCGTCGTCTGGATATCGATGTCCATTTCGCGGAAATGCCGTTTCACGGTTTCCCAGGCGCCACGAGCGGTGATGCCCATCTTCTTGTGGTCGTAACCGGCCGAGCCGCCGGAGGCGAAGGCGTCGTCCAGCCAGAAGCCGGCTTCCTGCGCCAGCGCATTGGCGGTGTCGGAAAAGGTTGCTGTGCCCTTGTCGGCAGCGACGACGAAATAGGGGTCGTCGCCGTCGAGCCTGACCGTATCCTTCGGCGGCACGATATCGGCGCCCGATATATTGTCGGTGATCGACAGCAGCGTGCGGATATAGGTCTTGTAGGCCTCGCGGCCGGCATTGAAGATCTCGTCGCGGCTGCCGCCGACGGGAAGCTTCTTCGGATAGAATCCGCCCTTGGCGCCGACCGGCACGATGACCGCGTTCTTCACCTGCTGGGCCTTGACCAGGCCGAGCACCTCGGTGCGGTAATCCTCGGCGCGATCCGACCAGCGCAGGCCGCCGCGCGCCACCTTGCCGAAGCGCAGGTGCACGCCTTCGACTTCGACGCCGTAAACGAACATTTCGCGGAAGGGTTTCGGCTCCGGCAACCCGTCTACCAGGTGCGGATCGAGCTTGAAGGCCAGCATCGGCTTCGGCGAGCCGTCCGGGTTCTTCTGGAAATAATTGGTGCGCAGCGTCGCATCGACGATATTGACGTAGCGGCGCAGGATACGGTCGTCGTCAAGGCTCGGCACGTCGGCAAGCTCGGCTTCGATCGCCTGGTGCAGTTCGGCAAGCTTCTTGACGCGGGCCTTCTCCGAAAGCCTGGTGTCAAGCGTGTTATGGAACAGCTGGAAAATGGCGGCGGCGACATCGGGATATTTGTCGAGCGTCGTTGCGATATAATCCTGCGAATAAGCGATGCCGGCCTGGCGGAGATAGCGGGCATAAGCGCGCAGCACATTCGTCTCGCGCGCCGAGAGCCCGGCCGAAAGGATCAGCCGGTTGAAGCTGTCATTGTCGATCGTGCCGGCGAAGGCGGCGACAAAGGCTTCTTCCAGGGCGGCGCCGTAGCGCTGCAGATCGATTTCGCCGCCGTTGCGGGTCTCGAGCTCCATATCGTGCAGCACGACGAGTTTCATTTCTCCGTCAGCGGCCGGAACCCCGATGTCGAAGGTGCGTTCGCTGACGACATTGAAGCCGAGATTCTCAAGAAGCGGTACGCGGCGCGACAGCGCCAGCTGGCCGCCGGCGTGGAAGATCTTCAGCGAGAGGGTACGGCCTTGTTCTTCCTGGCGATGATAGAACTGGATGCGGAGCGGCTCGCCGGCGGCGCAGGCGCCGATATCGGCGAGGTCGGCCACGGTTTCCTCCGGAGTGAAGGAATCCTGGAAGGCCTGGTCGACCGATATCTTCGGCGCCTTGGCGCCGGCGAGAGCCTCGAAACGATCGTCCCAGCGGGCGGTGATTTCGCGGATCACCTGCTCGAGCTTTGCCTGCGGAATGCGTGGCGTCTTGCCGCCGGAGCGGCCGATGATGAAATGCACGCGCGCCACGCCGCCTTCCGGGAAAGCCGGGTAATAGGCGGAGACGCGGCCGTCATAGACGGTCTTCAGATAGGCACCGATGCGCTCGCGCACGATCGAATCATATTCCTCACGCGGCACGTAGACGATCACCGAGACGAAGCGGTCGAAATGGTCGATTCGCGGCAGGGCGCGTACGCGCGGCCGGTCGGCCAGATCGTTGATCTGTTCGGCAAAGCTCGCAAGCAGCGCCGTATCGATCTGGAATAGGTCGTCGCGCGGATAGGATTCCAGCGTGTTGTCGAGCATGCGGCCGGAATGGCTCATCGGATCGAAGCCGAAATGCTCCTTCACCTTCTCGATCTTGGAGCGAAGCAGCGGGATTTCTGCGGCGAGCGAAGTATAGGCCGTCGAGGTGAAAAGGCCGACGATGCGCAGCTCGCCGGTGACATTGCCCTCAGCGTCGAAACGCTTGACGCCGACATAATCCATATAGGCGCGACGATGGACGATCGATTTCACGTTCGCCTTGGTGACGATCAGGAAATCAGGCCCGTCGAGGAAGGCGAGGATCTCCGGTGTCGTGGTCACGGCGTCCTTGCCGGTGCGCAGCACGAGAACATCGGGGTTGGAGAGGATGCCGAGGCCGGCGCCTTTGTCGCGCTCGACCTTGGCGTCGGAACCCTTGCCTGAATAGACATATTCGCGCATGCCGAGGAAGGTGAAATTCTCGTCGCGCAGCCAGGTCAGGAAGGCGATCGCCTCGGCGTGTTCGGCCTTCCTGCGGCCGGCGCCGTTGGCCGAAAGCTCGGCGATCACTCCATCGAGCTTGGAGAGCATCGGCTTCCAGTCGGAGACCGACAGGCGGACCTGTTCCAGCACGGCTTCGATACGCTTGACGAGATCGGCGGCCTGGGCGGAATTGAGCGGGGCGATATGGAGCTGGATGTGGCTGACGCGCGCGGCCGGATCGCTCGGGTGATCGGCGGAATAAAGCGCGGGCGGCTTGCCTTTTTCGATCACCAGGATGGGATGCACGGCCATGAACAGGTCGCGGTGGGTGCTCGTCACCTCCCCCATGACCGATTCATAGAGGAAGGGCATGTTCCGATCGGTGACCGAAAGCACCGAGACGGCGATGCCGTCAGGCGTGACGTCGGCAATGGTGTTGATGCTGACGCGCGGCGCCTTGCCGTTCCAGGCGGCGAGTTCCTTGGCGGAATGCACGGCGGAGAGCGCGAGCATCTCAGCCGTATAGAGTTCGAGATCGTCGTTGCTGGCCCGACCGAAAAGGATTTCCGGATCGAGATGGGCCTCGCCGGTCGCCTTGGCGATCTTGCGCGCACCTTCGATCTGCTTTTCCCGTTTCGGATTGTTTCTGGCAGCCATGGATCGCCTCCCGCAATAGACTGATTTTCTGCAAGCTAGCAGAAGATTCCTCGAAAAAATCTCTAAAATAGCGGCCTGAAGGATAGTTTTGGTGCTTTTTGACGCCGAAAATGGGAAATCGTTAGAGATTTTTCCGCTTTCGTGGCCAAAACGAACGGGACGGCCCTTCTTCCGACTTTTCGCTTCGCCGCACATTTCCATGCTCACGTGAAGAATGGTTGACAGCGTGGCGTCAAAAAGATCATCAAACGCCATCATCATTCGGACCTTGATATCATGTCGGAAAATGCAGCGGGCGCAGTCATCGTCATCTCCAGCCATGTGGTGCGTGGTTCGGTCGGAAACCGCGCGGCTGTCTTTGCGCTGGAGACGCTCGGTCATCCGGTCTGGGCCCTGCCGACCGTGGTGCTGCCCTGGCATCCCGGCCACGGCCGCTCGACGCGGCTGACATTTGCGGAAGCCGATTTCGACGCGGCGATCGACGATCTGATCCGCGCGCCATGGATCGGCGAAGTCAAGGCGGTGCTTTCGGGTTATTTCGGCAATGCCGCCCAGGCACGCTCCGTCGCCCGGCTGATCGCTGCGCTCAGGCAGAATAATCCCGAGCTCACCTATGTCTGCGATCCCGTCATGGGCGATCTCGGCGGCCTCTACGTGCCGGAAGCGACCGCCGAGGCCATTCGCGATCATCTCATTCCGCTCGCCTCGCTGGCGACGCCGAACCGCTACGAGCTCGCATGGCTTTCGGGCGCAGCCCTCGAAGACAACAGTGCGATCATGGAGGCGGCGCTGGCGCTCGGGCCGTCGCGTATGCTCGTGACTTCGGCCGTGCCGATGATGGCTGGCGGTACCGGCAATCTCTATCTTTCCGGCCGGCACGCGCTTCTGGCCGAACACCGCGTCGTCGAAAATCCGCCGAACGGTCTCGGCGACCTGCTCGCCGCGGTCTTCCTGTCGCGTCTGCTTTCCGGTCTGGAGGACGAAAAGGCGCTGCAACTTGCCACGGCCAGCGTCTTCGAGGTGCTGGCGCGCGCCGTCAAGCGCGGCAGCAACGAGTTGATGCTGGCAAGCGATGCATCCAGCCTTTCGACGCCGATGGCCATGGTGCAGATGCGCCGGCTTGTGCACCCGGCGCAGCGGCGGAAAAAATGACGCATTTGCCGATGCAGGCATTTTGCGGTGCAGCAGTTGATCTTGTCTTCCGCCCGCGCTAATCCAGAAGGCATGCAGCGTTTTCCAACACCACTTCTGGACGGCTACCGCAACTTCATGAACGGGCGTTATGCAGACGCCCGCGACAGGTATCGGCAGCTTGCCGAAAACGGTCAGAGTCCCCATACGCTGGTCGTTGCCTGTTCGGACTCGCGCGCAGCACCGGAGTTAATCTTCGATGCCGGCCCGGGCGAACTCTTCGTCATCCGCAACGTCGCCAACATGGTGCCGCCTTATGAGCCGGACGGTCATTTTCATTCGACCTCGGCCGCGCTCGAATTTGCGGTGCAGGCGTTGAAGGTCTCGGATATCGTCGTGATGGGTCATGGCCGTTGCGGCGGCATTCGCGCTGCACTCGACCCGAATGCCGAGCCGTTGTCGCCCGGCGATTTCATCGGCCGCTGGATGTCGCTGGTCAAGCCCGCCGCCGAGCAGATCCAGAGCAACGACGTGATGACGGCCGCTGAGCGGCAGACGGCGCTGGAGCGTGTCTCCATCCGCAATTCGATCAACAATCTCAGAACCTTCCCCGATATCAAGGCGCTTGAGGACGCAGGAAAAATGCATCTTCACGGCGCCTGGTTCGACATCTCTACAGGTGAACTGTGGGTCATGGACGCCGAGACACGCGACTTCATTCGTCCCGAGATCTAGGGATAGGCTGGTTTATCAGTTTTTTAAGAATTGTTGCTAAGCTGCCGGCAATTGGTCGCACACGACCGACATTTTGATCACCGTGGCGATTGGCGATGAAGTTCGAAACCATCAAAAAGGTTATCCTGGCCGCCATTATGCTGCCCTTCGTCTTCATGCTCATTGAAGGCGTCATCGTCATACGGACTTCAGTCAGGCAGTACAGGGATCTCGAGAAGGACCGGCAATTCGCCGATGTGCTTGCCCGCGGCGGGTCGATCGCCGCCACAGAAATCCTGAGTGAAATCGGCGCCACCCGCCTCTACCTCGCACGTCCGACCAGCGTGACTGCCGCCGACATGCAACGAAGCCGGGTGACGCTCGATCGCGAGCGCCTCGCTTTTTATGCCAGCCTGCCCTCCCGCGATACGCTCGACGAGGGCCTCGTCAGCGAATTATCAATTCTCAGCCTTGCCTATAGCCGTATCATCGCCGCGCGCAGTGCCGTCGACCAGGGCCGTTATGCCGGCAGCGATCCCGGTTCCATCTACTGGTATGCGGCTCTCACGCAGCTTGCCGTCGTCGATGCGCTTTCACCACTGATCAGCGATCCGGTACTGCTTGAGAAATCCAACCAGCTGATGGGCATCCTGCTGACCTATTACGGCGAAAGGCTGATTACCGGTGTCGGCACCCGCTACCTCGATCACGGCGTTTCCACCAGATTTCCGGTGGAGCTTTTCGTGCAGGGCAAGGTCATGCTCGGTGAGGGCATGGACCACATGGTCTTTCATTCGGCAGCGGCGATCGTGGGCGACATCGTTGCCTATCTTGGTCGCAGCGACCAGGTGAAGGCGAATGCGATCACCGATGCCATCCTTGCCGGATCGCGGCCAACGCGTGAAGTGCGCGATATCTGGGCCGCCGCGCAGAGCGAACGCATGACCTTCCTGCAGAAGAAGATGGTCGAGGCCGCAAACGATATTCACGAGACCGGCGAAAGCCTTTCGACGCGCTCGCACCTCCACTTGACGCGGATCCTGGCGCTGTGCGCCGGCCTGCTGATTCTCGCGACATTGGTCATGGTGCTGGCGTCAAGAGGCCTGCGCCTGATCGACCGGCTGACGCGCGATCGCGAGACGCTGGTGGGCGAGTTGCGCAATGCCGCTCAGACAGACCTTCTGACCGGCCTTTACAACAGGCGCGGCTTCGAGGTCGCCGCATCGGCGCTTCTCACACAGGCCGAGCACGGGTCGCGCTGGATCTCCGTCGTGCTCTTCGACCTCGATCATTTCAAGAAGATCAACGATCTCAACGGCCATGATGCCGGCGATGCCGTGCTCCGGCAGGTCGCAGGCGTTGCGCGCGAGAATTTCCGTTCCTTCGATCTGCTGGTGCGCCACGGCGGGGAGGAGTTCCTGGCGCTTCTGCCGGATTCGACGCCCGACGATGCCGCCATCGTTGCCGAGCGTGTGCGGCTGGCGATCGAGGCGGCGGAAATCCCCTTGCCGAGCGGCGATGTGCTCAAGGTGACGGCGAGTTTCGGATGCGCCGGCCGGGCAAATGAAGCCGCCAACCGGAACTTCGAGGATCTGGTCAAACGCGCCGATCTGGCGCTCTACGCCGCCAAGGCCTCCGGCCGCAACTGCGTCGTTTCGGGGCCGACCGTGCCGGCGCAGGAGGAGCGCCGCAAGACGGCCTCCGGCAGCGGCTTTGATTCCCGCATATGAAAAACGCCGCATATCGCAGCGGCGTTTTCGCGTATTGGTGCTGACGAAGGCTTAAAGGCCTTTTGTTTTATGCATGTCGTTATCCCGGAACCGCTGCGCACGCCCCAGGCGACATGCACTATCTGCCGGCGTCGATCTGCTGGCCGATATAGGCGATTGCCTGCTGATAGACGCTGGCGGCGTTCCAGCCCTGGATGGCGACGAAATTCGGCTCACCCGGCTGATAACCGGCGCCGGCGCGCCAGCCGTGGCCTTTGAGGAAATTCGCCGTCGAGGCCAGGGCATCGGCGCGGGAACCGACCATGTCGACGCGGCCGTCGCCGTCGCCGTCGGCGCCGAAACGTACGACATTTCGCGGCAGGAACTGCGTCTGGCCGATTTCACCATGGGCAGCGCCCTTCGCCTGCGGGCTGAGATAACCCTCGGAGACGAGCTGGAGCGCGGCATAGAGCTGGTCGGTGAAATAATCCGAACGACGGCAGTCATAGGCAAGGGTCGAAACAGCCGACAGCGTATGCTGGTTGCCCATATAGCTGCCGAAACCGGTCTCCATGCCCCAGATCGCGATCAGCGGGCCGGCAGGAACGCCGAAACGGCGCTCGATCGAGGCAAAAAGTGCCTGGTTGGCGGCCTTCATCGAACGGCCGCGGGAGATGACGGTGGCACCGCCGCGCTTCTGCATGAAAGCGTCGAAGGAGAGTTTGAAGCTCTTCTGGCCGCGGTCGGCGGCGATCGTCGGTTTGTTGTAATTGACGTTGGCGAAGGCGCGGTCGAGGACCGAACGGCTGACCCCATTTGCCGCCGCTTCCTCCTTGAAGTCGGCGACCCATGCGGTGAAACCGCTGCTATTGTTGCCGCATTGGGCGCCCTGGGCCGCTGCCGGCAGCGCGTGGAGGACGCCGGCTGTCGTTAACGCGGCCAGAAGGAATGTTGTCATGCGCATGAGAAACCCCGCTTCCGGTCTGCTGAAGCGCGCCGCGGCCGATCGGAGCCATGCGACGCGCCCTAAATCTTCGTTCTGTTCCTGCCGTTGTCCCAAAACCGCTGCACGGTTTCAGGCGGCATAGCTTGGCTTGACGCCGGGCAGAATGCCAGCCGAAAGCGACCTTGTCACGATCACCTTTGAGTCAGCGCTTATGGATAAGGGCGCCTACGGCTCGGCAAAAAGCCCTGCCTTCATCAGCAGGGCTTTAACACATTATGGTTTACAAATGGTGTCAGGCGGCATGCTTGCGCGGCTTGACAAGGCCGCGATTGACGAGCAGCTCGGCGATCTGGATGGCGTTCAATGCCGCACCCTTGCGCAGATTGTCGGAAACCACCCAGATGTTGAGGCCGTTTTCAACCGTCGCATCTTCTCGGATGCGCGAGATGTAGGTCGCATCCTCGCCGGCGGATTCATAAGGCGTGATGTAGCCGCCGTTCTCGCGCTTGTCGATGACGAGGCAACCTGGCGCATCGCGCAGGATGTCGCGGGCCTGGTCGGCGGTGATCTCGTTTTCGAACTCGATGTTGACCGATTCCGAATGGCCGATGAAGACCGGCACGCGCACCGCCGTGCAGGTCACCTTGATCTTCGGGTCGAGCATCTTCTTCGTCTCGGCCAGCACCTTCCACTCTTCCTTGGTGTAGCCGTCCTCCATGAAGACGTCGATGTGCGGGATGACGTTGAAGGCGATACGCTTGGTGAACTTCTTGTTCTCGATCGGATCGGCGACGAAGACGGCGCGCGTCTGGTTGAACAGCTCGTCCATGCCGTCCTTGCCGGCGCCGGAGACCGACTGGTAGGTCGAGATGACGACGCGCTTGATCTTGGCGAAGTCGTGCAACGGCTTCAGCGCCACCACCAGCTGGGCGGTCGAGCAATTCGGATTGGCGATGATGTTGCGCTTGGTGAACTGGCTGATGGCATCCGGGTTCACTTCCGGCACGATCAGCGGCACGTCGGCATCGTAACGCCAGGCCGACGAATTGTCGATGACGATGCAGCCCTGCTGGCCGATCTTCGGCGAGAACTTCTTGGAGATCTCACCGCCGGCCGACATCAGGCAGATGTCGGTATCGGAGAAATCGTAATTCTCCAGATTGGAGACCTTCAGCGTCCGGTCGCCAAAGGAAACCTCGGTGCCCTGCGAACGCGCGGAGGCGAGCGCCACGACCTCATCGGCGGGGAAGCCGCGTTCGGAGAGGATGTTGAGCATCTCCCGGCCGACATTTCCGGTCGCTCCCGCAATTGCTACTTTGAAACCCATTTCTCAAGCTCTCTTTCTCTTCTCTCCTCTGTCCGGTGAGGGGAAAGGCGCGACGGATCGCGTCTTCCTGTCCCCAGCCGAGCCGGGGAGAGAGCGGCAGGCCAGAGACGTCAGACGGTTTTCGTCGTCGTTTTGGCCTTGGTTTTGGCAGAAACCGGAACGGCAATGTCCACCCCGGCAACCCGTGCCCGGTCATTGCATGCAGCAATGGCGTGTTCGTCGCGAACCATGGATATTCCTTTTCCGTTGTTGCTCTTAGAAGGTTTTCCACAGGAGTCAAGGTTTTTGCGCTCAGAGCCGGAAGGCGAAAGCGGCCGCCGCCATGCTGCGACGTTTTGTCATGCCGCTGTCATCCTCGGGAGATATCCCGGCCCGGTTATCAATGTCTGCAACGAAAACGGGGGTTTTCCATGCGTACGCTTCTTGCCGCCTTTGCGGCCACCACCATCCTTGCGGGCGCCGCTCAGGCGACGACGGTCTATCCGCTCGATCGCGCCACGATTCTCGTCGGCTCGCCGTTCGATTTCAAGGTCGAGCTGAACAAGCAGGTCAAGCCCGAAGACGTGAAGATTACCGTCAACGGCCAGGACTACAAGACCGTTCTCGGGGGCGAGGCGCAGTTCGTCGAACTGGAAAAGGGCAAGGAAGATAAGGCGCTCGGTTCCGCTCTGCTGCTGCGCGGCCTGAAGATTTCCACGCCCGGCGCCTATAAGGTCGAGGTCGCCGCCGGCGACGAAACGAAGTCCGTCACCTGGAACGTCTACGAAACCGCGGCCCAGCCGAAGGCCAAGAACATCATCTTCTTGCTCGGCGACGGGCTTTCCGTTGCGCATCGTACCGCTGCCCGGATCATGTCCAAGGGCATGACCGAGGGCAAGGCGAACGGCCGCCTGAACATGGACGACCTCGACCGCATGGCTTTCATCGGCACGTCGTCGACGAACGCAGTTTCCACGGACTCGGCCAACACCATGTCGGCCTACATGACGGGCCACAAGACAGCCGTCAACGCGCTCGGCGTCTACGCGGACCGTACGCCGGCCTCCCTCGATGACCCGCGTGTCGAGACCTTCGCGGAAGCTCTCCGCCGCACGAGCAAGAAGTCGATCGGCATCGTTGCGACGGCCGAGGTCGAAGACGCCACGCCGGCTGCGGTCGTTTCCCATACCCGCAACCGCAACGACAAGGCCGATGTCGTCGGCATGCTGCTCGACGTCAAGCCCGAAGTCCTTCTCGGCGGCGGCTCGGCCTATTTCCTCGGCAAGGAAGTCGCCGGTTCCAAGCGCAAGGACAATCAGGATTACATCAAGCTGTTCCAGGACGCCGGCTACAAGCTTGCCACCGACAAGAACGAGCTCGCCGCCAATGCATCGGCTGAAGGCAACCTCCTCGGTCTCTTCCACACCGGCAACATGGACGTCACGCTCGATCGCGAGTTCCTGAAGAAGGGCACCGTCGACAAGTTCCCGAACCAGCCGGGTCTCGTCGAGATGACCAAGGTTGCGCTCGACCGCCTGTCCAAAAATCCTGACGGTTTCTTCCTGATGGTCGAAGGCTCCTCGATCGACAAGATGTCCCATCCGCTCGATTGGGATCGTGCGGTCATCGAAACCATCGAATTCGACCAGGCGATCGGCGTTGCCCGCGAGTTCCAGAAAGCCCATCCGGACACGCTGATCGTCGTTACCGGCGACCACACGCACGGCGTATCGATCATCGGCACCGTCGACGACGAGAAGCCCGGCACGGAAATGCGCGAAAAGGTCGGGACCTACGCAGAAGCCGGCTTCCCGAACTACAAGGATGAAAACGGCGACGGCTATCCCGATAGGGTCGACGTCAGCCGCCGGCTGTTTCTGAGCGCCAACAACGGCCCCGATCACTACGAGACCTTCCGTCCGAAGCTCGACGGTCCGTTCGTTCCGGCTGTCCAGAACGAAAAGAAGGAATATGTCGCCAACGAGCAGTATAAGGATGTTCCCGGCGCCGTCTTCGTTCAGGGCAATCTTCCGAAGAGCAGCGAAAGCGGCGTTCACGCCGTCGACGACGTCGTCCTGCAGTCGGCCGGTCCGGGTTCGGAAGAGTTCCATGGTTACATGGAACAGAGCGACGTCTATCGCGTGCTTGCCGACACTTTCGCCCTCGGTGCCAAGCAGACGAACTGATCTCTAGATGCGGATGATTTTAGACCGGATCGGCCTAAAATCTGAATCCGCATCTAAATCAAAGAAATAGAGCATGATGTCGTCCGAAAGCGCGCACACTTTTCGGCATCATGCTCTGGCCGATCCGGCAGGGCCGCTTGCCGGCTCTGCCTCTTTCACCGATCATGGTCCCGGCCGTTCAGCGGCCGGGATTTGCTTCCTGGAGGTCGCCATGGACATATTCTCTTCGCTGCATCTCAGCCGGCGCCGGCTGATCGGTGCCGCCGTCGCGCTTCCCTTTACCGTTTCTCCCGTTCGGGCGGCCGATTCTTCGCTCTCCTTCGACGAGCTCTATGGCAAATTCGGCGTGCTCGGCCTCGAATTCTCCGACAAGGTGAAGCGCCTTGCCGGCAAAGACGTCAGCATGAAGGGCTTCATGGCGCCGCCGTTGAAAGCCGAGGCGCAGTTCTTCGTGCTCACCGAAGTGCCGATGTCGCTCTGCCCCTTCTGCTCCTCGGATGCGGATTGGCCGGATAATATCGTCGTCGTCTATCTCGGGGAGAGGCAGACCTTCGTGCAGCCGCGCCAGACGATCGAAGTGCGCGGCACGCTGGAATACGGTTCCTGGATGGACCCGGACACCGGCTTCGTCAGCCTGCTGCGCCTTCGCCAAGCCGAATATTCCGCTGTCTGAACCGATATGCTCGCTCTTGATATCGAAAACCTTGATGTCACCTTTCCGGGCCTGTCCTCGCCGGCACTGGCGATCGACCGCCTGTCGATCGATGCCGGCAGCAGGGTCGCCATCACGGGGGCGTCCGGTTCCGGCAAGAGCACCTTCGTCAATATCGTTGCCGGGCTGGAGCGGACACGCCAAGGCCGCGTCCGTTGGAACGGCGAGGATATTGCGGGCTTTTCGGAAAACCGGCGCGACCGGTTCCGTGCCGCCAATATCGGCCTGGTCATGCAGGAGTTCCATCTTTTCCCCGGCCTGTCGGCGCTGGAAAACGTGCTTTTGCCGGCGCGGCTTGCCGGCGCCGCCACGGCTGGCGTCATCGAGCGGGCGCATTCGCTTTTGAGCACTGTCGGTCTTTCCCGTCCGGGCCAGAAGATCGAAACCATGTCGCGCGGCGAGATGCAGCGCGTGGCGATCGGCCGGGCGCTGCTGCGCAAGCCCGGCGTCATCATCGCCGACGAGCCGACGGCAAGCCTCGATGCCGAAAGCGGCGAAGCCGTCGGCGATCTCATTCTCGATCTTGCCATTGCCGAAGGCAGCACGCTGATCGTCGTTTCGCATGATCAGCGCCTGGCCGGCCGCCTCGACCGGTGCATCACCTTCGGCTCCGGCCGGATCAGCGACGATTCCGCGGCAAAGGCGGGGGAGGCTGCATGATCCGCTTCATCCTTTCCGATCTTCGTCGCCTCTGGGCAGGGTCGCTGGTGGTCGTGCTCCTGGTGGCGCTGGCGAGCGCGCTCGGCGTTTCCGTCGTGCTGCAGGAGCGGGCGCTTCGTCTCGGCAGCGCGCGCGCCGCCGACAAGTTCGATCTCGTCATCGGCGCCGGCGGCAGCGAGACGCAGCTCGTTTTGTCCTCGGTCTTCCTGCAACCCTCGCCGCTGCCGCTGATGGCGGGCGAGGTGCTGGGCAGGCTTGCCGCCGATCGCCGTGTCGACTGGGCCGCTCCGATCGGCTTCGGCGATTCCTTCTCCGGCTATCCGATCGTCGGCACGACGACTGTGTTGGTGCAAAACCTGTCCGGCGGCTTAACCGAGGGCAAGGTTTTCGCGCGCGAGGGGGAAGCGGTCATCGGCTCCGCCGTCAAGCTGGCGCTCGGCGGCGAGATCAAGCCGATGCACGGTTTGCCTGAAGAGGGCGGCGAGACCCATACCGAACTCGTCTACCATATCGCCGGCCGCCTGCGGCCGACGGGTACTGCCTGGGACCGGGCCATTCTTGTTCCGATCCAGGCCGTCTGGCATATCCATGGCCTGGAGGCGGAGGAAGGTGCTGGGACCGAGCACGAGCATGAAACGGCGTCCGGCACGGGTACGGCTGAACATGGCCATGCGCATGAGGACGCCGGCGACCATCACGAGGGGCATGAGCATCACGGCAAGCTTGACCCGGATGCCGCGCTCAACGAGCGCTGGACTGCAGACGCGCCCGGCCTTCCCGCCATTCTCGTCAAGCCGAAGACGATCGCCGACGCCTACAGGCTGCGGCAGGAATATCGCAGCGGCAATACCGTCGCCGTCTTTCCCGGCGAGGTGCTGACCAATCTCTACGCCACGCTCGGCGACGCCAAGCAGATCCTCGTCGCGGTCGCCGCCGGCGCGCAAGCTCTCGTCGCAGCCTCGCTGGTGCTGGTCACGGTCATCCATATCGGCCAGCGCCGCCGCCAGATCGGCGCGCTTAGGGCTTTCGGCGCCCCGCGCGGCGCGATCTTCGGCATCGTCTGGCTGGAATTCTTCTTCCTGGTGGCGGTCGGCATCGGGCTCGGATTCGCGTTCGGTTATGCCGCGGCGCTGACCTTGTCAGGGATGTTCTCGCAGACGAGCGGGATCGCCATGCCGGTGGGCTTTGCCCGCGAGGATGCCGGACTTGCAGGGGTGCTGCTTGCCTTTGCGACAATCCTTGCAGCACTGCCGGCGGTGCTCGCCTACCGGCAATCGCCGGCACAGGCGCTGAGGGCATAGTGCATTGGCGTAAACAAGATCTCCTTCCAAGCCTCTCCGGCGGCTGAATGCTCACGGGCGGTGGACGTGCCGATGTGCCTGACAAAACCTGTCTCTCTTAGACTAAAGTCATAATCCCAAAGCCTCTCTCTTTGTGGCCCGTCTTTTCTGGCACACTCTCGTCAGGCGTGTCGCGGCCAGGGGTCTGCTTTGAGGAGAGTAGGTCGCGCGCGTTGCTCATCACTCTGTGGAGGACAGACAATGGCTAATGTCGTAAGCATCGACGGCGCGAAGGCCGGTCCGATGACGGGCGAAGAGAAGAAGGTGATCTTCGCCTCTTCGCTCGGCACCGTTTTCGAATGGTATGATTTCTATCTCTACGGTTCGCTCGCCACCTATATCGGCGCGACCTATTTCACCCAATATCCCGAGGCGACGCGCAACATCTTCACGCTGCTCGCCTTTGCCGCCGGCTTCCTGGTGCGCCCCTTCGGCGCGCTGGTGTTCGGCCGTCTCGGCGATCTCGTCGGACGCAAATACACCTTCCTAGTGACGATCCTGATCATGGGTCTGTCGACCTTTCTCGTCGGTATCCTGCCGGGCGCCGCCACGATCGGCATCGCAGCGCCGATCATCCTGATCGCGTTACGCCTGTTGCAGGGATTGGCGCTGGGCGGTGAATATGGCGGCGCGGCGACCTATGTCGCCGAACATGCGCCGAATGGCCGCCGCGGCTATTTCACGTCGTGGATCCAGACGACGGCAACGCTCGGCCTGTTCCTGTCGCTGATCGTCATCGTGCTGGTTCAATATCTGATGGGCCCGGTTCAATTCGCCGCCTGGGGCTGGCGCATTCCGTTCCTGGTCTCGGTCGTCCTGCTCGGCGTCTCCGTCTGGATCCGCCTAAAGATGAACGAATCGCCGGCGTTCCAGCGGATGAAGGCGGAAGGCAAGGGCTCCAAGGCGCCTCTGACCGAAGCTTTCGGCCAATGGAAGAACGCCAAGATCGCGATCATCGCGCTTCTCGGCGCCACCATGGGCCAGGCAGTCGTCTGGTACGGCGGCCAGTTCTATGCACTGTTCTTCCTGCAGAACGTGCTGAAGGTGGATCTGCAGTCGGCCAACATCATGGTCGCCATCGCGCTCTTCCTCGCCACGCCGTTCTTCGTCATCTTCGGCGGCCTTTCCGACAAGATCGGCCGCAAGCCGATCATCATGGCGGGTCTTCTCATCACGGCGGTGACCTATAATCCGCTGTTCAAGGCGATGACCTGGACTGCGAACCCGGCGCTTGCCGAAGCGCAGGCAACGATCCGGGCAACGGTGACGGCCGATCCGGCGGATTGCAGGTTCCAGTTCAACCCGACCGGCACGGCGAAGTTCACCAGCTCCTGCGACGTGGCGACGGCGTTCCTGACGAGGAACTCGGTGCCTTACGACGTCGTGCCGGGTCCCGCCGGTCAGCCGGCAACGGTGAAGATCGGCAACGCGACGATCCCGAGCTTCGACGTCGTCGCTGCCGGCGACAAGGCCAAGGGCATGACCGCCGCCTTCGAAAAGGGCGTCAACATCGCGCTTCACGATGCCGGTTACCCGCTGAAGCGCGGCGTGGCCAAGGTGCCGGATGCCAAGCTCGATGCCTTTATCGCGGCCAATCCGGAACTGTCGCTCAATGCCGATGCCGTGCGCGCCGGCGAAAAGGAAACCGTGCCGGCGGCCAAGCTGGTCGAAACCAAGCTGCTGACGGCCGATGAGGCCAACGGCGTCACCGATATGGCGGTCTACAACGTCGCCAATGGCGGCACGTTTGCCATGGCGGCCGATCCGGCCCGCGTCAACTGGATCGGCACGATCGCCATCCTGTTCGTCCTCGTCCTCTATGTGACCATGGTCTACGGCCCGATTGCGGCACTGCTGGTCGAGCTCTTCCCGACCCGCATCCGCTATACCGGCATGTCGCTGCCCTATCACATCGGCAACGGCTGGTTCGGCGGCCTGCTGCCGGCGACGGCCTTCGCGATGAGCGCTGCCGCGGGCGATATCTATTATGGTCTCTGGTATCCGATCGTCTTTGCGACGATCACGCTGGTGATCGGCCTGATCTTCCTGCCGGAGACGAAGAACAGAGATATCCACGCCATGGATTGAGGAAGCGCATTCGCGTTTAAGAAAAAAGGCCCGGCGCTTACAAGGCGCCGGGCTTTTCTGTATCGGAAAACAAGCGTTTGGCGAGGGGCCAGCCATCCGGCGCCAGTTTGAAGAGCAGGCCGCAGCGGGCAAAGACGATCGCCGTCAGCAGCGAGAACCAGGCCCCGAACGCAAGGCCGGCGATGACGTCGCTCGGATAATGGGCGCCGACCATGACACGGGTCATGCCGAGCCAGATGGCGCAGGCGATGAAGGCAACGCGGTAGCGTGGAAACAGCAGGGCGAAAGCGGCGAAGAAGGCGCCGACCGTGGTGGAATGCCCGGACGGAAAACTTTCGAAAGCGGCATGGCCTGAAAAGGGCGTGAAGGAAAACATGCCGTAATCGTGAAAATGATCGGGACGCGCCCTGCCGATCGCCCGCTTCAGCAGATTGGCGAGAAGCCCCGACAAGACGACCGTGGTGAAGAGATAGGCGCCGATCCAGCTGACATAGAGCGCCTGCGCCTTGGAGCGCGCCGTCTTCACAAGCTTGTAGCCCGCCCGGCCCTGAAAGAACAGCAGGATGCTGGTGTAGATCAGCCAGGCGGAATCGCCGAAACCGGTCAGCATTTCGCCGAGGTGCTTCACTGGTGCTGGAGCTTCACTGGCGCCGATCGGTGCGTCGAAGAGCAGCATCGAGAGGATCACGGCATTGAGCGTGATGAAGAGACAGGCCTGCCAGCGCAAAGGCGGCATGCCGACGCTGCTCCGGCGCCAGCGCCTGTCCAGGGAAGCCCAAAATGCCCGCATGCCGTCGTCCGTTCGAATTTGCCCGCTCGTTAAATCCGGCGCAAAAATACACGAGATTGTGGCTAGGAATAGTCCGTTTGGGATAATTCGACCAAGCCGGTCCGGGTCGCGTTCTTAAGAAAAAAGCCCTCCGCATGCATCATGCGAAGGGCCGGAACTGTTTCACGTGAAATATCAGGCGGAAAGCGTCTTGAACTCGGCGAGGATCGCATCGCCCATCTCGACGGTGCCGACCTGCCTTGCGCCATCGGCCATGATGTCGCCGGTGCGGATGCCCTTGTCGAGCACGTTGGCGATCGCCTTTTCCAGGTCGTCGGCTTCCTTCACCAGGTTGAAGGAATAACGCAGGCACATGGCGAAGGAGGCGATCATGGCGATCGGATTGGCGATGCCCTTGCCGGCAATGTCGGGGGCCGAGCCATGCACCGGCTCGTAGAGCGCCTTGCGCTTGCCGGTCTTGCCGTCAGGCGCGCCGAGCGAGGCCGACGGTAGCATGCCGAGCGAACCGGTCAGCATGGCGGCGACGTCGGAAAGCATATCGCCGAAGAGATTGTCGGTGACGATGACATCGAACTGCTTGGGCTGGCGCACCAGCTGCATGCCGCCGGCATCGGCCAGCATGTGTTCGAGCTGGACGTCGGAATATTTCGCCTTGTGCGTCTCGGTGACCACCTGGTTCCAGAGCACGCCCGACTTCATGACGTTGCGCTTTTCCATGGAGCAGACGCGGTTCTGCCGCGTGCGGGCCATTTCGAAGGCGACGCCGGCGATGCGCTCGATCTCGTAGGTATCGTAGACCTGCGTGTCGATGCCGCGCTTCTGGCCGTTGCCGAGGTCGATGATTTCCTTCGGCTCGCCGAAATAGACGCCGCCCGTCAGCTCGCGGATGATCAGAATGTCGAGGCCTTCGACCAGTTCCGGCTTCAGCGACGAGGCCGCGGCCAGGGCGGGATAGCAGATGGCGGGGCGCAGGTTCGCGAAGAGCTGCAGATCCTTGCGCAGGCGCAGCAAGCCGGCTTCCGGGCGCACGTCGTAAGGCACGCTATCCCATTTCGGGCCGCCGACGGCACCGAAGAGCACGGCATCGGCGGCAAGCGCCTTCTGCATGTCGGCTTCGGAGATCGCCGCGCCATGCGCATCGTAGGCGCTGCCACCGACAAGGCCTTCGTCGGTGACGAAACCGGCATTCATCGCCTCGTTCATATAGGCGATGATCTTGCGGACCTCGCCCATGGCCTCGGGACCGATGCCGTCACCCGGCAGCAGGAAAAGATTGCGCGCTGTCATGAAACCCTCCTGGGAAAAACAAGTTGCGGTTTCTTAGACCCCGGAAATGGGCATTTCAAGCGAGAGAAGGGGCGAATCGGTACGCTTGGCTCTTCGCCGCGATATTGCTCCTGCGCCTGCAAAAGGATTAGAACCGGCAGACCCCGCTTTAATTTCCCTGGATGGTTCTTATGTCTTTCGCATCTCTCCATCTCGACACCCCCTTGGTTCAGACAGCACCTGGCTACAGCGCCAGCGGCAAGCCGCTCTGGCTGAAGCTCGATGCGCTGCAGCCTTCCGGCAGCTTCAAGCTGCGCGGCGTCGGCCGGCTTTGCCGGCATGAGGTGGAAAATGGTGCGCGCGAGATCTTCTGCGCGTCCGGCGGCAATGCCGGCATTGCCGCGGCCTATGCCGGACGGGCGCTCGGTGTGCCGGTCACCATCGTCGTGCCGGAAACGACGGCGGCCGATGTGCGGCAGACGATCGCCGCAACGGGCGCGAATGTCCTCGTTCATGGTTCGGTTTTCGACGAAGCCAATGCCCATGCGGTCGAACTCGCCCGGAGCCGCAACGCGACCTATGTGCACCCCTTCGACCATCCGCTTCTGTGGGACGGCCATGCGACGCTGATCGATGAGGTGGTGGCGAAGGGTGCCAAATTCGATTGCGTCGTCACCAGCGTCGGTGGCGGCGGGCTGCTGGCCGGCATTGTCGAGGGGCTGAAGCGAAACGGGCTTTCCGATGTGCCTGTTATCGCCGTCGAAACGGAAGGGGCGGCCTCGCTGAATGCCAGCCTCGAGGCGAATGAGCGCATTGTCCTTCCCGCCATCACCTCGATTGCCAATTCGCTCGGGGCGCGGCAGGTGGCGCAGCATGTTTTCGACCTGCCGGAGCAGCATCCGATCGAAAGTGTCGTCGTCAGCGACGCCGATGCGGTCGCCGCCTGCCTGAAATTTGCCGATGCCTATCGCATCTTGGTCGAGCCGGCCTGTGGGGCGGCCCTTGCCGTTGCCGATGTGCATGCCGGGCTGCTTCAGCGCTTCGACAATCCGCTGATCGAAGTCTGCGGCGGCATCGGCGTGTCGCTCGAAAAGCTTAAGGCCTGGAAAGAAAAGCTTCTCTGATCGACCGCAATTCAAAGTGTTACAGCGTCTTTTGCGCGTCTGGAAAGAGGCGCGACGCTTTAAAGAAAAAGCCGGGCGAAAGTCCGGCTTGATCGATCATTATTGGAGAGCGCTCAGGCCGCCCAGGGGTGCGACGCGGCGTTCTTCTTTTCGAAGCTGTCGATCGCCTTGCCCTTTTCCAGGGTCAGGCCAATGTCGTCGAGGCCGTTCAGCAGGCAGTGACGCTTGAACTCGTCGAGATCGAACTTGATCGAGCCGCCGTCGGGGCCGGTGATCTCGAGGTTTTCGAGATCGACGGTCAGGATGGCGTTGGAGCCGCGCGAGGCGTCGTCCATCAGCTTGTCGAGATCGTCCTGGCTGACCTTGATCGGCAGGATGCCGTTCTTGAAGCAGTTGTTGTAGAAAATATCGGCGAAGCTGGTCGAGATGACGCAGCGGATACCGAAATCGAGAAGCGCCCAGGGCGCGTGCTCACGCGAGGAGCCGCAGCCGAAATTGTCGCCGGCAACCAGGATCTTGGCATCGCGGTAGGCCGGCTTGTTCAGCACGAAATCCGGGTTTTCGGAGCCGTCTTCGTTATAACGGGCCTCCGCGAAGAGGCCGGTGCCGAGGCCGGTGCGCTTGATCGTCTTCAGATAATCCTTCGGGATGATCATGTCGGTGTCGATGTTGACGACCGGCAAGGGCGCAGCAACGCCCGTGAGCTTCACGAATTTATCCATGACCCATGCTCCATTTCTGCAAATCTACTTCCTGAATTTGCATCTAGTCCAGTTTTCCGCCGAAATGAAGGAGAATCTTTCTAAAATGGCGGCCACGCGATGTTTCGCGCGGCCTGCCATCGTGCGTGTTTCGTCATTTGGTCGGTGCGTTCAGGCCCCAGAGGACGCCGAACGGGTCGCGAAGCTGGCCGTATCGGTCGCCCCAGAACATCAGTTCGACCGGCATGACGACTTCGGCGCCGGCAGCGACGGCGCGATCCCACCAGAAATCGATATCATCGATCACCAACTGGATGGCGAAGCCTTCATGCCCTTTGAAGGGGTGGCCGTATTCGGGATAGGCATCCGACAGCATGAGGGAGCTGCCGTTGATGTAGAGATGCACATGCATCGTCCGGCCGCTCTCGTCGACCGGCACGGTATAGGCCTCTTCGGCGCCGAAAGCCTTCTTGTAGAATTCGGCGGCTTTCACCGCGCCACCGACCGTCAGATAGGGCAACAGGCCATTCTTGACCGGCGGCATCTTGGTCGGGTTGCTTTCTGTCGTTGCATCCATGCTTGTCCTCCATTCATCTTAGCGCCGGCTGAATGCCTGGCTGCTTCAAGGACGTAGCATGGAAGCATGATCCGACAGTGTCGGCCGAAATTTTTCGGCGAACCAAAATTTTCAGCGAAAAGGTGATCAGAGATCGATGATCGTGCCGCGGCCGTCGTTCCAGACCCGCATCTCCGGCTTACCGTTATTTGCCTTGGCACGGACCGGAGCGGGTTTCATCTTCATCGATAGCGCGCGCCCGACCATGAGTACGGTCAGGATGCCGCCGACGGCAAGTGTCACCGAAAAGGTGAGAAGCAGCATGGCCACGAAAACGGTGGCGCCGGCAAGCATGAGGAAGATGGAGCGAATGTTCTGCATGGGTTTGAGACCTTTCTTCGGAAAGGAATGTGGTCCTTCTCTTTCCTCTCTGCAAGGCAAGCATGGCTTTTTGTTGTTCTGCTGGACGTCTGGCATGGGCTGCTTGCTTCGGCGTGCAAAGCTTGGCACTAATTCGGCCATGAGCCGAAACCCCGTGACCCCCCGCCTGCGCCGTTCGGTGCTGAGCGTGCCTGCCATCAATCCCCGGGCGCTGGAAAAGACCCATGCGGTCGATTGCGATGCGGTGATCTTCGATCTCGAGGATTCCGTGGCGCCGGAAAAGAAGTTGGAAGCGCGGGAAAACCTGAGGCGCTTCTTTTCGGATCGTCCGCTCGAAAATAAGGAGCGGATCATTCGCATCAACAGCCTGTCATCGAATTTCGGCCTGGACGATATGGAGCTGGTGACGGCCCTTGCTCCCGCTGCCGTGCTGCTGCCGAAGGTCGACGAGCCGCAGGATGTCACTGATATCAGCGACCTTCTCTCCGAGGCGGATGCATCGGAAGATCTGCGCATCTGGGCGATGATCGAGACGCCGCGCGGTATCCTGAATGCGGGAGCGATCGCCGAAGCCGGGCGCACGCCGGGCTCGCGGCTCGACTGTCTCGTCGTCGGGCTCAACGACCTGCGCAAGGAAACCGGCGTGCTGGCGCAGCCGGGGCGGGGCTATCTGGTGCCGTGGCTGATGCAGGTCGTGCTTGCGGTCAGCGCTTACGGGCTCGATGCAATCGACAGCGTCTTCAACGATTTCAGGGACGAGCAGGGTTTCGATGCCGAATGCCGGCAGGGCCGGGCCATGGGCTTTGCCGGCAAGATGCTGATCCACCCGGCGCAGATCGAGCCCGCCAACCGGCATTTCGGCCCGGATCCGGCCGCGATTGCGGAAGCCGAGGCGATCATCGCTGCTTTTGCCGATCCCGCCTCCGATGGGTTGAACGTCATCAATGCAGGTGGGCGGATGATCGAGCGTCTGCATCTTGTTCAAGCCGAAGCTCTGGTTCATAAAGCTCGCCTGATTTCTGCAAGAAAGCCCGCCTGATGAAACTCTACCGCTTCCTGACCGGTCCCGACGACGCTTCCTTCTGCCACAAGGTCACCGCTGCCCTCAACAAGGGCTGGTCGCTGGAAGGCTCGCCGACCTATGCCTTCAATGCCGCAACCGGCGCGATGCAATGCGGCCAGGCCGTCGTCAAGTCTGTCGAAGGCAAGGATTACGATCCCGAGATGAAGCTCTCCGAGCAATAGCGCGTTCTGCCGAACGCGCGGCTTAAAGCATGTCGCGCAAAAGTGTGCAGCGGTTTTGCGGCAACGACATGCGTAAAACAAAGAGCTAAAGCGCAAGGAGCGAATCTGAAAGATTGCGACGCGCTTTAGCGTTCGGCGGCTTCCTCGGCGCTGGCCTCGATCCGCTCCATGTCATCGTCGCTCAGCCCGAAATGGTGGCCGATCTCGTGGATCAGGACATGGGTGATGATATCGCCGAGCGTCTCGTCGTTCTCAGCCCAGTAATCGAGGATGGGGCGCCGGTAGAGGCGGATGCGGTTCGGCATCTCGCCGGTTTCCAGCGTGAAACGTTCGGAAATGCCCCTGCCCTCGAAAAGGCCGAGCAGATCGAAAGGGGTTTCCAGCGCCATGTCCTCGAAAACGTCGTCATCGGGGAAATCTTCGATCTCGATCGTGAGGTTGGTCGTCAGCTGGCGGAATTCATCCGGCAGATGGCTGTAGGCCTCCATGGCCAGCGACTCGAAGGTGCTGATCGTCGGCGCATGGCGGTCCCGCCAATCATCGCTCTGGTCTATGCGGGCCATGAATATTCCTTCCTTTGCGGGCCCATATAGAACCTTTATCGCCGATTTTCGAGTGCGGAATCAAAGGCAGGAATAAATTCATAGAAAATGGCCGTTGACTCTTCATTAGCTCTCTGGAATCTATAAGAACATAACAGGAACAAGACGGATCGGAGAACGCCATGGCGCAGCACGCCCTGGCGCGCGAGCGGCTTTTTGCGCTCCGCGAAACCATTGCCCGACTGGAGGGAAGGCCCGCGCCAGCGCTTGCCGCAGCGGAGCAGGAAGCCCTGGCAGAAGGACGTAAGAACCACCAGGAGCGCATTCTGCCGCCCCTACCGTTTGGGGTGGAGTTTCTCGATGGGGCATTGGAAGGCGGCCTGCCGCTCGATGCGATCACCGAATTCCGCTCGGCTCTGTCTCGTGATGCAGGTGCTGCAAGCGGGCTGGCGATGGCTGTTGCCGCGCGGCTGCAGAAACAGGAGGCGGATGCCGGCAGGCTTTTGCCGTTGCTGTGGATCGGCGATGCTGTCGGCACGCTGGAGGCCGGTCGTCCCTATGCTCCCGGGCTTCGGGATTTCGGACTGAGCCCGGAGCGGTTTCTCCATGCCGCGCCGCGCAAGCTGGACGAGGCGCTCTGGCTGGTGGAGGCCGCGGTGGAAAGCGCTGCCTTCTCGGCGGTCATCTTCGAGGTGCGAGGCAATCCCGCCCATTTCGGCCTGACCGAAAGCCGCAGGCTCAGTCTTCGGGCGCGGGCTGCCCGCCATCCGCTCTTTCTCGTCCGCCAGGCCGGGGCGGAGGAGGCAAGCAGTGCGGCCTTCCGCCTGCATGTCGAACCGGGCCCCTCCGCTCTGCGGCCGTTGCCGGACGGATCGAAGCTTTCCGGCAGCATCGGCAATCCGATTTTCCGTCTGACGCTGGAGAAGAGCCGCAATCCGGCCCCGCTCTCCTTTCTTCTGGAGTGGAATCCCCATGAACGCGAATTTCTCCCTGTCGCCGAACCAAACCTCGTTCGTCCTCCAGGCGAACAGTCAGCGCATTCTGGCGATCAGCTTCCCGCATCTGCCAACGGACCGCATCGCCCGCAGGCGATGGGGGCTCTCCTGGCGTTCGAAAGGGCGTCCTGAGACCCCGCCTATCGTCTGTTCCGGCAAACTCAACAATGTCATGCGGCTGACGGCACTGGACGAGTTGGCCGAGAGTCTGGGGCTGAAGAAGGAGTTGGGCGTTGCCGAAGCGCGTGCCATGTACCCAACGCTCGAGGTCGTCGAAGAGGATCCGGTGGCCGACCGCCGGTTGCTGGAGGCAATTGCCGATTGGTGCGACCGTTATACGCCGCTGGTGGCGTTCGACGACAAGGACGGTCTGTTTCTCGACATTAGCGGCTGCGCCCATCTCTTCGGCGGTGAAAAGGCACTTCTCAGGGATGTGCTGTCACGGCTTTTTCATATGGGCTTCGATGCGTGCGGGGCGGTCTCATCGTCGCCGGGCCTTTCCTGGGCCGTGTCCCGCTTCGGGCAAGGCGGCGTGATCGAGGACGAGGAGACGGACCATGTGCTGATGTCCTTGCCGGTTGCAGCCTTGCGGCTGCAAGAACAAACCGTCGATGCCCTGAAGAAGCTCGGTCTGAAATATGTCGGCGACGTCATCGATGCGCCGCGAGCGCCGCTGACCCGCCGGTTCGGCCCGCAGCTGCTTTTGCGTCTCGACCAGGCGCTGGGGCGTGAAGAGGAGCCGGTCTCGCCCCGGCGTCCGGTCGCCAGCCTTTCGGCCGAAAGCCGGCTGATCGAGCCCATCGGCACGGAAGAACAGATCCTGGCCGTCACCAGGCAGGTCGCCCTATCGTTGCAGCCGTCGCTGGAGGCGCGGGGCGCCGGCGGGCGGGTGTTCGAACTGGTGCTGTTTCGCGTCGACGGCAGGGTCTTTCGTATCTCCGTCGGCGCTTCGCAGCCGCTGCGCGAACCAAAGGTCATCGCCGGGCTTTTTGCCGAGCGATTGCAGGCGGTCTATGACGATCTCGATGCCGGTTATGGTTTCGAAATCCTGCGGTTGAATGTGTTGCGACATGATCCCTTCAATGAGGCGCAGGCTGATTTCGAGGGCGACCGCCAGGGAGAGATCTCGCTTTCGGTTTTCGTCGACCGGGTCTCGGCCCGACTGGGTGCGGATTGCCTGCAAAGCTTCCAGCTCCGCGAGAGCCATGTGCCGGAACGCGCCGTCATCACGGTGCCTGTAATGGAGGGTCTTCCCAGGCGGAAGGCGGCGCCGGACATCCAACTTCCTTTCCGCCAAGAGCGCCCGCTGCGGCTCTTTGCAACGCCGGAGCCGGTCGAGATCATGCTCGCCGAAGTGCCCGATGGTCCGCCGCAGGTGTTCCGCTGGCGGCGCATGCAGCATCAGGTGGCTAGAAGCGAAGGGCCGGAACGGATTGCCATGGAATGGTGGATCGATGGGGATGACGCCGAGGCGCGCGACTATTTCCGCATCGAGGACGAGACCGGGCATCGCTTCTGGATCTATCGCCGCGGTTTCTATGGCGGGGAATTGGATCCTCGCTGGTTCATGCATGGGGTCTTTGCATGAAAAGCGAACCCGCATTTTTCGAGATCGGCGTGAGAACGAATTTTTCGTTTCTCGAAGGCGCTTCCAGCCCGGAAGAGATGGTCGTGCAGGCCGCTCATCTCGGGCTCGGCGGTCTCGGGATTGCGGACCGGAATTCGGTTGCCGGCGTGGTCAGGGCGCATGCGCAGGCGCTGCAACTCGAGGAGAGATACAAGAACAGAGATGCGATAATGGCTCAAGCGGAGAAGGAGGGGAAAAAGGAAGAGATTGTCGATCCCATCCGGATTCAGCCCGGCGCCCGTCTCGTTTTTTCCGACGATACGCCTGATATCCTCGCCTACCCACGCAACCGGCGGGGCTGGGCAAATCTTTGCCGCCTTCTCAGCGCCGGCAATCTGAAGGATGAAGCGGTCAAGGGAAGCTGCATTCTGACAGAAGCGGAATTGATGGAATGGGGGGACGAGATGATGCTTGTCCTCGTTCCCGATCGCACTCTTGTCGAGAGCCAGGCCGGGCAGTCGGCACTGGAGGATTATCTGGAGCGGTTTCGCAGACGGTTCGGCAAGGCTTTTTTTATGGCGCTGGCGCCAGCCTATGACGGCCGCGACAGGCAGGTCTTTGCGGTGCTTGCCATGCTTGCGGCACGAAATCGCCTGCCGCTGATTGCGACCAACCAGCCGCTTTACCATCATCCCGAACGCCGGCCGCTTTCGGATGTCGTGATCGCGATCCGGGAGCATGTACAGATAGCGCAGGCCGGATTCCTGCTGGCGCCGAATGCCGAACGCTACCTCAAGGATTCACGTGAAATGGTCCGGATCTTCCGGGACTATCCCGGTGCGATCGAAAATACGCAGGTCTTCTTCGGCAAGCTGAGCTTTTCGCTGACGGAGCTGGAGCATAATTATCCACCTGAAAACGATCCCGGCGAAACGCCGCAGGAGACCTTGGAAAGGCTGACGAGAACGGGAGCTGCAAAGCGCTATCCCGAGGGTATCCCGCCCAAGGTGGCGATGCAGATCGATTATGAGCTGAAACTTATCGGCGATAAGAAATATGCCTCTTACTTCCTGACGGTTCACAGGATCATCCAGCACGCCCGTTATGAACTCAAGGTCTTGTGCCAGGGGCGCGGATCGGCAGCAAATTCGGTTATCTGCTATTGCCTCGAAATAACGGAAGTCGATCCGCAAAAGAGCACGCTGCTCTTCGACCGCTTCATTTCGATGGATCGCGACGAACCGCCGGATATCGATGTCGATTTCGAACATGACCGGCGTGAAGAGGTCATCCAGTACATCTATAAAACCTACAAAAGAGAACATGCCGGGCTGACGGCGGGTGTGACCACCTACCGGACCCGTTCGGCCGGCCGTGAAGTCGCCAAGGCCTTCGGGCTGTCGGAGGATGTCCAGTCGGCGATCAGCAGTCTCGTCTGGGGCTGGTCGGAGGACAATCTCTCGGAACGTGATGCCAAGGCAGCCGGCCTCGATATCAAGGATCCGGTGACACGGAACGTGCTGAAATATGCCTCCGAGCTTCTCGGCTTTCCCCGCCATCTCACCCAGCATGTCGGCGGCTTCGTCATTACGCGGGACCGGCTCGACGAGGTGGTGCCGATCATGAAGACGGCAATGCCGGATCGCTACATGATCGAGTGGGACAAGGACGATCTCGACAACGTCAAGATCCTCAAGGTGGATGTGCTGGCGCTTGGCATGCTGACCTGCCTGCGCAAGGCCTTTTCGCTGCTTGAACTGCATTACGAGGTCAAGAAGACGCTTGCAGATCTCGGCAACCGGGAACATGGGGACGAAGGCAAACCGGTCTATGAGATGATGGGCCGGGCCGATACGCTTGGCGTCTTCCAGATCGAGAGCCGGGCACAGATGAGCATGCTGCCGCGTCTCAAACCGACGGTGTTCTACGACCTCGTCATCGAGGTGGCGATCGTCCGGCCGGGGCCGATCCAGGGCGATATGGTGCATCCCTATCTGAAGCGCCGGGAGCAGCGGGCCAAAAACATTCCGATCGAATATCCGAGCAAGGAGCTGGAAGCGGTTCTGGAAAGAACCCTCGGCGTGCCGCTGTTCCAGGAACAGGCGATGCAGATCGCCATCACAGCTGCAGGCTTCAGACCGGCGGAAGCCGACAAGCTTCGCAGAGCGATGGCGACATTCAAGAGAACCGGTACGATCGGCAATTTCGAGAAGCGGTTCATCGAGGGAATGGCCTCAAAGGGTTATACCCAGGAATTCGCGCAGCAATGTTTCAACCAGATCAAAGGTTTCGGTGAATATGGTTTCCCTGAAAGCCATGCCGCCTCCTTTGCGCTGCTCGTCTATGCCTCCTCATGGCTCAAGGCCTATTACCCCGATGTCTTCTGCGCGGCGATGCTGAATTCCCAGCCGATGGGGTTTTATGCGCCGGCGCAGCTGGTGCGCGATGCACGCGAACACGGGGTAAAAATCCTGCCGGTCGACATCAACGAATCCGACTGGAATTGCGGTCTGGAAGAGGCGGCCTTCGATCCGAATGCCGTCGATTTCCGCCACCGTGAGATGCGCGAGATTATCAAGGCCCGGCACGCGGTGCGGCTCGGCTTTCGGCAGATCAAGGGTGTCTCGGATAAAGAGATGGCGCTGCTCGTCAAAAATCGAGGTAAAGGGTACAGTTCCGTTCGGGATCTCTGGCTGCGGTCCGGCCTGCAGAAATCCGTCATCGAACGACTGGCGGATGCGGATGCGTTCCAATCCCTCAGACTATCGCGACGCGATGCGCTCTGGGCGGTGCGGGCGCTGGATGTGAAGAGCGCGGCCGAGGAGCTGCCGCTTTTCGAGCAGGCCCGTCACGTCGATCTCCAGGTCGAGCCTGCAACGAAGCTGCCGGACATGCTGCCGGGAGAGCAGGTCATCGAGGACTATCGTTATCTCTCGCTGTCGCTGAAGGCGCATCCCGTTTCATTTCTGCGGGAGGAGCTTCAAAGGATGGGCATCACGCGCAATGTCGATCTGTTGAAGGTCGCGAACGGAAAGAGGGTGACGATTGCCGGCCTCGTGCTGGTGCGCCAGCGGCCGGGTTCGGCCAAAGGTGTGATCTTCATGACGCTGGAAGACGAGACCGGGATTGCCAATGCGATCGTCTGGAACAAGATATTCGACACATACCGCTCGGTTGTGATGGGCGCGCGGCTGGTGAAAATCCGCGGTCGGCTGCAAAGCCAGAGCGGAGTGATCCATACCGTCGTCGAACATATCGAGGACATGACGCCGGCGCTCGGGATCCTGCAACGCGAGGCCCGGCGTTTCGGGGGCTGCGAGCGGGCAGACGAGGTGCTGAGACCGGGTGGCGATCAACGGCAGAAAAAGCTTGCGAATGCGCCGGAGAGGGCGGAGCTGGAAAAACGGATGGTTGTGGCAGGCCGCCATACGGGCGCGGCGGAAACCGCCGAAGTGATGCCGCGCGGACGCAACTTTCATTAAAGGGCGCCGCACTGATCGGGATCATACGGCATGCCTTCACCGCCTTATGGCGTCATCACCCTGGAACCACTGGATAATCTCGGACGATATGCATCGGAGTCGCATCCGGACACCGGGCTCGATGATCCGGGGCTCGAATTTTTTCTTGACAGCCACCATCTTCTTTAGCAGAAAACACGATAGTCAGTGTCATGTTTGGAATGAAGACGTGCTTGTCTGCAGCTGCAATTATATAACCGACAAGGAAATCCGGGAGGTTATCACCAACCTTCTCGATGAAGACTGTTGGCAGCTTATCGTGCCGGCGAAGGTCTACCACGCCATGGAAAAACGCGGCCGCTGCTGCGGCTGTTTCCCCAACGTCGTCGATATCATTATCCAGACGACCGAGGAGTATCACGCCCGTCGCCACTCGACGGAGACTGAAATATTTGATTTCATGTCCCGCTTGAAACAATTCCATGAGGAAAACAGGAGAGCGGACATTGAAAGGCGACAAAAAGGTCATCGAGCGGCTTAACGAGGCGTTGTTCCTCGAGCTCGGGGCGGTCAATCAATATTGGGTTCATTATCGGCTTCTTGAGGACTGGGGCTACACCAAGCTCGCCAAGAAGGAGCGCGCCGAATCTATTGAAGAGATGCATCATGCCGATCGGCTTGTTGCGCGCATCATTTTCCTTGAAGGCCATCCCAATCTGCAGACCCTTGCACCTCTGCGCATCGGCCAGAACGTCAAAGAAGTGCTGGAAGCCGATCTTGCCGGCGAATACGACGCCCGCGCGGCCTATAAGAAGTCGCGCGATATCTGTTATGAGGCCGGCGATTACGTCTCCATGAAGCTTTTCGAAGAGCTGCTGGCGGATGAGGAAGGTCATATCGACTTCCTCGAAACGCAGCTCGAGCTGCTCGGGAAAATCGGCGAAAGCAAATACGGCCAGCTTAACGCCGACTCCGCCGACGAAGCCGAATAACCATTCGCACGAGAAACCGGCCGCCGCCGCGGCCGGGATTCCGCACCTGATATTATCAGGTGCAAACCGGTCCGATCATCCCGTATCGATCAGTCTTCCGATTGCAGTGCCGCCAGATGCTCGAATTCGGCGATGACCTGGTCGTAGACGGCGCGCTTGAAGGGGACGATCAGGCCCGGCAGTTCCCGCATCGGCTTCCATTCCCAGGCATCGAATTCCGGCTCGTGGCCGCCCGGCGGCGGGTTGATGGCGATCTCACTGTCGTTGCCCTCGAAGCGGAAGGCGAACCAGCGCTGCGTCTGGCCGCGGAATTTTCCCTTCAATCCGATGCCGATCAGTGCCGGCGGAAGATCATAATTGATCCAGTTTCTTGCTTCGGCCAGCAGGGTCACCGTCTTGATGCCGGTCTCCTCGTAGAGTTCGCGGTAGGCGGCATCCAACGGATCCTCGCCCTTGTCGATGCCCCCCTGCGGCATCTGCCAGAGCTGCGGTGAGCCGTCATATTCCGAATTGCCGTCGGGAATGCGCCGCCCGGCCCAGACGAGGCCATCGCGATTCAGGATCATCACCCCGACGCAGGGGCGGTAGGGCAGATCCTCGGCTTCTACGGTCGTTTGGCTCATCGTCTTCTCCGTTCAGGAATCGTCTCTGGGATCGCTCTCAAGGATTCCGAGGGTCGTTGGAAAGGGCGGCGACGCCGACGATCTCGATGCCGCGCATCGCAGCCTCCTCGCTCCATTTGGCAATGGCGTCAACGCTCTCATCGAAAGCCGAGGCGACGCCGATCGCCTGGCCGTTCTTGCGGGCGATGCGTTCGAGCTCGTCAAGCTTCTTCAGGACGGCGTTGATATCGAGCTGGCCGTCGAGTTGCAGGTCGGCGAAGGCGTAGGGCAGTTCGGTTCCCTTGGCGACCACAGCCGTTTTCGACTGCGCCGACGTGCCGTCGTCGAGGAACAGCAGGCCGCGCTTGCCGATATCGCGCATGACGGGTTCCATGGCGGTGGTATCCGACAGGAAACGGCCGCCGAGATAATTCATGACGCCGGTATAATTGGTGATCTCGCCCATCGCCTTGTGCAGGTTCTCGATATTGCGGGCGGCCGGCTTCGTGGTTAGAAGCGTTTCCGGGCCGGGATCATTCGCCGGGTAATCAAATGGCTCGAACGGGACTTGCAACAGAATCTCGTGGCCGCCGCGGCGCGCCTCCTGCATCCAGCGCTGCAGGCTGTTGCCGCTTGCGGCAAAGGCGAAGGTGATTTCCTCCGGCAATTGCGCGATGGCGCGTTGTGTCCCGGTCTGGCTGAGCCCGAGGCCGCTGACGACGATGGCGATACGCACACCACGCGCGCCGGACGAGGGACGGGCATATTGATCCATCGGGCGGCGGCCATCGGGGCCGACGATCGGAAGCTTGCCAAAAGGGGTTTCCTCAAGCAGCGTTTCATTCGGCTGGGCCGCCATGCGCGGATCCTGGCCGATCTGCATGGCGTCAACCAGCACAGGCCCGCTGCCATCGCGCGGGCGGGGAGTGTATTTGGTGACGACGGAGCCGTCGCCGGTGACCATCTGTTCGACATTGGCGCCCGAGCGCGGTTCGGCGCGGGGCATACCGTCCGCCGCCTGATTGGCGGCTGTCGTCGGCGGCTGAGGGCTATCGGAGGGCGGCGTGGCAGCTTGTTCGGCCGCCGGCGGTTTGGTGCGTTCGAGCCCGTCGCCGCGAAACGCCGTATAGAGGGAAAAGCCGCCTATCGCGAAAAGACAAAGACTGGCGGCGATCCGGCCCAGGCGCAGAATACCCGGGCGCCGGTTGCCGGTTTTTCGGTTGCGGCCCAAAGGCGCATGCAGGTCCGTTCCCAATTTTTCGCCCGCTCCAAAATCGGGAAACAGCAGAAAGGGTCAAGGCCGGGCGATGTGCCCGGCCTTGAGGGGATGAATTATTTGGCCACGACGGCCTTGTCGGGGTTCGGCGGGAAGGCCGGATCGGTCTTCTTGCCGCGCAGAAGATCGAGCGCGTAGTTCAGCTGAACGTCGTCCTTCGGGTCCGGCGGGACATAGGCAACGGAGCCCGACCCTTCGTCGGTCTCGCTCTGGCCCTTGATATGGCCGCGCAGGCTGGATTCGCCTTCGGTCACCATCTTGCCCTGCAGTTCCTGCGGCAGCGGCTCCTCGACCTTGATGTCGGGGGTGATGCCGGTGCCCTGGATCGAGCGGCCGGATGGCGTGTAGTAGAGCGCCGTGGTCAGGCGCAACGCGCCATTTTCGCCGAGCGGGATAATCGTCTGGACGGAACCCTTGCCGAAGGAGCGCGTGCCGAGAACGGTGGCACGGCGCAGATCCTGAAGAGCGCCGGCGACGATTTCCGATGCGGAAGCCGAACCGCCGTTGATCAGCACGATAACCGGCTTGCCATCCGTCAGATCGCCCGGGCCGGCATTGAAGCGGCGGGTTTCATCGGGATTGCGGCCGCGGGTCGAAACCACTTCGCCGCGCTGCAGCAGGGCATCGGAGACGTTGATCGCCTGGTCGAGCAGACCGCCCGGATTGAGTCGCAGGTCGAGGACATAACCCTTCAGCTTGTCGGCCGGAACGGTGTCCTTGATCTTCTTGATCGCCTTTTCCATGTCGGGATAGGTCTTCTCGGTGAAGGAGATGATGCGGAGGTAGCCGACATCGTCCTCGACACGCGATTTGACGGCCTGGACGGCAACAACGTCACGGACGATCGTCAGCTCAATCGGCTTGTCGGCACCCTTGCGGATCAGCGTCAGCTTGATCGGCGTGTTGACGGCGCCGCGCATCTTCTCGACGGCGTCTTCCAGCTTCAAGCCGCGTACGGACTGGCCGTCGATCTCCGAGATATAGTCGCCAGCGAGAACGCCGGCCTTGGCGGCGGGCGTATCGTCGATCGGGGTGATGACCTTGACGAGTTCGTCTTCCATCGTAACCTCGATGCCGAGGCCGCCGAACTCACCCTTGGTCTGGGTGCGCATGTCCTCGGCGTCCTTCGCATTCATGTAGCTCGAATGCGGATCGAGCGAGGAGAGCATGCCGTTGATGGCGTTCTCGATCAGTTTGTCTTCGGCCGGCGGCGTCACGTATTGCGCGCGCACACGCTCGAAGACATCGCCGAAAACCGAAAGCTCCTTATAGGTCGAGGATCCGGCCGCTTCTGCCGGCACACCTGCCGAGTAAATAACGCTCATGGCGGTCGCACCCATCAATGCGCCGACCAGAACAAGAGAAGCCCTACGAATCATTGCGTGCCTTTCCAGTGTCTTTGGCGGTCCACCACGGCCGGGAATCGACCGGTTTACCGTCCTTTCGAAATTCAATGTAAAGCGTTGGCCGGTCCGTTTCCAGCGCCAATGCAGTTGCGCTTGCCACTCTTTTCGCGCCCATCACGGCGAGCGGCTCGCCGGAGAAAACGAATTTTCCCTGGCGGGTATTGATCGTATCCATTCCCGAGAGAACCAGGTGGTATCCGTCGCCGGTGTCGAGGATGATCATCTGGCCATAACTGCGGAATGCGCCGGCGAAAACCACCAGGCCATCGGCAGGCGCCGTTACCACCGTCTCCGGATTGGTGGCGACCGTCATGCCCATGGCCTCGTGCCCGGTGCCGTCGGCATCGCCGAACTGGCGCAGGATATCGCCCGCAACGGGCACCTCCAATTTCGCCTTCAATTCTCCGAAGGGATATGCGGGCGCAATGCGGTTTTTATCGGGCACGCCGCTGTCGGCCAACGCCTTGGCCTGGGCGCGCTGCTCGTCCGTCATCAGCTTGCGGTTTTCCTCTGCCTGGCGGGCGGCCGCGGCGGCGTCCCGCACCGAAGCGATCTCGGATTCCATCGAGGCGACGAGGCCCTCAAGGCTGGTTGCCTTGCCGGCCAGCTCCTCGGAACGCTTTTTCTCGGCCGCGAGTTCAGCGGCATTGCTGCGACTGAGCTTGTCGTTTTCGGCCAGCAGCAGATCCATGCGCCGCTCTTCCTCGATACCGTCCGTCATCGTCGCGGTCAGGCCGGCCTTCTCGGCAGCACTCGCGGTCTGCAATGCGGCGAGGCTTGCAAGGTCGGCGGCAAGCTTGTCGGTCTCCTTGCGGATGCCGGGCACGACGGCACCGAGCAGGATGGCGCTGCGCACCGAGGCAAGCGCGTCATCCGGGGTGACGAGCAAAGCGGGCGGCGGGTTGCGTCCCATGCGCTGGAGTGCTGCCAGCACCTCGGCCAGAAGGCCGCGGCGTTCGTGCAGCGAGCGGCGGATGCCATCCTGCTTGACGCCGAGATCGGCTAGCTTCTTCTCGCTTTCGAGGATCTGCCTGTCGAGCGTCTTGCGGCGGGCAGCCGACTCGATCAGCGCCTGGCGAATGCTTTGCGTGCTCTTTTCCAGATCGGCGATGCTCTGTTGAAGCGCGCTCACCTTGTCGCCGGAGAGGTTGATGGTTTTCGACAGGGTTTCGAGTTCGGCGCGGGTCTGGTCGCGTTTGGCGGCCAGTTCGGCGGCCGGATCGGCTGGCGCCGGCTCGGCGGTCGGCGGCGGTGCAGATTGTGCTGCCTCGGGTGCGGCATCCTGTGCTCGAACGATGAAGGGATTTGCCGACACGGCAATCACCGCCACACCGACACTGGCGGCGATCGCCGGCAGGATCATGCGGTGTCGCCTGGTTGCTGTTGTCGTCATGCGTGTTCGGGCACTTTCTCAAATCGCGCGGAGCCTAAGCTGATTTGGCACGCTTTGCCAGAACGTTCGGCGCAGAACGGGCGGCGAGGCAAACACGGCTGCGTGACATTGCGACGCATTCAGACGCGGTGATAGGGGTGGCCGGACAGGATGGTGACGGCGCGATATAGCTGTTCGGCGATCAGCGTGCGCACGAGCTGATGCGGCCAGGTCATCTTGCCCAGGCACAGCGTGGCGTCGGCACGGTCATAGAGGGAAGGATCGAGGCCGTCGGCGCCGCCGATGGCGATGGTCAGTTCGCGTTTGCCCTGGTCCCGATAGGAGCCAAGCAGGCCCGCGAAGGCTTCGCTGTCGAGCGCCTTGCCGCGTTCGTCGAGAAGAATGAGGATGCTGCCATCGGCAAGCGATTTCAACAGCAGTGCGGCTTCCTCGCGTTTGCGGGTGTCCGCATTGGAGGCACGGCTTTCGGCAACTTCGGCAATACGGGTAAATTCAAGGCCGACGGCAGGGCCGGCCTTGGCGAAACGGTCGAAATAACGGGCCGCAAGGTCCTTTTCGGGGCCGGACTTCAGCCGTCCCACCGCAAAAAGACCAACTCGCATTCTTCCGCTCCCCGCTGATGCGGCACATCGGGCGCATAAGGCGCCACCAGCCGGCTTCTAAACTTGTCCGGCCAGCCAATGCCACATCTCAGGCGCCGGACAAATGCCGGCTGCCTGTCAGTGCCGTGTTTCTTCATCCATATCCGGAGCCGCCCACATCTTTTCGATGTTGTAGAACTCGCGGATTTCGGGACGGAACACGTGCACGATAATGTCACCGGTGTCGATCAGGACCCAATCGCCGCCTTCCTGGCCTTCGACGCGGGCCGTGCCGAGGCCGTCATCCTTAAGGTCGGTGAGCAGATGATCCGAGATCGCCATGACATGCCTGTTCGAGCGGCCGGAGACGACGATCATGTAGTCTCCCAGCGCCGATTTTCCGGCAATGTCGATGGTGACGATATCTTCAGCTTTGGAGTCCTCGAGGCTGGCGAGGACGGTTTCTAGGGCGCGGGCAGCGGCATCGGCGCCACGTTCCGCACTCTTCGGGATAACGGCGAGCGTTTTTCCCTTGGCGTGTACTGTTGTCAGTTTTTTCCCTTTCCTGGAATGACAAACCATGCACAACACGAGATCCGATCGAGACCGGATCATGGTTAAGATAGGCATCAAACCATTAATGTTTCAAGACGTGCTAAGATACAGAACGGCTGAAAATCCGATCCGACGCCCGAATTGAAGAATATTGCCACTCGGGCCGCTTATTGCGGGCGGTGTACAGTTTCCGTGCCGCAGCGTAAAGTGCAGCAAATTCCACGATCTCCGGATTCAATGACCGACTCAGCCGCAAAAACCCTCGTGCCCGTCCTGCGAATCAGCTTCCCGGACGAGGATCGGCTTGGCCACGGCAAGATGGAACTGCTGGAACATATCCGCGCGACCGGATCGATCTCGGCGGCGGGGCGGGCGATGGACATGTCCTATCGGCGGGCATGGCTGCTGGTCAGCGAGATGAACCGGATGTTCTGCGAACACGTGGTGGAATCGCAGCGCGGCGGGCAAAAGGGCGGTGGCGCGGCGTTGACGCCGTTCGGCGAGGAATTGCTCGAGCGTTTCCGCCGGATGGAAAAGACGATGCGTACGAGCCTTGCCGAAGACCTCGCCTGGCTCGAGGGCAAGCGCAACCTGGAGCAGGGCGAGCGCGGCTGATCAGGCCTCCAGGGCAACCGTCTTGATGACGGCGAACACTGCCCTTCCCGGTCGAAGATCAAGACGCTCGCAGGAGAGCATGGTGATGCGGGAAAGAATGATATCGCCACCGCAATCGAGCCGGATTTCCACCGTTCCGTCCTCCGTCGGCGATATCTGCTCTATCCTTGCTTCCAGGATATTCAGTGCGCTCAGCCCTTCGGGTCTTGTCGTCGCCAGCATGACATCGCGGGAGGGAATGTGGATGCGGACCGATTTGCCGGGTGCAAGGGCCGCACCCGGAATATGCAGCTGGCAGGATTTCAGCGCGACGGTCGACAGGCGATGAAGCGCGTCGAAGCTTTCGACCGTGCCTTCCAACAGCGCGCCGGTCTCCTTCCGGTCGGATGCCGCAGAGGGGCGGCTCAATATGTCGACGGCAGGACCGGTCGCTTCCACTTTGCCGTCGCGCATGACGACCACCTGGTTTGCCAGCCGCGCCACCTCGGCGATCGAATGGCTGACATAGACGATCGGAATGTCAGTCTCGTCGCGCAATCGCTCGAGATAAGGCAGGATCTCGGCCTTGCGCGCCTCGTCGAGGGCGGCGAGCGGCTCGTCCATCAACAGCAGGCGGGGCGTGGAGAGAAGGGCGCGGCCGATGGCGACGCGCTGCTTCTCGCCGCCGGAAAGTTTTGCGGGGCTGCGCTCCAGCAGCGGCTCGATGCCGAGCAGGTCGACGATGCGATCGAAGCTTTCACCGCCTGCCGCTCTCGCCGCGAACCAGCGGCCATAGGAGAGATTGGCGCGAACGCTGAGGTGCGGGAAAAGCCGGGCCTCCTGGAAGACATAACCGAAGCGGCGGCGATGTTTCGGGACGAAAATACCGGCTGCGGTTTCAGTCAGGGGCTCGCCGTCAAGGACAACGCGGCCATCGTCCGGACGGGCGAGGCCGGCGATGATGCGGATCAGCGAGGTCTTGCCGGAGCCGGAGCGGCCGAACAGCGCGGTGACGCCACGCTCGGAGGTGAAGGCGGCATCGAGCGAAAAGGCGCCGAGCCGCTGTTTTGCCTCGACGATCAGCGTCATTCCGGATCGATCCTTTGACCGGCGAGGCGGGCGAGGAATTCGGAGGCGAGCAGGGCTGCCATCGAGATGGCGACGGCGACGAGCGTCAGGCGCAGCGCGCCGGCATCCCCGCCCGGCACCTGGGTGAAGGTGTAGATCGCTGCCGACAGCGTCTGGGTTTCTCCCGGGATGTTGGAGACGAAGGTGATCGTCGCACCGAATTCACCCATCGCCTTGGCGAAGGAAAGGATCATGCCGGTGATGATGCCGGGCAAGATCAGCGGCAGCGTGATGGTCAAAAAGACCGAGGTGGGACCGGCGCCGAGCGTTCCAGCCGCCTCCTCCAGCTTGCGGTCGACCGCCTCGATCGACAGGCGGATGCTGCGTACCATCAGCGGAAAGGCCATGACGGCGCAGGCCAGAGCCGCACCCGTCCAGCGGAAGGAGAGAACGATGCCGAAATACTGGTCGAGCAGGCTGCCGACCGGACCGCGACGGCCGAACAGGATGAGGAGAAGGAAACCGGTGACGACGGGGGGTAGGATCAGCGGCAGATGAACGATGCCGTTCAGCACCGATTTGCCCCAGAAGCGGCCGCGGGCAAGCAGTAGGGCGACGAGGATGCCGAAGGGCAGGCTCGCCAGCATGGCGACGATCGAGACGCGCAGGCTGAGCAAGATCGCCGTCCATTCCTCGTTGCTCAGGCCGAAGATATCCAAATGCAGCCGTCTCCCTGGAAAATCCGGTGTCACCCGATGCCTGCCCCTCATCCGCCTGCCGGTACCGACCGGGGTCGAGCCATGTGTCTCGGCCCGTCCTTCGGACCCCGCGCGCGGGGCGAAGGGGAATAGCCGCAACCTCTCCGTCCCTCGCCAACGTCTCGCAGGGCACGTCTCCTCGCCCCGTTTACGGGGAGAGGGTTAGGGTGAGGGGCAACCATCGGCACGAAGCGGACACCCATCAGCCCTATGCCTGATATCTGCTATCTATCGATGCGGATGCTTAGGACACAAGCCCGAGTGTGACGAAAGAATAATTGGCCGACTTTGTCAGCGCTGCGGTCGTTGATTCCGCCATCATTTCGCCCCTCGATCACTTGAGGATGGTGAAGCCCTGCGCGGTGAAGAAAGCGGCGGCCTTATCGGATTTCAGGAAGTCGAGATAGGCTGCGGCATCCGGGTTCCTGCTCGAAGCCAGGATGGCGATCGGATAGATGATCGGCGGGTGGGAATCGGCCGGGAAGGTGCCGACGACGGCGACACCCTTATCGGCCGCGGCATCCGTCTGGTAGACGATGCCATAAGGCGCTTCGCCGCGGGAGACGAGGGCAAGGGCAGCACGGACGCTTTCGGCGCCGGCAACCTTGGATTCGACCGATTTCCAGACGCCGAGCTTTTCCAGCGCAGCCATGCCGTATTTGCCGGCCGGAACCGATTTCGGTTCACCCATGGCAAGCCTTCCGTCACCGAGCAAAGCAGCGAGATCGAAATCCTGCTTGATCTCGACGGGCTTGGCCTTGTCCTTTTCGGCAACGAGCACGATCCGGTTTCCAAGCAGGTCCGAACGGGTGTCGGCCTTAATCAGGTTCTTCTTGGCGACGTAATCCATCCAGTCGCGGTCGGCCGAGATGAAGATATCGGCGGGCGCCGCATTTTCGATCTGCTTGGCCAGTGCCCCGCTCGCCGCATAGGAGGCGACGGCTTCCTTACCGCTTTCCCCAGTCCAGGCGGCATTGGCGGCATCGAGCGCATCCTTGAGGCTCGCCGCCGCAAAGACGGTGAGCTTTTCGGCCGCAGTGGCCGGCGCCGGAAGCGCTGCTGTGCCAAGCCAGAGGGCCGCCATCGCGGCAATTGCCAGTTTCATCCATTGGCGACGGTTTTGCATGTTCACTCCCCAGGGATTCGAAATATTGCGACGAATATAACGAGCGGTGCGGCTTGGCTAGGGATATATCCAGGAAAATATAACCAGATCCCGGATCCGTGTTCGCAGCGGCGCAATGTTCACGCATTCGGCAGGTGCATGGCTCCCGCCGAAATCGAGATCGGTAGGGCGAAAATACTCGGAGACAGTCTGCGAACCGCAGGGACTCCCGGCGGCAGAGGATGCTTCCTTTAATTGTTGCTAATAAAAGCGGCAACGGCGAAGCCAAATCTCTCCGGAGATTTGCACTCAGTGCATTGCTGCAATGCACCAATCGATATTCACCTTCTTGCGGAATATGATACAACAGACTCATCGAAACGGCATCTCCTCCTCCCATAGCCGTTCGGTAGGATCGACAACACTCCTCCTCCCAGTTGTCGATCGAGTTCATAAGCCCGACGGATCTCCTCCCCCGTCGGGCTTTCTCGTTTCTGGGATTTCCCTAAAAACCGACCTATTCGGAGCTGCCCGGCGCAGAGCCGTTGCGGATTGCCGTCGAGCTCAGGCCGGAGCGCGGTCCGTGGATGAAGGTCCAGGCCGGCGCGGGTTTCTTCCAGAGCACACGCGCGTCATCCTCGTCGACACGGGCGAAATCGAAGGTCCTCGTCATCTTCGAGGAGAGAAAGGAGAGCGTCGCACCCGGCCGGTCGATCACGGCGATCGGGAAGGTGCGGGCAATTTCCTGCCATTTCTGCCATTTGTGAAAGGTCTGCAGGCTGTCCGCGCCCATGATCCAGATGAAATGCACATGCGGATTGCGCGCCTTGACGCGGGCAAGCGTGTTGGCGGTATAGCTGACGCCGAGCGTCTGTTCGAAGGCGGTGACCTTGACGCGGGGATCGGGGGCAATGCGCTCGCTTTCGGCAATGCGCTCGGCAAGCGGAGCGAGCTGGTTGCGGCTCTTCAGCGGATTGCCGGGGGTGACCATCCACCAGAGCTGATCGAGGCCGAGCCGTTTGAGGGCGATCTCGGCGACGAGCGCGTGGCCCTGATGCGGCGGGTTGAACGAACCGCCGAACAGACCGACGACCATGCCGCGCTCGCTGTGCGGCATGCGGAGATAGTGCCGGTCCACATTCTCAATCACCACGTCAGGCCCAATCGCCACGTCAGGGTCGCGTCTGTCCGGCGCCGTGCACCCGATATTTGAAAGAGGTGAGCTGTTCGACGCCGACCGGGCCGCGGGCATGCATCTTGCCGGTGGCAATGCCGATTTCCGCACCCATGCCGAACTCGCCGCCATCGGCAAACTGCGTCGAGGCATTGTGCAGCAGGATCGCCGAATCGACCTCGGTGAAGAACCGCGCAACGACGTCAGGGTCCTCGGCGATGACAGCCTCGGTGTGGTTCGAGGAATAGGTCTGGATATGGGCGATCGCGCCCGATATGCCGTCGACGACGGCAACGGAAATGATCGCGTCGAGATATTCGATCGACCAGTCCTCCTCGGTCGCCGGCTTCATGCCGGGCGCGACCTTCAGAACGGTTGCGGAGCCGCGGATCTCGCAGCCGGCCTCCGTGAGAATCTCGAGCAGCGGCGTCAGATGCGTGCCGATCGCGGCACCGTCGACGAGCAGGGTTTCAACCGCGCCGCAGATGCCGGTACGGCGCATCTTGGCATTGACGACGATCTGCTTTGCCATCTCGATATCGGCGGAGGCATCGACATAGATGTGGCAAAGGCCTTCGAGATGGGCAAAAACCGGCACGCGGGCCTCGCTCTGCACGCGGGCGACCAGGCTCTTGCCGCCGCGCGGCACGATGACGTCGATCGCCCCGTCCAGGCCGCGCAGCATGGCGCCGACGGCGGCGCGGTCGGTGACCGGGACGAGCTGGATAGCATGCTCTGGAAGCCCTGCCGCTTTCAGGCCCTCGACCAGGCAGGCATGGATAGCCTGCGATGAATGGCGCGAATCCGACCCGCAGCGCAAAATGACGGCATTGCCCGCCTTGAGGCAGAGGGCGCCGGCATCGGCGGTGACGTTCGGCCGGCTTTCGAAGATGACGCCGATGACGCCGAGCGGCGTGCGGACGCGCTCGATTTTCAGGCCGTTCGGCCGGTCCCAGGCGGCAATGACTTCGCCGACCGGATCGGCAAGGGCGGCGATGGCGCGGATTCCCTCGGCCATTTCGGCGATGCGCTTGTCGTTCAGCGTCAGCCGGTCGACAAAGGAGGCGAGCATCTCGGTGCCTTCGATGTCCCTCAGGTCCTTGGCGTTTTCGGCAAGAATCTCAGCCTTGTTCGCCAGGATCGCATCGGCCATCGCATTCAGCGCGCTGTTCTTGACCTCGGTGGACGCAAAGCTCAGCGGTCGTGCGGCAGCCCTCGCCTTGCGGCCGATGTCGTTCATCAGCACGTCAATGTCAGGGCCTGGCGCAACGGTATCAAGCATAGCTCGCGTCCTTCTTCTGCCTTTCCGATTTGGAACCGATCGGCGCGGTCATCACCATGTCGTCGCGATGGACCATAGCGGCGCGCCCGGCATAACCGAGGATGGCCTCGATCTCGGCCGACTTGCGGCCGGCAATCCGGCGGGCGTCGTCGGCGTCGTAGCTGACAAGGCCACGGGCGATCTCGCGACCTTCAGGGCCGATGATCGCGACGGTGTCGCCGCGGCTGAAGAGGCCGGAAACGCTGCGCACGCCGGCCGGAAGCAGGCTCTTGCCGGCGCCGAGAGCGGTGACGGCGCCGTCATCGACATGCAGTTCACCGGCTGGCTGCAGCTGTCCGGCGATCCAGGTCTTGCGAGCCGTGACAGGGGTCCCCGAAGGGGCGAACCACGAGGAACGGGCGCCGTTTTCGATCGCCGACAGCGGGCTGTCGGTCTTGCCGGAGGCGATGATCATGGCGCAGCCCGATGTCGTGGCGATCTTTCCGGCATCGATCTTGGTGCGCATGCCGCCGCGCGAGAGCTCGGAAGCCGCACCCCCGGCCATTGCCTCGATCTCCGGCGTGATTGCGGAAATCGTCTCCAGGAAGGCTGCGTTCGGATCGAGATGCGGCGGGGCGGTATAGAGGCCGTCGATGTCGGAAAGAAGGATGAGCAGGTCGGCGCCGGTCATCGTCGCGACGCGGGCGGCCAGGCGGTCGTTGTCGCCATAGCGGATTTCGCTGGTGGCGACCGTATCGTTTTCGTTGATGATCGGCACGGCGCCGATCTTCAACAGCTGATTGATGGTGGCCCGCGCATTGAGATAGCGGCGACGCTCTTCGGTATCGCCCAGCGTCAGCAGGATCTGGCCGGCAACGATCTCGTCGCGCGACAGGCTTTCCGACCAGGCGCGCGCCAGCGCGATCTGGCCAACGGCCGCCGCCGCCTGGCTTTCCTCCAGCTTCAGTGCGCCCGAGGGCAGGTCGAGCACCGAGCGGCCGAGCGCGATGGCGCCGGAGGAAACGACGAGCACATCAATGCCCTTGGCCTTCAGGCCGGAGATATCGGCGCACATGGCGTCGAGCCAGGCCTTCTTCAGCCCGGCCTTGCGGTCGACCAGAAGCGCAGAGCCGATCTTGATGACGATGCGGCGGTAGCGGCCAAGCGGCTTACGGCTGGTCATCGGCCTCGTCCTCGCCCTCATCGGTGACGACCATGTCGCGATGCCTGAGCTTCGGCACCCTGGCCGGCTTTTCCTCGGTATTTTCCTCGACGATGATGTCGCGCAGCGCGCGCAGGACCTCGGTCATGCCCTTGCCGGTGACGGCCGAAATCTGGAACGGCGTCTTGCCGCAGGCCTTGGCCAATTCCTTGGTCTTCTTCTTCAGTTCGGCCTCGTCGAGCACGTCGATCTGCGACAGCGCCACGATCTCGGGCTTATCCGTCAGATCGTTGCCATAGGCTTCGAGCTCGTGTTTGACCGTCTTATAGGCCTTGCCGACCTTTTCCTCCTGGGCGGAGACGAGGTGGAGCAGCACGCGGGTGCGCTCGACATGGCCGAGGAAACGGTCGCCGATGCCGACACCCTCATGGGCGCCTTCGATCAGGCCCGGAATGTCGGCTAGGATGAATTCCCGCTCGTCGATGGTGGCGACGCCGAGATTGGGATGCAGCGTGGTGAAGGGGTAGTTGGCGATCTTCGGCCGGGCGCGGGTGACTGACGCGAGGAAGGTCGACTTGCCGGCATTGGGCAGGCCGACGAGGCCGGCATCGGCAATCAGCTTCAGCCGCAGCCAGAGGGTTTTTTCCTCGCCGGGCAGGCCGGGATTGGCCCAATCCGGCGCCTGATTGGTCGAGGTCTTGAAATGGGCGTTGCCGAAACCGCCATTGCCGCCATGGGCGAGGCAGTAACGCTGGCCTTCGACGGTGAGATCACAGATCAGCGTTTCCCGGTCTTCCTCGAAGATCTGGGTGCCGACGGGGACCTTGAGCGTCACGTCGCTGCCGTTGGCGCCGGTACGGTTCCGGCCCATGCCGTGAGTGCCGGTCGTCGCCTTGAAATGCTGCTGGTAGCGGAAATCGATCAGCGTATTGAGACCGTTGACGGTCTCGACCCAGACATCGCCGCCGCGTCCGCCATCACCGCCGTCGGGGCCGCCGAACTCGATGAATTTCTCGCGCCGGAAGGAGACGCTGCCCCCGCCGCCGTCTCCGGATCGGATATAGACCTTTGCTTCGTCGAGAAATTTCATTTTACTTCCAGTATCCGGTGGCAGTTGGACGGCCCGTCTTGGCCCATTCGATATAGGCGGTTCCGACGGAGGTCAAAGATTATCGTGAATTTTGCGAGCTATAACATACAGTACGGCTTCGGTCTCGACGGCAGATACGATCTGGCGCGCATTGCCCGCAGCCTTGAGGGCGCCGATGTCATCGCGCTACAGGAGGTGACCCGCGGCTTCTCGCGCAACGGTTTTGCCGACATAGTGGCCGATGTTGCAGCCTTTTTTCCCGACTATTTCTGGGTGTATGGGCCGGCCTGCGACATGCATGTCGAGGCAGCTGAAGGCAGGCCTCAGCCGCCGCCGGGCACCCGCTTCCAATTCGGCAACATGGTGCTGTCGCGCTGGCCTGTCATCTCGACCCGAACGCTGCTTCTGCCGCGCAGCCGGACGATCGGCAAGATCAACCTGCAGCGCGGCGCAACCGAGGCGGTCATCACAACACCCGGCGGCGCGATCCGCGTCTATTCCGTCCATCTCGACCATGTCTCGGCCGACGAGCGCATCCGCCAGCTGCAATTCCTGAACGCTGAGATCAATGCCTTCGTCCAGGAGGGCGGTTCGCTGACGGGCGGTGGCGAATTCGATCTGCCGGAGCCGCCGCTGCCGGAGGATTACGTCATCATGGGCGATTTCAACATGGAGCCGGAATCGCCGGAATATTGCGCGCTTGCCGGTGCCGGCGGCGGATATTACGGCCGTGTCGCCCGGATCGGCACGCCGATCGACGCCTTTGCGGCGCTTTCGGCCTATCGGCCGGGAAGCTACAGCTGGATGGATCCCGAAGATCACAGCAAACGCATGCATCTCGATTATTGCTTCGTCAGTTGCGGCCTCGAGGGCCGGTTGAAATCCGCCCGGATCGATACGCAATCCGAGGGCTCCGATCATTTCCCTCTCTGGGTCGAGATCGGCGATTGACGGAGACGCCGCTGTGGCGGCGCCTCCCTTTTTTCGATCAGGCCACCTTGCGCGGCGGCAACATGCCCGGCTGCAGCACGGTTTCGATGTGCGACACCATGGTGTTGCGGGCGAAACAATAGATTTCGCCGCAGCCCGTCATGCGGAAACCGAGCTTCTCCTGCAGCCGCAGTGAGGCCGGATTGTCGGCGAAGACGCCGGAATGAACCGGCGTCTCCGGCATGCGGCGCGAGAAGCGCTCGATGATCGCCGCCACCGCCTCGCTCATATAGCCGCGCCGCCAGTAGTAGCGGTTCAGCCAGTAGCCGAGGTGCCAGCGGCCGTGGCGCAGCTCGATCGAGACATTACCGATATGGACATCGTCCTTGCCGGTGATCGCCAGCGGCCAGTCCGGCAAGGTGCCGGAGGTGACCGGGATCAGCCAGTCCAGCGCATCCTGCCGGTCGAACGGCGCGGGCACGCGGGACAGCATGCGCGTGACCGCGAAATCGGAGAGCGATTCCGCGATCGCAGGCGCATCGCTCAGCCGGTGGGGACGGAGCGTCAGCCGGGCGGTCGAGATGACAGGCGCGGGGCCTGGCATCATCGGCGTGACCTCCGGCCTTTGCAGCGCGGTCGTGCTCATGCGATGTTCCCCCAGCTTCGGAGCGACATCCAGGTCTTGCGGTCGAGCCTGTACCATTCCACAGGCACGTTGCTGCCGAGCGCCAGTGAGGCGGCGAGCCCCGAACCCTGGAACTGGAAGCCGCACTTCTGGATAACGCGCCGCGAGGCGACGTTCATCACCCGGCAGCGGGCGTCGATCTGATCGACGTCCTGGCGGGTTCTGAACACCATATCGACCAGGGCATGGCAGGCCTCGGTCGTATAGCCCTTGTTCCAATAGGGTTCGCCCAGCCAGTAACCGATTTCGACGGTCCTGCCGTCGGCATGCGGCTCGACACCGCAGCAGCCGATAAAGGCGCCGTTTTCGGCCTTGGTGATCGCATAGACGCATTTGCCAATCTCGCCATTTTTCGTGCGACGCACGAAGTCAGCAGCATCATCGGCGGTATAGGGGTGCGGCATACGCGATACCATGGTGGCGACTTTGGCGTTGTTGGCGAGATGGGCAAGGGCGTCGATGTCTTCTTCGTGGGGCGCGCGCATGACGAGCCTTTCCGATAATAAGACAGGGCAATCGGTCCTTAACCGTTCCGGCCTCAGCCGTTCTTCGGAAGACACCCGGTCTTCCCGGGGAGACCGTGATTGGTCTACCCTTAACAATTCGCCTTGCATGTTCAGTCCTCCTGTTTGGACAAAGAAAAAGGGGAGATGGCGTCCCATCTCCCCTGTTTTCTGGACTGAACCTGATACGGCCAGCCGGGTCGATGAGACGCCGGCTGTTTTTGAGCGCTACCGGCTTATTCCGCTGCTTCCGCTTTCGGCATGACAGACACGTAGACGCGACCGTTGGCCTTCGTTCGGTAGTTCACATTGCCGGCGGTAAGCGCAAAAATCGTGTGATCCTTGCCGAGGCCGACGTTGGAACCCGGATGCCACTGCGTCCCGCGCTGACGCACGAGGATGTTGCCTGCGATGACGGCTTCGCCGCCGAACTTCTTCACGCCAAGGCGCTTGGATTCGGAATCGCGACCGTTGCGCGAGGAACCGCCAGCTTTTTTGTGTGCCATTGGAGTTCTCCTTTAAACCTGAAACCCGTTGATCTTACTTGGCAGCCACGATGTCCGTGATACGGACGACCGTGTGATGCTGACGATGGCCGCGCGAACGCTTCGAATTCTGACGGCGGCGCTTCTTGAAGGCGATGACCTTCTTGCCGCGGTTCTGTTCGACGACTTCTGCCTTGACAGAGGCGCCGGTAACGAAGGGCGCACCGATCGCAGCGTCGGCGCCTTCGCCGATCACGAGCACTTCGGTGAATTCAATGGAATCGCCAGCGGTGGCTTCCAGCTTTTCGATGGTCAGCACGTCGTTGGCTGCCACACGGTACTGTTTACCGCCGGTCTTGATGACTGCGAACATTTTTTATCCTTTCATGTTCGTTCCAGCTCTCCTCGCCGCTTGAGCAAGGTGGCCGTCTTTTTATCAGTCGAAGTTAAGCAGGGATTTCAGAGGGCTACCCTCGAACTCTTCCTGCCGGTGAAGCGCCCCACGCAAGCGCAGGACAAACAAGGCACGGATTTCTCCAAACCTATTGCGCAGCCGAGATACGCGAGCGACAAAAAACTGTCAAGGCAAAAGGATGGAATGCTTCGACTTTTCGGCTTGCCAACCTGTCATATGCTCGTTATGAGAACGCCCGCGCCGAACAAGCGCCGACCAAGACCGCGGAGAGGTGGCAGAGTGGTCGAATGCACCGCACTCGAAATGCGGCATACCTGCAAGGGTATCGTGGGTTCAAATCCCACCCTCTCCGCCACTTGGACCTTGGGCCGTAAAGTTTCCCCGCGACTGCTGATTTCTCTCAACAAGCTTCAGTCCATTAGTGCCGGCAGCTACGAGGCTGCTGCCCAGTCCAGCACTTGCAGGCCAGGCACACGGGCAAACTCGCCTGTATTGGCTGTCACCAGCACGGTGCCGGCTCGGCGCGCGTGGGCGGCGATCAGCACATCATACGGCCCGATCGGAGTGCCCTGTCTCCGGAGATGGGCACGAATATCCGCTGCTTCTTGTGCGTCGCCCTCGTTGAAATCGATCAGAGAAATCCCGCCCGAAGCGATGAACAGGGCGATCTTCTCCTCGTTCGCGTGTCGGCGCTCGCTGGCTGCGGCACCATACATCAGTTCATGATAGACGATGATTGACAGGCCGAGCGGGGTTCCTGCATTTCGCGCCTCATCGAAGCGCTCGCGAACTTGACGTGGCCGTCCGTTCAAGAGCGCGACTGCGACATTGGTATCAAGATGGATCATCAGTCGAACACGGCGCGGTCGGCTGGCATCGATGGTTGCTCACGACCTTCGGGCATGAAAGGCGTGTCGCCCAGCTTGTCGATTGCTGCCCAAGGCATGGCATTGTCAGCGTCGAGCGGTTCGAGGATGACTCGATTGCCGACCCGGCTGACCCGAACCTCCTTGCCTTCGAAGCGGAACTCTTTTGGCAGGCGCACGGCCTGGCTGCGCCCATGCGTGAATAGCTTGGCGGTCGCGCTCATCGTGACGGACTCCCCTGGTAGATACTTATTAATATCTATCATGTGTTGAGAGCTGTGGTCAATTCATTCAGGTGGCGGAGGTAGCGGAGATAATGCGCTCAATGGTTTCGAGCGGAGTGACGATTCTTCATGGCGATGTCCGTTTCGCTCGTAAGATCGGGCATTCGGCTCAACGCAGCAGGCTCCAGAAGCCATGCTTATTCCCATGTTGGCGCTTCAGCTCCACCACATAGGCGTCGTGGGGCCGGGCGCTGCCGAAATCGTCGATATGAGGTGCCAGCGACGCGCATTCCGCCAGATGGCGTGCGGCATGCCTGTAACGGCTGGATCGGCCGTAATCGAGGGCGAAGCCGATCATCGCCCGCAGCAGCAGGGTTGCCGCGAGCGGGTGTTTCTCCTGCAGCATCTCGGCGGCCGGTGTCATCAGCTCGTACAGCTCGCCGTCCAGTTCCGCCTGGCGGTTGGATATGAGTTTCGCTGCCTCGGCGGGTGCGGGCCACGTCAGGAAAAAGCCAAGGGCTCGATGAACATCCGGAAAGCCGTGCGCGAAGGCGAATGCCTTCTCCTCTGCCTCGATATCGTCGAAGTCGGCGAGCCTTCGCAGGAAAGCGCGAAGGTGCTCGCCATTCAGCGCCTGCTCGAAGCATTGCCATTGATAGGCCTGCGCTTCCTCGGCTCGTCCCAGGGCGTCGAGTGCTTTGACGCGGGCGGACTGCCATTCAAACGGCAGTTCGAACCACCCCCTGCGATCGGCGGCGTCCAAAATCTCCAATGCTTCCTCGGCGCGTCCAGCCAGGAGCAAACGGTCGGCAATCTCCGCTGCGACCATCGGCGCCCTTAACGTTGGTTCCGGCTGCTGGGCGATGAAGGCATCGACATCATTCTGGGCATCGGCAATTTCCTGCAGAGCGATGCGCGCCGTCAGTTGCCGCTGATTGGCGTAGAGCTCGTCCCTGTAGATCGGCCCGTCGCCGCCCCAGCCGAGAATCTCTCGGTCGGCGTCGGCAGGCTTCTCCTCCGGTTCGTTCGACCATTGCACCAGGAGACTCTTCAAACGTTCCAGGCCGTCCTTGCCCAGCGCTGGAACCATCTCGGCGATCAGCGGATCATATTGGCCGTGGTCGTTATCCTGCAGCGCCGTGAAGACCCTGTCGGCAAGGACATCGATACCGATCCCCGCGGAGCTGGCGATGACGCCGGCATCGGCGCATGCCTGGTGGAACGTCTCGATGAAGGCGCTGTCGCTGCTGTTGGATCGCCGGCATATCGAATCGGCGACGGCAAGGAATTGCCAGATGAGATCGAACGCTTCCTTCGGATCGTCGGCCGCCACGACGGTGACGATCGCTGACCGCTGCGTTTCGAGATCCGCGTTGACCGCCTTCACCTTATGCCATTCGATGACGGTGCGTGCCCGCGCGATGCTGGCAAGGCGCTTGCGCACCTCGCGCGCCACTTCCGCACTGCCGTGATTGCCGGCAAGCTCCATTCGAAGCCGTCGTTTGTGGGCGGCGCTGCCTGTGCTGATTTCGATCAGCAGTTCGGCAAGCCGCTGCGCACCGAGGGATTCGAGATTCTTCGCATTGAGGGTTGTCTTGGCTACCATCGGTCATCGCTGTCGTTTCTGCGGATGACCCTATCCTGGAGCCGGCACGTGGCCAAGGTCCAGAAATGTGTGCCGGGGACAATCCCCCGGCGCTGCGGTATTAGCTAAAAACTAACGCTGCCTCGTAACGACTCCTAAAGCCGGTTTTGGCACCTTGTTCCCATCGAATATTCTTTCCGAAATTTCTCGCTGGGGTTGATTATGAGTCGTAATAAAGACGCCTGGGTCAGCCAGCGCGCTTATTCACTGTGGGAATCGGAAGGCAGGCCGGACGGGCGCGGGGAGAACCATTGGGCGCAGGCGCTAAGGGAGTTTGAGCAGCTGGAGCTGACCAAGGCCTCGCCCGATGGAAACGATCTTATCGAGAAGCTGAAGGCAGCCGGGCGGCTGATGCGGGTCTATGACGAGGCCCCCGCCGTCGAGAGCGATCGGCAGATCAAGGCGGCTCGCTAGCCTGTATTTATCAATCCTTGGGTTGCCGAAATACTCAGCGGCATTCCAGGCGGACGATCGGCCTTGCCGGCAGGCGTCTTGCCACCTCGACGAAACCGGCATCCAGAAACATCGAGAGCGCTCCCGGATAGAGCTCGGCTCCGTTCGAAGCACGGGCTGCCTGGTCGACGGGGTAGGCTTCGAGGCATTCGGCCCCGTTCGCGCTTGCGAATTCGACGGCGTGTTTCAACAACGATCGCGCCAGGCCCTGCCGCCGGAACGGCTTGCGGACGATGAAGCAATTGATCGACCAAACCGGCCTGTCGTCGACCGGCGCGAAGGGTTTTGAGCGGCGCAGCCGGTCGAAGACGGCGCGCGGCGCGACACCGCACCATCCGCCCGGCTCGTTCTGGTGATAGCCGAGAATGCCCGGCGGGCGCGGCCCGACGACGAGGCTTCGAAACCAGCTGCGATTTCCCTCGCCCCATCCGGCCTTGTATTCGGCATTCGGAAGATACCAGTAGGCGCAGCGACAATTCCGGCCGCCGGAGCAATCGTCGAAGACTGCTTCTATATCATTCAGGCGGTCGGCCGTGGCGGGGAGGAAAGAGAAGCGATCCGGCATGCGGAGAGATTAGGCGCGGGTCGGCGATCGGCAAGACCGCTCCCCCCGCCCTCCACTGCTACTGACGGGCGGCCCAGCTGAGGCCGCGCCGCAGGATGAGCGGCATGTAGGGATGGTCGAATTCGGCCGCGACATGGCCGAGAGCGGAATAGAAGATGCGGCCGGCGCCGAAATGGCGCTTGAAGACGACCGGCATCACGACATTGCGGGCCGCCGGATCGTAGGCGCCGGTGAAGGTGGTGGTCGCCAGGATTTCGACGGTGGGATCATAGTGCAGATAATATTGCTCCGAACGGTAGTCGAAATCGGGAATGCCCTGCATGACCGGATCGTCCTGGCGGGTGACGGCGACGCGGAAGTCGATGATGTTGCCGGGATGAGCAACCCAAGTGACGCCGGAGACATAGCGGAAAGGGGCGCTTTCCTTGAAGGAGGTGGCGAGCGCGCCGTGATGGCCGGCAAGCCCCAGCCCGCCGCGCACCGCCTCGACCAGGGCGGCGGCATGAGGTTTTTCGAGCGTTTCGCCTGTTATAACAGGCACCAGCAGATCGGTTTTGCCAAGCGTCGGAGAGCCGAATATGCCGAGATCGCCGGTCACGTCTACCGCGAAGCCGTCCTGGCGCAGGAGATCGGCGACGATATGAGCGCATTGCTCCGGCTCATGGCCTTGCCAGCCGCCCCAAACGACCAATGCCTTCCTCATTCGCGCGCTCCTGGCTGATTGCTGCCAAAGCCCCTTAAAACGGGCGGTTATGCAAATCACGCGAATAATTCACCGATCGCCGATCCGGTACAAATCGCATGCGACCGGGGCGGTTCGGCATTTGACCTATTGTCCATTCACGCCTATCGCAATTCCTTCTTTTTATTGACGTGTATCTCGTCTAGGTTTCTTTCATCTCTCGCTAATAATAAGGGTGGTGTATGGCAGGTGAAACGGTTCTTGTGGTCGGCGGCGCCGGCTATATCGGCTCGCATACGTGCCTCGACCTGGCGAACAAGGGCTACAAGCCCGTCGTCTTCGATAATTTTTCGAACGGCCATCGCGAATTCGTCAAATGGGGCCCGGCCGAGGAAGGCGATATTCGCGATCGCGCCCGGCTGGACGAGGTGCTGGCCAAGCACAAGCCGGCGGCGATCCTGCATTTCGCGGCGCTGATCGAGGTCGGCGAATCGGTCAAGGATCCGGTGTCCTTCTACGAGAACAATGTGATCGGCACGCTGACGCTGCTTTCGGCGGCGCAGGCGGCCGGCGTCAATGCCTTCGTCTTCTCCTCGACCTGCGCCACCTACGGCCTGCCGCAGAGCGTGCCGCTCGACGAGACGCACCGGCAGGTGCCGATCAATCCCTACGGGCGGACGAAATATATCGTCGAACAGGCGCTTGCCGATTACGACCAGTACAGAAGCCTGCGCTCGGTGGTGCTGCGCTATTTCAATGCGGCCGGCGCCGATTTCGAAGGCCGGATCGGCGAATGGCACCAGCCGGAGACGCATGCGATACCCCTGGCGATCGATGCGGCACTCGGCCGCCGCCAGGGCTTCAAGGTGTTCGGCAGCGATTACGAGACGCGCGACGGCACCTGCGTGCGCGACTATATCCATGTGCTGGATCTTGCCGATGCGCATGTGCGCGCCGTCGAATACCTGCTGGAGGGCGGCGATTCTGTCGCGCTCAACCTCGGCACCGGCACCGGCACGACGGTCAAGGAATTGCTCGGCGCGATCGAGGACGTGTCGAACCGGCCTTTCCCGGTCGAATATATCGGCCGTCGCGAAGGCGATTCGCATACGCTGGTCGCCAATAACGACAAGGCGCGCGACGTGCTCGGCTGGGTGCCGCAGTATGATCTGTCCGAGATCATCCGCTCCGCCTGGAACTGGCATGCAAAATCCAACCAGCATTGAGCCAACCCGCATTGAAAAGGTCCGCCGGCCGAACATTCTGCTGATCACGGCGGACCAATGGCGCGGCGATTGCCTGTCGGCCGTCGGCCACCCTTGCGTGAAAACACCTGCCGTCGATGCGCTGGCACGGGAAGGCACGCTCTTCCGGCGGCATTATGCCGGGGCCGCACCCTGCTCGCCGGCGCGGGCGACACTCTATACCGGCCTTTACCAGATGAACCACCGCGTCTGCCGCAATGGTTCGCCGCTCGATGCCCGCTTCGACAATCTGGCGCTCGCCGCCCGGCGGGCGGGATATGACCCGACGCTGTTCGGCTACACCGACACGGCGCCCGATCCGCGCGGCATGGCTGCCAACGATCCGCATCTGACGAGTTATGAAGGCGTGCTGCCGGGCTTTACGGCCCGCCAGCTTCTGCCCGAACATGAAAGACAATGGCTCTCCTGGCTGAGGTCCCGCGGCCATCGGCATGCCGTCAGCCGCGACATCCATATTCCCGTCGGCGCGCAAGCCGGCGAAATTTCCGATGGCGCGCCGGCCTATTCCAGCGACGAGACCCAGACGGCGTTCCTGGCCGGCGAGTTCATTCGTTGGTTGGGCGAGCAGGATCGGCCGTGGTTTGCGCATGTCTCCTTCTTGCGCCCGCATCCGCCATTCTCCGTGCCGGAGCCGTTCAACCGGATGTTCAAGCCGGGCGAGGGGCCGGCTTTTGCGCGTGCGGCAAACCGGGCCGTGGAACAGGACAGTCATCCCTATCTCGCTTTTGCCATGCCGCGCGTTGACAAGGGCAACTTCATCCACGGTGCGACGGGGCCGCTCGGCGGCTGGAACGCCGAGGATTTCGCCGCGATAAGGGCGATCTATTACGGCATGATATCGGAGGTCGATGCGCAGCTCGGCCGCATCTGGCAGGCCCTGAAGGATGCGGGTGCCTGGGACGATACATTGATCGTCTTCACCTCCGACCATGCCGAGATGGCGGGCGATCACTGGACGCTCGGCAAGGGCGGCTTCTTCGATGGCAGCTATCATATTCCGCTGGTCATTCGCGATCCCGCAAGCGGTGCTGGGGGCGGGGCCGTCGACGATTTCACCAGCGCTGCGGATGTTTTTCCGACCCTCTGCGAAAGGCTCGGCATCGACGCGAAAAACGGGCTCGACGGCCGGTCGCTGATGCCGTTCGTCAACGGCGGGAGCAGACCGGACTGGCGGGATGCAGCCTTCTGGGAATTCGATTTCCGTGATATCGCCGAGGGTGAAACGGAGCGGTATTTCGGGCTGAAATCGAGCGAATGCAATCTCGCGGTGATCCGCGATGCGCGGTTCAAATATGTGCACTTTGCCGCCCTGCCGCCGCTGCTCTTCAATCTCCGCGACGATCCGACGGAGCTCGACAATGTCGCGGTCGACCCGGCCTATGCAGCGATCCGGCTCGAATATGCCGAAAAGCTGCTGTCGCTGAGGGCCCGGCATCTCGACCAGACGCTTGCCTATACCGAGCTGACGGAAAGAGGGCCGGTGACACGCCGGCCCTGACGCCTTTTACCCGAGATAATCGCGCTTGCCGATCGGCGCACCTTGGTTGCGCAGGATGGCGTGGGCGGTGGTGACGTGGAAATAGAAGTTCGGCAGGGCGAAGGCGGTGACATATTCGGCACCGGGCAGCACGATACCGCTCTTGCCCGGCAGGGTGATCTCACGGCTTTCCGCGCCTTCCAGCGCCTGCGCCGAGAAGGTGGCGAGATAGGCTTCGGTCTTTGCCAGGCGCTCGCGCAGCTCATCGAAGGTCTTCTCATCGTCCTCGAACTTCGGGGCGTCGGTGGCGGTCAGGCGGGCGAGCGTGAATTTGGCGCTATCGCTGGCGCGCTGATACTGGCCGGAGAGCGGCAGCATGTCGGGCGCAAGGCGTGCAGCGACCAATATGGCAGGATCGATATTCTTTTCCTTCGCATAGGTCTCGGCCTTGTCGAGATAGGTTTTCAGGCTTCCGAGGCCGCGCTGGAACATCGGAACGGTGAGGCGATAGATCGAAATGGACATTTGTCCTGTCTCCAAAATCTTTAAATGACCGGCCGCGTCGTAAGATCGAAGATGCCTGCGGCCGCGGCCTTCTCTTCGGCCCTCCCATAGATGGATGCGGCCTTCGCCTTTCACAACAGGGGCAACGCGGGCGCCGATCGCCAAGTCCGCGGCATTGCACCTTTATCCATCGCTCATCGCCACTAAAGAGGCTTGACGCCGTTCCCAGAAAATGGAATGAATATTCCGAAGAACAAATTTTACGGTTTGTTTGTTCCGTTTTGCTGAAGCGCCGCGGGAGAGGCGGCGCGAGGAAATTGCGGCTTCAGGGCAAATGCCTGGAGCTCCGGTGTGAGGAGGGTGCAGCCGGGCACCGCTTTGTGGAGGAAGTGAAAATGAAAAAGTTTATCCTGGGCACTGCGATGGCGCTCGTCATGTCAACGGCCGCTCACGCGGAAACCGTCGGCGTCTCGATGGCGAAGTTCGACGACAACTTCTTGACCGTTCTGCGCAACGGCATGACCGATTATGCAAAGACGCTTTCCGGCGTGACGCTGCAGGTCGAAGACGCGCAGAACGACGTTTCCAAGCAGCAGAGCCAGATCCAGAATTTCATCGCCTCCAAGGTCGATGCAATCATCGTCAACCCTGTCGATACCGATGCGACGACGGCTATGTCGAAGCTCGCCGCCGATGCCGGCATTCCGCTGGTCTACGTCAACCGCCAGCCTGTCAACGTCGACACGCTGCCGGACAAGCAGGCCTTCGTCGCATCCAACGAGCTGGAATCCGGCACGCTGGAAACCAAGGAAATCTGCCGCATTCTCGGCGGCAAGGGCAAGGCCGTCGTCATCATGGGCGAGCTCTCCAACCAGGCTGCGCGCACGCGCACCCAGGACGTCCATGACGTGATCAAGACCGATGAATGCAAGGGCATCGAGATCGTCGAAGAGCAGACGGCCAATTGGGACCGCACCCAGGGCGCCGACCTGATGACCAACTGGCTCTCCAGCGGCATCGAATTCGACGCTGTCATCTCCAACAACGACGAAATGGCGATCGGCGCCATCCAGGCGCTGAAGGCGGCCGGCAAGGACATGACCAAGGTCGTCATCGGCGGTGTCGACGCCACGCAGGACGCGCTTGCCGCCATGCAGGCGGGCGATCTCGACGTCACCGTCTTCCAGGATGCCGCCGGCCAGGGCAAGGGCTCGCTCGATGCGGCGATCAAGCTCGCCAAGGGCGAAAAGATCGACAAGAAGGTTTATATTCCCTTCCAGCTCGTCACGCCTGCCAACGTCAAGGACTTCGTCACCAAGAACTGAGACGAGTGCCACCAGGATGCGGGTTCTGCCCGCATCCTTTCCGCCTGTCCGTATCCGGAGGAGATGATATGGCCGTCAGCCCGACAACCATGGCCGCCGTGCGTGCGAGCGGCGCAGTTCCGAATGCGGAATATCTGCTGAGCGCCGAGGGCGTTCGCAAGGAATTTCCGGGCGTCGTCGCGCTCGACGACGTGCAGTTCCGGCTGAAGCGCGCCTCCGTGCATGCGCTGATGGGCGAAAATGGCGCCGGCAAATCGACATTGATGAAGATCCTTGCCGGCATTTACATACCCGACAAGGGCGATATCCGCTTGAAGGGCGTTGAGATCCGGTTGAAATCTCCGCTCGACGCGCTGGAGAACGGGATTGCCATGATCCATCAGGAACTGAACCTGATGCCGTTCATGACGGTCGCGGAAAATATCTGGATCCGCCGCGAACCGAAGAACCGCCTCGGTTTCGTCGATCACGGCGCCATGCACCGCATGACCGAGGAGCTGTTTACCAGGCTCAATATCGACATCGATCCCGATATCGAGGTCCGGTACCTGTCGGTCGCCAACCGGCAGATGGTCGAGATTGCCAAGGCCGTTTCCTATAATTCCGACGTGCTGATCATGGACGAGCCGACTTCGGCGCTGACGGAGCGCGAGGTCGAGCATCTCTTCCGCATCATCCGCGATCTCAGATCTCAGGGCATCGGCATCGTCTACATCACCCACAAGATGAACGAGCTTTTCGAGATCGCCGACGAGTTTTCGGTCTTCCGTGACGGCCGATATATCGGCACGCACGCTTCGACCGACGTTACCCGCGACGACATCATTCGCATGATGGTCGGGCGCGAAATCACCCAGATGTTTCCCAAAGAGGACGTGCCGATCGGCGAGGTCTTGCTCTCCGTCAAGGATCTTTGCCTCAACGGCGTCTTCAAGAACGTCTCCTTCGAGGTGCGGGCGGGCGAGATCCTCGGTGTGGCCGGCCTTGTCGGTTCCGGGCGATCGAATGTCGCCGAAACGCTGTTCGGCGTGACGCCGGCAAGCTCCGGCTCGATCGAACTCTACGGCAAGCCGGTGACGATTTCGTCGCCGACCGAGGCTATCCGTCACCAGATGGCGTTCCTGACCGAGGACCGCAAAGATACCGGCTGTCTGCTGATCCTCGATATTCTCGAGAACATGCAGATCGCCGTTCTGCAGGACAGATATGTCAAGGGCGGTTTCGTGCAGCAGGGCGCCATCGAAGCGACCTGCGAAGACATGGCAAAAAAGTTGCGGGTGAAAACGCCCAATCTTTACGAGCGGGTGGAAAACCTTTCAGGCGGCAATCAGCAGAAAGTGCTGATCGGGCGCTGGCTGCTCACCAATCCGCGGATCCTGATCCTCGATGAGCCGACGCGCGGCATCGATGTCGGCGCCAAGGCGGAAATCCACCGGCTGGTGACGGAGATGGCGCGCCACGGCGTGGCAGTCATCATGATCTCGTCCGAAATGCCCGAGGTTCTCGGGATGAGCGACCGCATCATGGTCATGCATGAGGGGCGCGTGACCGGTTTCCTCAATCGCGATGAAGCAACGCAGATCAAGGTGATGGAGCTGGCTGCGCAGTGATGCGCCGTCGGCGATCGCCCAAGGGAGGTTTGACATGAGTACCAAGGCAGCAGAGGGCGCGGCTCCGCTCGCAACCCGGCAACGGCGGCGGCGCTTGCCGACTGAGCTCAGCATTTTCCTCGTGCTCGTCGGCATCGCGCTCATCTATGAAGTGCTCGGCTGGATGTTCATCGGCCAGAGCTTCCTGATGAATTCGCAGCGCCTGACGATCATGATCCTGCAGGTCTCCGTCATCGGCATCATCGCCGTCGGCGTCACGCAGGTCATCATCACCGGCGGCATCGATCTTTCGTCAGGTTCGGTCGTCGGCATGACCGCGATGATCGCGACCAGTTTTGCCCAGTCGTCGACCTGGGGGCGGGCCGTCTTCCCGTCGCTGACCGACCTGCCGGCCGTCGTGCCGATCGTCGTCGGCCTGTTGATCGGGGCGGCCGCGGGTCTGGCGAACGGCGCGCTCATTGCCTACACCAAGATCCCGCCGTTCATTGCAACGCTTGGCATGTTCGTGTCCGCCAGAGGTGTGGCGAAGTGGTATACCAAGGGCCAGCCGGTTTCCGGGATCACCGAGCAGTTTCATTTCATCGGAACCAAGGCGTGGCCGGTCGTCGTCTTCCTGGTCGTTGCGCTGATCTTTCACATTGCGCTGCGCTATACCCGCTACGGAAAGTTCACCTATGCCATCGGCGCGAACCCGCAGGCGGCACGCGTTTCCGGCATCAACATCGAAGCGCATCTCGTCAAGGTCTACGTGATTGCCGGATTGCTTGCCGGCCTGGCCGGGATCGTTACGGCGGCCCGCGCCGAAACCGCACAGGCGAGCATGGGCGTCGGATATGAACTCGACGCGATCGCCGCGACCGTCATCGGCGGCACCTCGCTGACCGGCGGCGTCGGGCGTATCACCGGCACCGTCATCGGCACCATCATCCTCGGCGTCATGACATCAGGCTTCACCTTCCTCAGGATCGACGCCTATTACCAGGAGATCGTCAAGGGCTTCATCATCGTCGCGGCTGTCGTCATCGACGTCTACCGACAGAAGAAGCGCCGCAAGCACTGATTTGCGGCCACACGATCCGAGGTTTTCGCGGGGGCTTCGGCCCCCGCTTCGATTCCGGCGAAGCTCCGGAGGTCGGTAACCAATTTCTGAAAAAAGAGGTGGCGAATTCCGTCAGCTTTTCTATTCTGACTGCATCATTCGCCCTCTGCAGCGCCGCGCGTCTGAAAAGACGCGTAAAGGACGCTGTAGCACTTTGAATCGATTCCGATTTAAGGAATTATGCAGTAGGGCAGCGCAGGAAGACAGATGCAATTCGTATTTGACGGTCACAACGACGTTCTCCTCCGACTCTGGACACATTCAAAAGACGGCAGCGATCCGATCGCCGAATTCGCAGGCGGTACGACGGTCGGCCATATCGATGCCCGGCGGGCCAGGGAGGGCGGCCTTTCGGGCGGTCTCTGCGCCATCTACATTCCCTCGGGCGATCTCGTCTTCGCCGACCCGGATGCCGACGGTCGCTATATCACGCCGATGGCGGCCCCTCTCGATCCGCTGCCTTCCCTTGCCATCGCCACCGAAATGGCGGCGATTGCGCTGCGGCTGGACCAGGCCGGCGCCTGGCGGCTCTGCCGGACGGTGAAGGATATCCGCGGCGCCATGGCGGACGGCATTTTTGCAGCCGTCATGCATATGGAAGGCTGCGAGGCAATCGGCGCCGATCTTTCGGCGCTCGAGGTGTTCTATGCGGCCGGTCTGCGGTCGCTCGGGCCGGTCTGGAGCCGGCACAATGTCTTTGGTTACGGGGTGCCCTTCGCCTTCCCGATGTCGCCGGATACGGCGCCGGGCCTCACCGATGCCGGCTTCGCGCTGGTGAGGGAATGCAATCGCCTCGGGGTCCTGATCGATCTTGCCCATATCACCGAAAAGGGTTTCTGGGACGTGGCGAAAACGACGGACCAGCCGCTGGTCGCCAGCCATTCGAACGCCCACGCGCTGACGCCGGTGGCGCGCAATCTGACGGACAAGCAGCTCGATGCGATCCGCGAAAGCGGCGGGCTCGTCGGCATCAACTACGCCACCGCCATGCTGCGTCCCGACGGCCGCTCGGACAGCGAGACGCCGCTTGCCGACATGATCCGCCACATCGACTATCTCGTGAACCGCGTCGGCATAGATTGCGTGGGGCTCGGATCGGACTTCGACGGCGCCACCATTCCTGAGGAAATCGGCGATGCGGCCGGCAATCAGAAGCTGATTGCCGCTCTCCGGGAGGTTGGATATGGTGAAGCCGATCTCACGAAACTTGCCCGTGAAAATTGGCTTCGCATTCTGGCACAAGCTTGGCGGGAGGCGCGGGCCTAAAGCGCCGCGCGCCTCTGGACGCGCTCAGAACGGACAACAGTTTAATGGACATGTCGACAAAACGCTTCGCAATCAATCGAGAACAGGGGAACAAACCATGATGATCACCAGGCTCAGCCGCAATTTCCGACTGCTTTCCGCGGGTGCCGCTCTTTCGCTCCTGATGATGGCCGCACCCTCGGCTTTCGCCGAGACGCCCAAAGACACGCTGGTCGAGGGTTTTGCCATCGACGATATCATCACGATGGATCCGGGCGAGGCTTTCGAGCTGTCGACCGCCGAAATCACCACCAACAGCTACAGCCTGCTCGTTCGTCTCGACATGGACGACACCTCCAAGGTGAAGGGTGATCTGGCCGAGAGCTGGAGCGTTTCCGATGACGGCCTCACCTATACGTTCAAGCTGAAGCCGGGCCTGAAATTCGCCTCCGGCAACCCGATCACCGCCGACGATGTCGCCTATTCGTTCGAACGTGCCGTCAAGCTCGACAAGAGCCCGGCTTTCATCCTCACCCAGTTCGGCCTGACCGGCGACAATATTGCCGAAAAGGCCAAGGCGGCCGATGCCAATACCTTCGTCTTCACGGTCGACAAGGCCTATGCGCCGAGCTTCGTGCTGAACTGCCTGACGGCAACGGTCGCGTCGGTCGTCGACAAGAAGCTGGTGCTGGAGCATGTGAAGGCGGTGACGCCGGATGCCGAGCATAAATACGACAATGATTTCGGCAATGAATGGCTGAAGACCGGCTATGCCGGTTCCGGCGCCTACAAGCTGCGCGAATGGCGCGCTAACGAAGTCGTCGTCTTGGAGCGCAACGACAATTATTACGGCGACAAGGCGAGGCTCAACCGCGTCATCTACCGCTATATGAAGGAAAGTTCTGCCCAGCGGCTGGCGCTCGAAGCCGGCGACATCGATATCGCCCGCAACCTCGAGCCGGGCGACATCGACGCGGTGTCGAAGAATGCCGATCTCGCGACCACGAGTGCGCCGAAGGGCACGATCTATTATGTCAGCCTGAACAACAAGAACGAGAACCTGAAAAAGCCGGAAGTCCAGGAAGCCTTCAAATACCTGGTCGATTACGATGCGATCGGCGCCACCTTGATCAAGGGTATCGGCGAAATTCATCAGACCTTCCTGCCGAAGGGCCAGCTCGGCGCACTCGACGAGAATCCCTACAAGCTCGATGTCGCCAAGGCCAAGGAACTGCTCGCCAAGGCCGGCTTGGCCGACGGTTTCTCGATCACCATGGACGTGCGCAACACGCAGCCGGTCACCGGTATCGCCGAATCCATGCAGCAGACGCTGGCGCAGGCCGGCGTGAAGATGGAAATTATCCCCGGCGATGGCAAGCAGACGCTGACCAAGTACCGCGCCCGCACCCACGACATGTATATCGGCCAGTGGGGTTCGGACTATTTCGATCCGAATTCCAATGCCGATACCTTTACCGGCAATCCCGACAATTCCGACGCCGGCACGGTGAAGACGCTCGCATGGCGCAACAGCTGGGAAGCGCCGGAACTCGACAAGCAAGCCAAGGCAGCCCTTCTGGAACGCGACGCGGCCAAGCGCGCCGCCATATATCAGGACATCCAGAAGAAGTATCTGGCAAACAGCCCCTTCGTCTTCATCTTCCAGCAGACCGAGGTCGCTGGCTATCGCAAGAACCTGAAGGACTTCAAGCTGGGTCCGAGCTTCGACACCAATTTTGTCGGTCCGATCGCCAAGGAATAGTCCGGCAGGATTGAGTGGTTTGAGCACCGTCGAAACAAGACAGGAGGCGCGGCCCCGAAAGGGCCGTGCCAAGGCCTTCGCAAAGGCGCTGGGGCGGTTCCTGTTTGCCGCCGTCACCACCTATCTCGGCCTCTTGGCCGTCACCTTCTTCATCGGCCGCGTCGTGCCGATCGATCCCGTGCTCGCCATCCTCGGCGATCGCGCCCCCAACCATGTCGTCGAGCGGGTGCGCCAGGAGATGGGTTTCAATCTGCCGCTCTATCAGCAGTTCTTCATCTATATCAAAGGCGTCCTGTCCGGCGATTTCGGCAATTCGGTGCTGACGACCAATCCTGTCATGGTCGATATTCGCCGTGCATTTCCGGCGACGATAGAGCTCGCAACGCTCGGAACGCTGATCGGCGCTTTCGTCGGCGTGCCGCTCGGCGTTCTCGCCGCCGTGCGTCGTGGCAGCATCGCCGACCAGGTGGTGCGCGTCGTCGGCCTGATCGGTTATTCGGTGCCGATCTTCTGGCTGGCGCTGATCTCGCTCGTCATCTTCTACGCGCAGCTGCGCTGGGTGGCCTTTCCCGGCCGCATCGACATCGTCTTCGAATATACGTTCACGCCGATCACCGGCTTTTATCTCTTGGACAGCGCCTGGCAGGGGCAATGGGATGTTTTCTACGACGTCTTCCGCCACATCATCCTGCCCGCTTCGCTGCTCGGCTATTTCTCGCTTGCCTATATCAGCCGGATGACGCGCAGCTTCATGCTGAACGAGCTTTCGCAGGAATATATCGTTGCCGCGCGGGCCAAGGGTCTTTCGGAAACGCGGGTGATCTGGGGCCATGCGCTGCGCAATGCCGCCGTGCCGCTGGTCACCGTGATTGCGCTTTCCTATGCCGGTCTGCTCGAAGGGTCGGTGCTCACCGAGACGGTGTTTTCCTGGCCGGGCATCGGGCTCTACATCACCAATTCGCTGCAGAATGCCGACATGAATGCCGTGCTCGGCGGCACGATCGTCATCGGCACGATCTTCATCGGCATCAACCTTCTGTCCGATCTTCTCTACCGGACGCTCGACCCGAGGACGCGAAACCGATGACGGCCCCTGCCAGCCCATCTCCGACGATGAGCCGCCGCGAGTGGCTGCTTTCCGACCGGCCGCAATCGCGCCTGCAGGCCCGCCTCGGCCGCGCCTACATCACCTGGCGGCAGTTCACGGCCAACAGGCTTGCGGTGGTCGGCCTGCTGATCATCGTGGCGCTGCTTTTCATCGCCGCCTTCGCCGATGTGATCGCCACGCACAATCCCGTCGTCGGCGATCTCCGCAATGCCCGGCTGCTGCCGCCCGGAACGGGTGAATTTCTGCTCGGCACCGACGACCAGGGCCGCGACATCTATTCGCGGCTGATCTACGGATCGAGATTGACGCTGTTCGTCGTCGTGCTCGTCGCCGTCATCTCGGCGCCGATCGGGCTGATCGTCGGCACGGTCTCCGGTTATGCCGGAGGCTGGGTGGATGCGACGCTGATGCGCATCACCGATATTTTCCTCGCCTTTCCGAAGCTGGTGCTGGCGCTGGCCTTCGTCGCCGCTCTCGGTCCGGGCATCCAGAACGCGATCATCGCCATCGCCATCACATCCTGGCCGCCCTATGCCCGCATCGCGCGTGCCGAGACGCTGACGGTGCGGCGGTCCGACTATATTTCGGCGGTGAAGCTGATGGGCGCCTCGCCGCTCCGCATCATCGTGCGCCATGTCATGCCGCTCTGCATTTCCTCGCTGATCGTGCGGGTGACGCTCGATATGGCGGGCATCATCCTGACGGCGGCCGGTCTCGGTTTCCTTGGCCTCGGCGCGCAGCCGCCGCTGCCGGAATGGGGTGCGATGATCGCCTCGGGCCGGCGCTTCATTCTCGATCAATGGTGGGTCGCGGCGATGCCCGGCATCGCCATCCTCATCGTCAGCCTCGGCTTCAATCTCCTCGGCGACGGCCTGCGCGACGCGCTCGATCCGAAGGAGAGCGGCCAATGACGACACTTCTGACCGTCGACAAGCTCAAGGTCAGCTACCCCACGCGCACCGGCGTGATCGAGGCCGTGCGCGGCGTCTCCTTCACCCTCGGCAAGGAAAGGCTCGGCATTGTCGGCGAATCCGGTTCCGGCAAGTCGCAGACCGGCCGGGCGATCATGGGTCTGACGCCGAAACACGGCATCGTCACGGCCGACCGGCTCGATTTCAACGGCATCGACCTGATCAAGGCGTCTGCCGGCGAAAGGCGCAGGCTGCGTGGCAAGCGCATCGCCATGATCCTGCAGGATCCGAAATACTCGCTCGATCCGGTCATGACGATCGGGCGGCAGATCTGCGAAACGCTGCGCACGCATGAGAAGGTCGGCAAGGCGGAGGCGCGCGATCGCGCGCTCGCCATGCTGGAAGCGGTGCAGATCCGCGATCCCCAGCGCGTCTTCGACCTGCATCCGCATGAGGTCTCGGGCGGCATGGGGCAGCGGGCGATGATTGCCATGATGCTGATCGCCGGGCCTGAACTGCTGATTGCCGACGAGCCGACCTCGGCGCTCGACGTGACGGTGCAGCTCGATGTGCTGAGGATCATGGACAGGCTGGTGTCGGAGCGCGGCATGGGTCTGATCTTCGTCTCCCACGATCTGAGGCTGGTCTCCTCCTTCTGCGACCGCGTCATCGTCATGTATGCCGGAAAGATCGTCGAGGAACTGGCGGCCGCCGATCTCAAACAGGCAAAACATCCCTATACGCAAGGGTTGCTGAACTGCATGCCCGAGATCGGCGCAAACCGCCATCCGCTGCCGGTGCTCGACCGCAGGCCGGAGTGGGCGGCATGAGCGCAACTCTCGAGATCGACGATCTCAGCGTCGTTTACGACGAATTTCATGCGCTGAAGGATGTCAGCATCACCGTCGAAGGCGGTGAATCCTTCGGTCTCGTCGGGGAATCCGGCTCGGGAAAGTCGACCCTGCTGCGGGCCGTGGCCGGGCTTGCGCCGATCAGCGGCGGCGCAATCTCCATCGACGGCGAAGCGCTGACGGGTTCGAAACGCAGCAAAACCTTCTATCGGCGCGTGCAGATGGTGTTTCAGGACCCTTATGGTTCGCTGCATCCGCGCCAGACGATCGACCGGCTCCTGCTGGAACCGCTTGCCATCCACGGCATCGGCGAGAGCGAGAGGCGCATCGCCCGGGCACTCGACGAGGTCGGCCTCGGCAATGGGTTCCGTTTCCGCTACCCGCACCAGCTTTCGGGCGGCCAGCGGCAGCGCGTGGCGATCGCCCGGGCGCTGATCGTCGAACCGTCTATCCTGCTGCTCGACGAGCCGACATCGGCGCTCGATGCCTCGGTGCAGGCCGAGGTGCTGAACCTCTTGGAACAGATCCGGCGCGACCGCAAGCTCACCTTCGTGATGGTGAGCCATGATCTCGGCGTCGTCACCCATATGTGCGAAAGGCTCGGCGTCATGCGCAACGGCGCCGTCGTCGAGCGATTGAGCTCGCAAGACCTGGCCAGGGGCGCGGTACAGGAGGACTACACGAAAAATTTGATGATCGCGAGCAAGGGTTTCGTCAAAGCGTGAAGGGCAATCTTTTCAAATCGTTGAAAAGAAAAGGCCGGCGGCGGCGTTAAGGATAATGCTTTGCTAAAAGACGACCATTCAACTAGACTATTGACAGCTGCCTTGCTTCTGTCATGATCTCGTTAACGTTTGTTAGCTTTCGTGATCGATGGAGGTTGAAGCATGTTCTTTCTCGGTGGGATGACCATGGGCTACCTCGATCCTCCCGTTAAAGCCGACCGCAGGGAACAGATTTCAACATGCATTCCCGCGGAGAAGGACCGTCGGCTGATCGAGGCCCCCGCAAACCCGTCTCAGACTGAGGACGCCGTCGAGCGGTCGTGGATCTGGGCATGGCGCACGCTCTGCTGAAGGGCGGGTTGAATTTTCTCTTCCGTACGCTCTAGACGGAAATTTATCTCTACCTACTTGATAGATAAAATAAGAATATAAGCGCGAGCCGCACAACCGGCCGAACGAGAACAACGGAGGCGACATATGGCAGATCTGGGTATTTCGCATACTCACGTGAACCAGTACGGTTCCGTAGGGACGAGGAAGCCGCTCACCACGCGTCACCGGCTTCAGACGGCGCTCCATGGCGCAATCTTCACGGCGGCATTCCTGTTCGTCGTGGGGATGGTTTGCGGCGTCGTCGGATAATCCGGGCGATGATAGGCGTCGGCAGATGCCGGCGCTGCGGTGGTTTCCGCCCTTATTGAATTCCGGAACGTTTGATTGTCCCGTCGTTCTCCTGACACTCGAGCACTCTTGCTCCGGTGGCCGGCATTGCCATCCGTATCGTCATTCTTCCCTAATCTTTTCACGCCATTTGAAGCGATCGCATCGAGCGTGTTCATGCGATGTGGCTGGCTTCCTATTTCCGCTGCGCACCTGGACGATCCGCACTCCAGCGTTCGGCCGGAGGGGATCGGTTTTGCCGGTGACGCCCCACCCATTCCTTTCCCGAAATCAAAGAGCTCTCGCATTACCGGCATCTTGTCATTCCCGCCGCCAAGACTTGCCCGCCGGGGCTATAGCTCCTGCCTCATGACTTGAATTATTCCGATGATGGCCAAGTTTTCGCCATGGCTTTCGCGGACAGGGTACCGATGGTCTCGATCATCCGTCGGGCCGCGCGCTGAAACCGGGGCGTAGCCCGTTCGCAGCGTTGGGCCGAAGCGTCATTTATCCCGATTCATCGATCTTCGAAGAATTGGGCTCCGTTCATGTAGCAGTCATGATAAGCAGTGCAAAAGGCTGAGCAAAACAGCCATAACTTTGTTTGGATCCAGAACCGAACCCATGTCTATTGCCAATCTTTCTCCGAGCCTTCCGCGCGAATCCGAGACGAAGCAGATCGATCACAACGATTCGATCCGCTCGACCTATCTTGCCATCGAGGACATCAAGGCGATGGGCGATGCGGTCGCCCGCAGCGGCGTCGACAAGCTGCCGGCTTTCGCCCCCTTCGATTTCTTCGCGCGCCACAAGGAAAACGAGAAGGAAATCCTGCGCGTCTACCGGACGACGGCGACCGACGTCGAAGCCGGCGAGACGATCACGCCGGCGGCGGAATGGCTGCTGGACAATCATTATATCGTCGAAGAGGCGATCCAGGAGGTGCGGCGCGACTTTCCCCGCCGCTTCTATCGCGAATTGCCGACCATGGTCGTCGGCGGCGTCGAGGTACCGCGCACCCTCGTGCTTGCCTGGCTCTACGTCGCCCATACCCACAGCACGATCTCGCAGGAAAGCCTGACGGCGCTGGTCGACGGTTTTCAGGCCAGCGAGACGCTGAGGATCGGCGAACTCTGGGCGTTGCCTTCGCTTGTGCGCTACGTGCTCGTGGAAAACCTTCGCCGCATTTCCAGCCGCGTCGAAGCCAGCCGCCGCATGCGCCGCCGCGCCAACGAGGCGGCCGACGAATTGGTGCGCCTGACCGATCCGGCCGGTGCGGCCAGCTATCTGAAGACACTGGAACCGCTTGCCGAGGACAATACCTTCTCGACACAGTTTCTCTATCGCCTGCGCGACGGCTCGCAGACATCGAGCCTGGCGATCACCTGGCTCGACGAGCGGCTGGAAGAACTCGGCCGCAACACCGAAGAAGCGACGACCGCAGAACACAGCCGCCTGTCTTCCGGCAACGTGACGATGGGCAACATCATCCGCAGCCTTCGCGAGATCGACGATGCCGAATGGTCGGTCTGGGTCGAGCAGGTCAGCCATGTCGACAAGCTGCTCTGGGAGCATTCGGACTACGGCATCCTCGATTCCGGCTCGCGCAACAAATATCGCAAACAGATCGAAAAGCTGGCCAAGCGCTCGCCGCTGACGGAAATGGAAATCGCCCAGCTGGCGCTCGACATGACGGATGCCGCCAAGGCCTCCGACGAGCCGCAGCCGCATGAACCGAATGTCGGCGGTTTCCTGTCCGGCGCGCAGCGGCCGAAGCTCGAGGCGCGGGCGAATTATCGCCCGACCTTCATCCAGCATTTCGTGCGCGCCGTGCGCCAGTTCAACTGGCTGGCAATTGCCGTGCCCGTCATGCTGCTGACGGTCATCGCCATGGCGATCGTCGGCCGGTTCATGGCGAATGCCGGCATGGGGCCGATCGAAATCGCCCTGCTGCTGATCATGTTCTCACTGCCGGCATCGGAGGGAGCCACAGGTCTCTTCAACACCGTGCTTTCCTTCTTCGTGACGCCGGCGCGCCTGGTCGGCTACGAGTTCAAGGAAGGCATTCCGGAGGATGCGCGCACGCTGCTCGTCGTGCCCTGCCTGATCTCGAACCGCGACAGCGTCGACGACCACGTGCGCAATCTCGAGGTTCATTATCTCGCCAATCCGCGCGGCGAACTCTATTTCGCGCTGCTCAGCGATTGGCCGGACAGCGACACCGAGGAAACGCCCGCCGATCTCGAGGTTCTCGATTATGCCCGGCGCGAGATCGCCAATCTTTCAGCCCGCTATGCCTATGACGGCAAGACGCGTTTCTATCTGCTGCATCGCCGTCGCCTCTATAACCCTTCCGAAGGTGTGTGGATGGGCTGGGAGCGCAAGCGCGGCAAGCTGCACGAGCTGAACATGCTGCTGCGCGGCGACCGCGACACGACCTATCTGCCGGGCGCCAACACCGTGCCGGCCAACGTGCAGTATGTCATGACGCTCGATGCCGATACGCGCCTGATGCGCGATGCCGTCACCAAGCTCGTCGGCAAGCTCTATCATCCGATCAATCGCCCGGTCATCAATCCGAAAACCGGCCGTGTCGAAAGCGGCTACGGCGTGCTGCAGCCGCGCGTCACCCCGTCGCTGACAACAGGCAAGGACGCGTCGGTCTTCCAGCGCGTCTTTTCGATCAACCGCGGCCTCGACCCTTACGTCTTCACCGTTTCCGACGTCTATCAGGATCTCGCCGGCGAAGGCACCTTCACCGGCAAGGGCCTTTATCATGTCGATGCCTTCGAAGCGTCGCTGAAGGGCCGGATCGACGAGAACTCCGTGCTCAGCCACGACCTTCTCGAAGGCTCGATGGCGCGTTGCGCGCTCGTCACCGATCTCGAGCTGGTCGAGGATTTCCCGATCCGCTACGAAGTCGAGACCTCGCGTCAGCATCGCTGGGCGCGCGGCGACTGGCAGCTGCTGCCCTATATGTTCAATCCGAAATACGGCGTCACGGCCCTCGGCCGCTGGAAGATGTTCGACAATCTGCGCCGCTCGCTGACGCCGATCGCATGGTTCTTCGCCTCCGTGCTCGGCTGGTATTTCATGAGTCCGCTCGGCGCGCTCATCTGGCAGATTCTCTTGATTTTCTGCCTCTTCGTCGCGCCGACGCTGTCGCTGATCAACGGCATCATTCCGCGCACCAGCGATATCATCGCCCGCGCCCATCTCTATACGGTCTGGTCCGATATCACCGCCGCCAATGCGCAGGTCGCGTTGCGGATCGTCTTCATCGCCGATTCGGCCGCCATGATGGCGGATGCGATCGGCCGTTCGCTCTACCGCCTGTTCGTCAGCCGCAAGCTGATGCTGCAGTGGCGGACCGCCGCCAGCGTCCAGGCCGGCGGCCAGGGGACGCTGATCTCGTATTACAAGGCGATGTGGCATGCGCCCGCGCTGGCGCTGCTGGCGCTCGGTTTTGCAGCCCTCCCCGGCGACAACGCCTTCGTCGTCGGCATTCCCTTCGCGCTTTTGTGGATCCTGTCGCCCGTCGTCGCCTGGTATGTCAGCCAGTCGGCAGAGACCGAGGACCGGCTCGAGGTCGCCGATTCCGTGTCCAGCGAACTGCGCAAGATCGCCCGGCGCACCTGGCGTTATTTCGAGACCTTCACCACGGCCGAGCAGAATTATCTGCCGCCTGATAATATCCAGGAAACGCCGCATGTGATCGTCGCGGCGCGGACCTCGCCGACGAATATCGGCGTCTATCTGCTCTCCGTCGTTTCCGGCCGGCAATTCGGCTGGTTCTCCTTCGAGGAGACGCTGGAGCGGCTCGAGCAGACGATCGCGACGATCGACAGAATGGAGAAATTCCGCGGCCATCTGTTCAACTGGTATCACACCGATACGCTGCAGACGCTCGGGCCCCGTTATGTCTCGGCTGTCGACAGCGGCAATCTCGCCGGCCATCTGATCGCCATTTCGTCGGCCTGCCGCAACTGGGCAGAGGCGCCGTCCGCCCATATGCAGGGCAACCTCGACGGCGTCGGCGACACGGCCGGCATTCTCGGTGAAGTGCTGGCAGACCTGCCCGACGACCGCAAGACCGTGCGCCCGCTGCGCCGGCGGCTGGAGGAACGCATCGTCGGCTTCCAGAATGCGCTTGCCGCCGTCAAGCGCGAGCATGAATTCGCCTCGATCCGCATCATCAACCTTGCCGTTCTCGCGCGCGACATCGAGAAGCTCGCCGCCAATCTCGACCATGAGGTCAAGTCGAAGCAGAGCGAAGAGGTCACCCAATGGGCGGCATCCCTGGTGAAGGTCTGCGAGGCGCATATATCAGACAGCACCTTCGACCTTTCCAAGGTCGATGCGCTGCGGCCGCGCCTGATAGCGCTGCGCGACAAGGCCCGCGATCTCGCCTTCTCGATGGATTTCGGCTTCCTGTTCCGGCCGGAGCGGCGCCTGCTGTCGATCGGCTACCGCGTCGAAAGCGGTGAACTCGATCAGGCCTGCTACGACCTTCTCGCCTCGGAATGCCGCCTGACCAGCCTCTTCGGCATCGCCAAGGGCGATCTGCCGACGGAACACTGGTACCGCCTTGGCCGCCAGGTCGTGCCTGTGGGGTCACGCGGTGCGCTGGTCTCCTGGTCCGGCTCGATGTTCGAATATCTGATGCCGCCGCTCGTCATGCAGGAGCGCGGCGGGGGCATTCTCAACCAGACCAACAATCTGGTCGTGGTCGAGCAGATGAATTACGCCCGCAAGCTCGGCATTCCGTGGGGCATTTCGGAAGCGGCCTTCAATGCCCGCGACCATAACCTCAATTATCAGTATACGAATTTCGGCGTGCCGACGCTCGGCCTGAAGCGCGGCCTCGGCCACAATGCCGTCATCGCGCCTTATGCATCGCTGCTCGCCAGCCAGTACGACCCGCCGGGCGCGCTCGAAAACCTGCAGAGGCTGCGCAAGGTCGGCGCGCTCGGCAAGTTCGGCTTCCACGATGCCGTCGACTTCACGCCGACGCGTGTGCCGGAAGGCAAGAAATGCGCCGTGGTCTACAATTATTATGCCCACCATCACGGCATGTCGATCGCAGCGGTCGCCAACGTCGCCTTCAACGGCCATCTGCGCGAGCTCTTCCACTCCGATCCGGTCATCGAGGCGGCGGAGCTGCTGCTGCAGGAAAAGGCGCCGCGCGACATTCCGGTCATGAGCGGCAAGCATGAATCCGACACGCCCGCCAGCATCCAGGACGACCTCCTGCGGCCGGAGATCAGAAAGATCAGCGACCCGGCTTCGCGTGACCGCGAACTCGTGTTCCTGTCGAACGGTCATTATTCGCTGATGCTGACGGCGACAGGCGCCGGTTATTCCCGCTGGAACGGCCTTTCCGTTTCCCGCTGGAAAGCCGATCCGACCGAAGACCGCTGGGGCAGCTTCATCTTCCTGCGCGATACCGCCACCAATGAATGGTGGTCGACGACATCGGAGCCGAAGGGTGTCGAAGGCGAAAAGATCAAGGTCGAATTCGCCGACGAGAAGGCGCAGTTCACCAAGACGGTCGGTGACCTCACCAGCGAAGTGGAGTGCATCATTGCCACCGAGCATGATGCCGAGGCCCGCCGCGTCACTCTGCTCAACATGGGTGGAGAAGACCGTTTCATCGAAGTCACCTCCTATCTCGAACCTGTCATTACCTCCGACGATACCGACAATGCGCATCCGGCATTCGCCCGGATGTTCGTCAAGACCGAGATCGGCAAGCGCGGCGACGTCATCCGCGCAGAACGCAACAAGCGCGATCCGAACGAGCCGAACATCAGCATTGCCCATCTGATCGTCGACAATGCCGGCGACACCCGCCATACGGAATTCGAGACCGACCGGCGCAAGTTCATCGGTCGCGGCCGCAGTCTTGCCGATGCGGCGGCCTTCGATCCGGGTGCAACACTTTCCGGCAGCGACGGCTTCATGCTCGATCCCGTCATGTCGCTGCGCCGCACCGTCCGTGTGCCGGCCGGCAAGAAGGTCAGCGTGATCTTCTGGACCATCGCGGCCCCAAGCCGCGACGAAGTCGACAAGGCGGTCAATCGCTATCGTCATCCCGACGCCTTCAACCACGAGCTCGTCCAGGCCTGGACGCGCACCCAGGTGCAGATGCGCCATGTCGGCGTCACCTCGCAGCAGGCAGCGGCCTTCCAGCATCTCGGACGTTACCTCGTCTATCCCGACATGCAGCTGCGCAAGGACGAGGCGACCGTCGAGGCCGGCCTGCAGTCGCAATCGGCGCTTTGGCCGCTGGCGATATCAGGCGACTTCCCGATCTTCACGCTGCGCATCAACGACGACATGGATCTCGAAATCGCCCGTGAGGCGCTGCTGGCGCAAGAATATCTGCGCTCGCGCGGCGTCACCGCCGATCTCGTCATCATGAACGAACGCGCATCTTCCTATGCGCAGGACATGCAGCATGCGCTCGACGCCATGTGCGAAAACGTGCGCCGCATGGGCCAGGCCGACGGGTTGCGCCAGCATATCTTTGCGGTTCGCAAGGACCTGATGGAGGAGAGTACCTATCACGCGCTGATCGCGGCTTCCCGCGTCACGCTGCATACGAAGAACGGCAAGGTGGTCGACCAGATCAACCGCGCCGTGGCACTGTTTGCACCCTCCAAGGAGGAGCTGCAGGAGATGGAACGGGCCGAGCGCAACAAGCCCCCCGTCAAGCGGGTCGCGCCGGTGCCGCCGCCCGTCGTGCCGGCCGTCGTCATCGAGGAAGAAGGCGATCTCGACTTCTGGAACGGGATCGGCGGCTTTGCCCGCGACGGGCGCGAATATGTCGTTCGCCTGCCCGGAGGTCACGCGACGCCGCAGCCCTGGATCAATGTCATCTCCAATGACAGTTTCGGCTTCCACGTGTCGGCCGAGGGCTCCGGCTTTACCTGGAGCGCCAATTCGCGCGACTATCAGCTGAGTTCCTGGTCGAACGATGCGGTGATCAACCGTTCCGGCGAGGCCTTCTATCTCGTCGATCTCGACAGCGGTGCCGTCATGACGCCGTTTGCAGCGCTTTCCCGCCGGCCGGACATCCGTTTCGAAGCCCGCCACGGGCTCGGCTATTCGGTTTTCTCCAGCGTTCAGCACGATATCGCCCTGGAACTGACGCAGACGGTCGACCGCGAAAGGCCGGTGAAACTGCAGCGCCTGCGCCTGCGCAACACCGGTTCGACCAGCCGCAAACTGCGTCTCTATGGTTATGTCGAATGGATCCTCGGCAGCAATCCGGGACGCACGGCGCCTTTCATCCTGTCGAAGCATGATGAGGAGACCGGGGCGCTGTTTGCCACCAATCCCTACAGCATCGATTTTTCCAACCGCACCGCCTTCTTCGCGGCGAGCGAGACGCTTTCGAGCTTCTCGGCAAGTCGGCGCGAATTCGTCGGCAAGGCAGGAACGATCCAGGCGCCGCAGGCCGTCACCTCGGCCGCCTCGCTTTCCGCCACGACAGACCTGGACGGTGATCCGGCCGCGGCGCTTGCGATCGACGTCGAGCTCGGTGCCGGCGAGGAACGCGACTTCACCTTCTTCCTCGGCGATACGCCGACGGAGGAAGAAGCGCGTGGTGTCATCGCCGATATCCGCAAGGCTTCGTTCGACGATGCCGTCGAGGCGAACCGCGCCTTCTGGCGGGATTTTACCGGCAGGCTGCAGATATCGACGCCGGATCGCGGGATGAACAATCTCGTCAACACCTGGCTGCCCTATCAGAGCCTCGGCTGCCGCATCATGGCCCGCACCGCCTTCTATCAGGCAAGCGGCGCCTTCGGCTTCCGCGACCAGTTGCAGGACACGCTGGCCTTCGTGCTGCACGAACCCTCGCTTGCCCGCCGGCAGATCCTGAATGCCGCTTCGCGTCAATTCCGCGAAGGCGACGTGCAGCATTGGTGGCTGCCGGGAACGGGTGCAGGCGTGCGCACGCTGATCTCGGACGACGTCGTCTGGCTGAGTTATGCGATCCATCACTATTGCACCGTCACCGGCGACAAGAGCGTGCTCGACGAGGAGATCGCCTTCCTGGAAGGGCCGGCACTGCTCGAGGGCCAGCACGACTCCTTCTACAAGCCGGAGATTTCCGAGGACAAGGCGAGCGTTTACGAACATGCGGCGCTGGCACTCGATCTCGCCATCGCCCGCAAGGGAACAAACGGCCTGCCGCTATTCCTCGGCGGTGACTGGAACGACGGCATGAACCGCGTCGGCATCGGCGGGCGCGGCACCAGCGTCTGGCTCGGCTGGTTCCTGGCGGGTGCCTTGCGCTCCTTCATTCCCTATGCCGAAGAGCGCGGCGACACCGCCCGTGCGGAACGCTGGTCGGCGCATCTCACGGAGCTGAAGAAGGCGCTCGAAACTGCGGCCTGGGATGGCGGCTATTATCGCCGCGGCACGTTCGACGACGGTGCGCTGCTCGGCTCCCGGGAAAGCCCCGAATGCCGGATCGATTCGATTGCGCAGTCCTGGAGCGTGCTGTCGGGCGAGGGCGATCCGGCCCGCGCCGTCACGGCGATGGAGGCCGTGCTCGACCAGCTGGTCGACGAGGATGCCCGCATCATCCGGTTGTTCACGCCGCCTTTCGTCAATTCCGCCAGAGATCCCGGCTATATCAAGGCCTACCCGCCGGGTGTGCGCGAAAACGGCGGGCAATATACCCATGCCTCGACCTGGGTGGTGATGGCGCTGGCGGAGCTGAAGCGGGGCGACGACGCCTTCCGCTGCTTCCAGATCCTCAACCCGATCACCCATGCGCTCGACAAGGCTTCGGCGGAGCAATACCGCGTCGAACCCTATGTCGTGGCGGCCGACGTCTACGGCCATGAGCCTTATACGGCGCGCGGCGGCTGGACCTGGTATACCGGCTCTGCCGGCTGGCTCTACCGCGCCGCCGTCGAGGGCATCCTCGGCATCCGGCTGAAGGGCGGCCGGCTCTACGTGCGCCCGTCGCTCCCTTCGGAATGGGACGGTTTTGCGGCAGAGGTGGAGCAAGGGGGCGGCAAATACCGCATTTCGGTCTCAAAAGCGTCCAATGACAGCGGCTACACTCTGTCTATCAATGGTTGCGAAGTCACCGATCCCGAAGAGGGATATCCGCTCGGATAACAGCGTTCTCCACGCTGAAAAACATGGCGATTCGCGACGGCCAAAAGGGAACCCTTTTGGCCGTCGTCGCGTTTGCAAAATCGGATAATAAGGAGAGACCCATGGCAAGCACGCCGACCGAAGCCATCGTCGCTGGGCGCAGTTCCCTATCCGCAGCTGCGCCAACACGTGACACGAGGCTCGACGTGTTGCGCGGCGTGGCGCTGATCATGATCTTCATCAATCATGTTCCCGGGCAGATTTTCGAATATGCGACGACGAAGAATTTCGGTTTTTCCGACGCTGCCGAGGCCTTCGTGCTGATCTCCGGCATTGCCGTCGGCCTGGCCTATGGTTCCGGGTTCCGGCCGGGCAACCGGCTCAAGATGGCGATCAAGGCAATAAAACGCGCCTTCACGCTCTACCTCGCCCACATGATCACCACCTTCATGACGCTGGCGCTGTTCATCTCGGGCGCCTGGCTGTTTCACCGGCCGGGCTTGCTGGTCGAAATCAACATCCTCGCGGTGCTGATGAACCTGAAGGAAGGCATTCCGGCGCTGCTGCTGCTCGGTCACCAGATCGGTTACAACAATATCCTGCCGATGTACGGCGCGTTGATGCTGATGGTGCCGGTCATCCTGCTTCTGAATGCGCGCAGCCCGTTGCTGGCGCTTGGCGTTTCCGGCACGGTCTGGCTGCTTGCGGGCATCTACCAGGTGGCGCCGCACAACATGCTGATCGAGAGCTACTGGTTCCTCAATCCGCTGTCCTGGCAGTTCCTGTTTACGATCGGCATCGTTTCGATGCTGCATATCAAGCGCGGCGGCACAATCCCGCGGCATCCGCTGCTGCTTGCGGCTGCGGCCGCTTACGTCGCGCTGTCTTTTATCTGGGTGACCGGCCATCTGTGGGCCCTCGGAAATTCGCTGGCCGCGCTTGGCCTGCCGACCGTCATCACCGGTTTCGACAAGACCTTCCTGTCGCTGCCGCGTCTGTTGCATGTGCTGGCGCTGACCTATCTCGTCATCAGCATTCCGGCGTTCTCGCGCATTCTGCGCCGTCCTGCGCACCATCCGCTGACGATCCTCGGCCGCCATTCGCTGAACATCTTCGTCGCCGGCACAATCCTCGCCATGATCGGCCAGGTGGTGCTCTATATCACCAACAAGGATCCGCTGGTCGGTCCGCTCTTCGTGATTGCAGGTGTCGCGACACAATTCGCCTATGCTTATTATCTCGAGCGCAAGCGCCAGCAGGGCAAGGTTAAGACGAAACTGGTCACGAAGCCCGCCACCATGGCGATTCCCGTCCGTATCGGCACGGCAAATACCTATCGCCGCAACGATCGGAAATAGGGTCCGGGATCATCGGAGATGAAGGAGCCGGCGGCCGAAGGGCTGCCGGCTTAATTTTTATGGACGAGGATGTTCACCAGTTTGCCGAAGGGATCGCGCACGTAAAAGCGACGGACGCCCCATGGTTCGTCGGCGGGGCCGTACTCGATGGGAAAGCCGGAGGCCGACATTGCCTCGAAAGCGGCATCGAGGTCGTCCACCTCGATCGAGAGGTCAGGCACCGGTGTTCCGAAACCACCTTCGCTGGCGATGCTGAGTTGAACGGTCATATCAGTTGCGGCGCCGAAGGTCGCGATCCAGCCGTGGTCCATGATGACGTCGAGACCGAGGATATCCTGATAGAAGCGTTTGGCCGGGTGAAGTCCGGTGCCTGGATATTGGCGACGATGCGCAGGACCTTCATGGGTTTCTCCCTCGTGCTCGTTGACTGGCGAAGGTTAGGGAAGATCGGCGGGGTGATCAATCTGTCTGGGTCAGAGCGGAGATGTTGCGGGTGGGATACCCCCTCCGCCTTGCCGACCCGGGGTCGAGCCGCGGGTCTCGACCCGTCCTTCGGACCCCCACAAGGAGGGAGATCGACTCGGGATGGAATCTCCCCAAGCAATCGATGTTGAAACGGGTCCGCCCAGCCGATCTCCCCCCTGTGGGGGACCCCGGCAGGGCAGAGGGGGTGCCACACGCTCAACGCCGCCTCCCGGGCTCAGGCAAACAAAAAGGCCGGAAGGAGTTGCCCTTCCGGCCTTTATCTCGAAACCCGAACCGATCAGGCGGCTTCGGTGGTGTGGGCCTTGCGGACCTCTTCGTCCGTCAGGATGCCGCTGGCGCGCAGCAGGGCGGCGAAGCGGCCGTTGCTGTGGCTGAGTTCGTCGAAGCTGCCCTGTTCGACCACGCGGCCGTCATCCAGGAAGAGCACCATATCGGCTTCGCGGACCGTCGACAGGCGGTGGGCGATGATGAAGGTGGTGCGGTTCTGGCGCAGATTGTCGATCGCCGCCTTGACGCGGGCTTCGGTTTCGACGTCGAGCGCCGAGGTCGCCTCGTCGAGCACCAGGATCGGCGCGTCCTTGAGGATGGCGCGGGCAATCGCGATGCGCTGGCGCTCGCCGCCGGAGAGCTTGTTGCCACGTTCGCCAACATGGGTATCGTAGCGATCCTCGCGGGTCTCGATGAAGTCGGCGGCGGCGGCGGCTTCGGCCGCACGGCGCATTTCCTCTTCGCTGGCGCCTTCGCGGCCAAGGCGGATATTGTCGCTGATCGAGCGGTTCAGCAGGCCCGCATCCTGGAAGACGGTGGCGATATGGCGACGCAGCGACTTGCGGGTCACCTTGGTGATATCGGTGCCGTCGACGAGGATCTGGCCGCCCTGAGCGTCGTAGACCCGCTGGAGCAGGTTGACGAGCGTCGTCTTGCCGGCGCCGGTCGGGCCGACGATGGCGACCGTCTGGCCTGCCTTCACCGAGAAGGAGACATTGTGCAGGCCCTGCGAGGAGTTGCCGAAGCCGAAGGAGACGTCGCGGAATTCGATCGCACCCTTGACCTCCTTGATCTCGCCGTTGCCGGCCGGCTCTTCACGGTCACGCACCGAGTCCTCGAGCGCATAGAATTCCTCGAGCTTGGAGCGGGCCTCGAAAATCTGCGTGGCGAACTGGCGCATCAGGTCGAGGCGGCCGATCAGCAGGTTGGCGAAGCCGATGAAGGCGATGACGTCGCCGACGCGTATCTGGCCGGACTGAACGAGCATGGTACCAATGATCAGGACCACCATCATCGCAATGGTCGACGCCATGCGGTTCAGCGCACTGGCGATCGCCCACCAGTCGAGCACCGGATACTGGGCTTCGAGCAGACGGTCGGCGAAGGATTTCAGCGCCCTGGTTTCAGCCTCGATGCGGTTGTAGCTGTGCAGCACCGACACGTTGCTGATCGAGTCGCTGACATGCGAGAAGACGGTGTGATAGTGGTTCTCGACCGAAGCCTGGCCGTCTTTGGTGCGGCTCATGACGACGCGGCCGATCAGCCAGTAGGCGATGGCGAGCACCATCAGGACGGCTGAAAGGCGCAGGTCCATCGACATTGCGGTCGGTATCAAAAGAGCAAGCGCGATCACCGTCGACAGGTGGTTGCGCATGAATTCCAGCCAGAGGCCGAACAGCGTTTCGCAGGCGCGCAGCAATGTATGCAGCGCGTTGGAGGTGCCGCGCTGATGGTGCCAGCCGAGCGGCATGGAAATGATGCGACCGAAGGCTTCCGTCAGCAGCGTCGCCCGCCGGCCATGGGCGAGCCGGTCGGCCTCGCGGGCGACCAGGACGAAGGCAATGGTGTTGAAGACGGCGAAAGTCGCCCACATGAACAGGATGGGCTTGACCTCACCCTTGCCGGAAATCGCATCGATAATACGACCGAACAGGATCGGCTCCGCGATGGTAATCGTCGCCAGAACGATGTTGGCCACCACGACCAGGGATACGCGCAGCTTGTAGGCGCCAAGATAGCGCAGAGCTCTTGCATAGACCTTGAATAGCGTCACGTCGAACCTCTTGTGCATCTGCGAAAAACGGGATGATGCGATGCTACAAAAGGTTACCTGAACCGGCGATTAACGGCGTATTCAGGGTTCAATCCCGCGACGATTACCCGATCGTGCTATCCCAGGATGCGACGAGATAACCCTGGCGCTCAAATTATTGCTCGGCTATATCCCCGCAACAATTTGCGCTTGCATTTTAATAAATGTTTAGCGCAGCATTAAATTAGAGACTGCATTTTTTGAAGAAGACCGTTTCGCGACAATGTGAAAGCCGCCGACGGCCTCGATGCGGGCACCGGTCCGGACAAGGGGCGCTTTGTGAATATTACATCGTTAATTCAATTGCTTATCGTTCTGGGAGAATCGTCAAATCCTCAAGCTGTCGTCACCGAGCTGGAGCATGTCATCCGCGATTGCGGCTTCGAATATTACGGCCTACTGCGCCATTTGCCGCAGAATCCGGCACAGCAGATTCCGGAACCCTGGGCTGCGGCGCTTGCCGGCCGCTGGCCGGAACAATGGCCGCAGATTTATACCGCGAAAAAATATGTCCTGATCGATCCGATGGTGCGCTACCTCGCCCATGCGCAGCGGCCTTTCAGCTGGCGGGAAAGCTTGGCAGCCTTCCGCAAGGATGCGCAGCAGCGCCGTATGGAGCAGATGATGGTCGATGCTTTCGGTCACGGACTGGAAGACGGTTACATCTTTCCGATCCACGGACGGAACGGCATTCTCGGCAGCCTCAGTCTCGCCGGCAAGCCCGTCGAGCTGTCACCGATGGAGATCGCCCTGTTCGAGGCGGTGGCACGCAAGTCCTTCTGGCGATTGCTCGAGCTGAGAGGCGAGGCTGAGGCGCTGGAAACCGTGCTGCCGGCCGATACGCCGCTGACGCGACGCGAAATGGAAATCCTGCATTATCTCGCCGAAGGCATGACTTCGATAGAAATCAGCAAGATGTTGAAGATCTCAAACCACACCGTCGACTGGTATATGAACGGCCTGCAGAACAAGCTGAAGGCGAAAAACCGGCAGCAGGCGGTGGCGCTTGCGTTTCGTCACGGTCTGATACGCTAGAGGCTGGTGCCGAAAGTATCAGCGGTTTTCATGTTACTTCTTTGATTTAAATAAGGTCTCAGATTTAAACCGGCATGGCCTGATATCATTCGCATCCAAAATGGCGAGAAATTGCATTTCGCAGTCGCAAGAGAAATTGAACTTCCTGTGACAAGAAGTTAAGAATTTCCTTCGCGGGTGCAGCATGCCCGCGTCTGAACGTCTGAGGAGACCGTTTTGCCCATTTCCAAGATTCTCGTTGCCAATCGCTCCGAAATTGCCATTCGCGTGTTCCGCGCGGCCAACGAGCTTGGAATAAAAACAGTGGCGATCTGGGCGGAGGAAGACAAGCTGGCGCTGCACCGCTTCAAGGCGGACGAGAGCTATCAGGTCGGCCGCGGCCCGCATCTTGCCAAGGACATGGGCCCGATCGAAAGTTATCTGTCGATCGATGAGGTGATCCGCGTTGCCAAGCTCTCGGGCGCCGACGCCATTCATCCCGGCTACGGCCTGCTGTCGGAAAGCCCCGAATTCGTCGATGCCTGCAACGAGGCCGGCATTATCTTCATCGGCCCGAAGGCCGATACAATGCGGCAGCTCGGCAACAAGGTTGCGGCGCGCAACCTGGCGATCTCGGTCGGCGTGCCTGTGGTGCCGGCCACCGGGCCGCTGCCGGACGATATGAAGGAAGTGGCAAAGATGGCCGAGGAGATCGGCTATCCCGTCATGCTGAAGGCCTCCTGGGGCGGCGGCGGGCGCGGCATGCGCGCCATCCGCGATCCGAAGGACCTTGCCCGCGAAGTGACGGAGGCCAAGCGTGAGGCGATGGCCGCCTTCGGCAAGGACGAGGTCTATTTGGAAAAGCTCGTCGAGCGCGCCCGCCACGTCGAAAGCCAGGTTCTCGGCGATACGCACGGCAATGTCGTGCATCTGTTCGAACGTGACTGCTCGATCCAGCGCCGCAACCAGAAGGTCGTCGAGCGCGCGCCGGCGCCCTACCTCTCGGAAGCGCAGCGCCAGGAGCTTGCCGCCTATTCGCTGAAGATTGCAGCGGCGACCAACTATGTCGGCGCCGGTACCGTCGAATATCTGATGGATGCCGATACCGGCAAATTCTATTTCATCGAGGTCAATCCGCGCATCCAGGTCGAACATACGGTGACCGAAGTCGTCACCGGCATCGACATCGTCAAGGCGCAGATCCACATTCTCGACGGCTTTGCGATCGGCACGCCGGAATCGGGCGTTCCCGCGCAAGCCGACATCCGCCTCAACGGCCACGCGCTGCAGTGCCGCATCACCACGGAAGATCCGGAGCACAATTTCATTCCGGATTACGGCCGCATCACCGCCTATCGCTCGGCCTCCGGTTTCGGCATCCGCCTCGACGGCGGCACCTCCTATTCCGGCGCGATCATCACCCGCTACTACGATCCGCTGCTCGTCAAGGTGACGGCCTGGGCGCCCAATCCGTCCGAGGCGATTTCCCGTATGGACCGGGCGCTGCGCGAATTCCGTATCCGCGGCGTCGCCACCAACCTGACCTTCCTCGAAGCGATCATCGGCCATCCGAAATTCCGTGACAACAGCTACACGACCCGCTTCATCGACACGACGCCGGAACTCTTCCAGCAGGTCAAGCGCCAGGACCGCGCGACGAAGCTTCTGACCTATCTCGCCGATGTCACCGTCAACGGCCATCCCGAGGCCAAGGACAGGCCGCGGCCGCTTGACAATGCCGCCCAGCCGGTGGTGCCCTACGCCAACGGCAACACCGTCAAGGACGGCACCAAGCAGCTGCTCGACACGCTCGGCCCGAAGAAATTCGGCGAATGGATGCGCAACGAGAAGCGCGTGCTTCTGACCGACACGACGATGCGCGACGGCCATCAGTCGCTGCTCGCCACCCGCATGCGCACCTATGACATCGCCCGCATCGCCGGCACCTATGCGCATGCGCTGCCGAACCTCCTGTCGCTCGAATGCTGGGGCGGGGCGACCTTCGACGTTTCGATGCGCTTCCTGACCGAGGATCCGTGGGAGCGGCTGGCGCTGATCCGCGAGGGGGCGCCGAACCTGCTGCTGCAGATGCTGCTGCGCGGCGCCAATGGCGTCGGCTACACCAACTATCCCGACAATGTCGTCAAATATTTCGTCCGCCAGGCGGCCAAGGGCGGCATCGATCTCTTCCGCGTTTTCGACTGCCTGAACTGGGTCGAGAACATGCGGGTGTCGATGGATGCCATTGCCGAGGAGAACAAGCTCTGCGAGGCGGCGATTTGCTATACCGGCGATATCCTCAATTCGGCCCGCCCGAAATACGACCTGAAATATTATACCGACCTTGCGGTCGAACTCGAGAAGGCCGGCGCCCACATCATCGCGCTCAAGGATATGGCGGGCCTGCTGAAGCCCGCGGCGGCCAAGGTTCTGTTCAAGGCGCTGCGCGAAGCGACCGGCCTGCCGATCCATTTCCATACCCATGATACGTCGGGAATTGCGGCGGCGACTGTGCTTGCCGCCGTCGATGCCGGCGTCGATGCGGTCGATGCGGCCATGGATGCGCTGTCCGGCAATACCTCGCAGCCCTGTCTCGGCTCGATCGTCGAGGCGTTGCGCGGCACCGAACGCGATCCGGGCCTCGATCCGGAATGGATCCGCCGCATCTCCTTCTATTGGGAAGCGGTGCGCAACCAGTATGCCGCCTTCGAAAGCGATCTGAAGGGTCCGGCATCGGAAGTCTATCTGCATGAAATGCCCGGCGGGCAGTTCACCAATCTCAAGGAGCAGGCCCGTTCGCTCGGCCTCGAAACCCGCTGGCATCGGGTGGCGCAGGCCTATGCCGACGCCAACCAGATGTTCGGCGATATCGTCAAGGTGACGCCGTCTTCCAAGGTGGTCGGCGACATGGCGCTGATGATGGTCAGCCAGGATCTGACGGTCGCCGACGTCATCAGCCCGGACCGCGAAGTCTCCTTCCCGGAATCGGTGGTCTCGATGCTGAAGGGCGATCTTGGCCAGCCGCCGTCGGGATGGCCGGCAGCGCTGCAGAAGAAGGCGCTGAAGGGCGACAGGCCCTATACGGTGCGTCCCGGCTCGCTGCTCAAGGAGGCCGATCTCGATGCCGAGCGTAAGGTCATTGAGACCAAGCTGGAGCGCGAGGTCAGCGACTTCGAATTCGCCTCCTATCTGATGTATCCGAAAGTCTTCACCGACTTTGCACTAGCCTCCGATACCTACGGCCCGGTCTCGGTGCTGCCGACGCCGGCCTATTTCTACGGCCTTAAGGATGGCGAGGAGCTGTTTGCCGATATCGAACGTGGCAAGACTCTCGTCATCGTCAACCAGGCGATGAGCGCGACCGACAGCCAGGGCATGGTCACCATCTTCTTCGAGCTCAATGGCCAGCCGCGTCGCATCAAGGTGCCGGACCGGGCCCATGGGGCGACGGGTGCCGCGGTCCGCCGCAAGGCCGAACCGGGCAATGCCGTCCATGTCGGTGCGCCGATGCCGGGTGTCATCTCACGTGTCTTCGTCTCGCCCGGCCAGGCCGTCAGCGCCGGCGATGTGCTCGTTTCCATCGAGGCGATGAAGATGGAAACGGCGCTGCATGCGGAAAAGGACGGCTCGATTTCCGAGGTGCTGGTACGCGCCGGCGACCAGATCGATGCCAAGGACCTGCTCGTCGTTTACGGTGGGTGAGCGGCGCCGATTGTTTCCGAAAGGTTGCATTCGGCCATGCTGCCGATCACCCGATTGTGTACGGTCGGTCTGACAAAAAAGCTGATTTTTCGAAGCGTCAGCGGCTTCCTCGCCTTGCCCGGCGAGGAGGTTTTCTCATAGATTGGCACTCCCTCCATCCGCCCCCAAGACCAATCAGGACACCATCTCCATGAGTAAGCTGAAGATTGCCGTCATTGTCGGCAGCACGCGTATTGGCCGTTTCGCCGAACATCCGGCCAAGTGGATCGCCGAACTGGTCAGCCAGCGCTCCGATCTCGAAGTCGAGATTCTCGATCTTCTCGACTATCCCATGCATTTCTTTGGCGAAGAGCGCGCCACGACGGCTGAAAGCGAATCCGCCGAGCGCTGGAAGAAGAAGCTGCGCGAATTCGATGGCTTCATATTCACCGTCGCCGAATACAACCATGCGCCGACGGCTGTTTTGAAGAATGCGATCGATCTCGGCGAATTCATCCAGAAGCCGGTCGGTTTCGTCGGTTATGGCGGCGTCGGCGGCGCACGTGCGGTCGAGCAGCTTCGTCTGATCTTCGTGGAAATGAGTGCCGCTTCCGTCAAGACCGGCGTCCACATCGCATTCAGCGAATATCTTGCCGTTCTCAAGGAGGGCAAGAGCCTGGGGGATTACGCGCATCTCAACGAGGCTGGCAAGAACCTGCTCGACCAGATCACCTGGTGGGGCAATGCGCTCAAGGCTGCGCGCGCCGTCGTCACGGCCTCCTGATTGCAGTTCCAGCAATGCCGGGATGTTCGCATCCCGGCATTGTCTCAGATATCGTAGGTATGGGCGGCGTTGATCGTCGAGATGAAGCGCTTGGTGCGTTCGCGCTGGGGCGTATTGAAGATCGCCTTGGCGCTGCCCGTTTCCACCACGCTTCCGGCTTCCAGGAAGACGACGTCATTGGCGATTTTCGAGGCAAGCCTGAGATCATGGGTCGCCATCACCATCGTCGTGCCTTCTCCGGCCAAACGGCCGAGCACATCGACCACCTCGGCCGAAAGCTCCGGATCAAGCGCCGAGGTCGGCTCGTCGCAAAGAAGCACGCGCGGCGACGGCGCCAGCGCCCGGGCAATCGCCACACGCTGCTGCTGGCCGCCTGAAAGCGTTGAGGGCCAGGCGTTCGCCTTTTCGGTCATGCCGACCTTGGCCAGCAGCTCCATGGCGCGCTCGCGGGCCTTTTCTCGCGGCCATCTCAACACCGTGACCAGGCCTTCCATGACATTCTCGATCGCGGTCTGATGCGGGAAAAGCTGGAAGTTCTGGAAGACCATGCCGGTCTGGCGGCGGATCTTCTGGATCGCCGACCAGCTCGTTCGTTTGCCCGGCGCAAAGGCCAGCGTTTCCTCTCCGAGGCGGATGGAACCGGCGGTCGGGATTTCGAGCAGGTTGATGCAGCGTAGCAGCGTGCTCTTCCCGCCGCCGGACGGCCCGACTAGCGCGGTGACGCTGCCTTCAGGGATGCGGATTCTGATATCTTTCAGGATAACCGCATCGCCGAAGCGCTTTTCGATGTTGGAAAGCTCGATCATGCATTTGCCTCCAGCATGCCGCCGTAACGCGCGAAGCGGCGCTCCAACCGCACCTGCAGCTGCGAGAGGACGGAGCTCAGGACGAGATAGATCAGCGCCGCCTCGATATAGAGGATCAGCGGCTCATAGGTGGTGGCGACGATGCGCTGCGCCGCCTGGAAGAGTTCCGGCACGGTGATGGCGGCGGCAAGCGAGGTGTCCTTGACCAGCGAGATGAAGGTGTTCGACAGCGGCGGCACGGCGACGCGGGCGGCCTGCGGCAGGATGGTGCGGCTCATCGCCTGGCGCCAGCTCATGCCGATCGAATAGGCGGCCTCCCACTGGCCCTTCGGCACCGAGGAAATGACGGCGCGGATGATCTCGGAGCTGTAGGCGCCGATATTCAGGGTAAAGCCGATCAGGGCGGCGGGAAAGGCATCGAGCAGAATACCGAGGCTCGGCAGGCCGTAGAAGATGACGAAGAGCTGGACGAGCAGCGGCGTGCCGCGAATGACCCAGACATAGAAGCGGGCGACGGCGGAAAGCGGCATCGGCCCGAACAGCCGGGCGATCGCGGTGGCGAGCCCGAGGGCGAGGCCGAAGACGAAGGATAGCAGGGTCAGCGGAATGGTGAAGATCAACCCAGCCCAAAGGAGCGAGGGGAGTGATTCCACCATCAGTTGGAGCCAGTGCGCCAAGGGAGTTCCCTCTCGTCGGTTGGTACGTTGAAGTGGCATACCCCTCCCCAACCCCTCCCCACAAGGGGGAGGGGCTTAGCGGAGGCCCCGGCGCACCAAATAGCGACCGTCCTGTTGGCTGAGAGGCTGTTTTGAGATGAGAACAGTGCGGCATCGAAGCCCCTCCCCCTTGTGGAGAGGGGTTGGGGAGGGGACTTTTCCTGAACGAAGCTTACTTGGAAACGTCCTGGCCGAAATACTTGTCGGCAATCTTCTTATAAGTGCCGTCGGCCTTGATGTCGGCAAGCGCCTTGTTGATTTCGACAAGCAGCTCCGGCTCGTTCTTGCGGATGATGACGCCGGAATAGTCGGCATTTTCCTGCTCGGCGACGATCTTCACCGGCGCGTCCGGCTTGTGCTTCTTGAAGTCGAGGAAGGAGAGGCTGTCGTTGATCGTGGCATCGGCGCGCTTGGTCAGCACCAGCTGGATCGACTGGTCGAAACCATCGGTGCCGACGAGTTCGGCGCCGGCTTCGGTGGCGAGCTTGCCGAAGTTGCTGGTCAGCGACTGGGCGGATTTTTTGCCCTTGAGGTCGGCGAAGGACTTGATGCTGTCGTCGCCGTCGCGGGCGATCAGCACGGCCTTGGATGCGATATAGGGCTCGGAGAAATCGTATTTCTGCTTGCGGGCTTCGGTGATGCCGACCTGATTGATGACGGTGTCGTAGCGCTTGGCGTCGAGGCCGGCGATCAGGCCGTCCCACTTGCCTTCGACGAATTCGGCCTTGACGCCGAGCTTGGCGGCGATGGCTTCGCCGATCTCGACATCGAAGCCGACGAGCTTGCCGCTTTCGTCATGATAGGTGAAGGGCGCATAGGTGCCCTCGGTGCCGATCTTGAAGACGCCGGCCGATTTAATGGCGGCGAGGTTTTCGCCGGCATGGGCGGGCAAGAGGGCCGCAGCCTGAATGAGGGCGGCAGCAGCGACGGTTTTCAGCCAGTTCATTGTTATATCCATCCTTGGGAGGTTGTCATCGGATGAGGGATAGTTCGCAGAAAATTAGGGCGCAGGAAGCGTAAAAAACTGCGAATAAAAGCAGCAACTGCAAATATTTTTCTCAAGCGGCCGGTTGAGCCGGGAATCCCTTGGAAAATTCGCATCAGACAGCGATGCGACGGCGCAGCCTTTCGCTGACGATGATGATCAACCCGGCCCCGAGGATCATGCATGCGCCGGCGATGACATTATGCGTGGGGATATCGGCCCAGATCAGATAGCCGAGGAGGAAGGCCCAGACGAGAGACGTGTATTCGAATGGCGCAAGCACGGAGACGGGCGCCCGGCGCATGCCTTCGAAGAGGGCGAACTGCGCCGCGCCGGCAACAACGCCGGTGGCGACGAGCAGCGCCAGCTGCGTCATGTCAGGCGTCCGCCACGTATAGAGAACGGCAACGCCTGTCATAACAAGGAAAAAGAGGTTGGAGACGGCAAGCTGGACGATGGTCTTCTCGTGCAGCGAGGTCTTGCGCAGCAACACCATGGCGGAGGCCCAGAGGACGGCTGCCTGCAGCGCCAGATAGACCGGCCAGGAGATGGCAAGGCCGATCGGGTTGCAGGCGATCAGCACGCCGACGAAGCCGACGCCGACGGCAAGCCAGCGCGCCGGCGTGACCTCCTCCTTCAGGATAAGCCATGCAAGCAGGGTGCCGACGATGGGTGCGGCGTAATAAAGCGTCGTTACTTCAGCCAGCTGCAGGCGGCTTGCGGCGGAATAATAGGAAAGCCAGGCAGAGAGAAGAAGGATGCTGCGGACGATCATCGGCTTGATGATCGGCGATGTCATCGTTTGATGGACGAGCTTGCCGCGGCCATAGGCGAGACAACCGACGAGGATGGTGAGACTGCGGAAAAACAGGATCTGCCAGACCGGGATGGTTGATGTCAGGATCTTGATGATCGCGTCATGGAAGGTGAACGCCATATAGGCGACGCTCGTGAGCAGAATGCCCAGGCTGACGGAGTTTTTCACGGAAATGCACCAGATGGCGGATATGCCGGCGGGAATCGAGAATATGCGATCGGTAATCCCGGCCCGTGGGCCGGTCAATAGGCCATATTTCGCTCCGGTAGTGGAGCTTTGTTTCATAACGTCAGAAAACGTGTGATCGTGCAGATTGCCTGCACGGTCTTCAGCGTTTATGCACGTTTCTCATGTTTGAAATATTGAGCCGGTAGAAACATGCAGGATTTTTTATTGCGAGAGCGCCAGGGGGTGATTTCCGAAAGGTTGCGGCTGAATGGCCGCGTGCTGGCGGCGGAACTTGCGCTGGAATTCGGTGTCTCCGAGGATACGGTGCGGCGCGACCTGCGCGAAATGGCGGCGGCAGGGCTCTGCGAGCGGGTCTATGGCGGCGCTTTGCCGGTTTCGCCGGCGCATGGAAGCCTGACGCAACGCATCGGTTTTGCCGCTGGCCGGAAACAGGCTCTGGCGCGCGCCGCGGCAACGCAGATTGCCGCCGGTTCGTGTGTGTTCTTCGATGCCGGCAGCACCAATCTGGCGATCGCCAACGCACTGCCGGCCGAACTCGAGCTGACGGCCGCGACCAATGCGCCGGCGATCGCCGCCGCACTGATCGACAAGCCTGCCGTCAACGTCATCCTGATCGGTGGAATGGTGGACCGGCAGACGGGCGGGGCGCTCGGCGCCAAGGCTCTCCGGGACATGGAGCAGATTTCGCCCGATCTCTGCATTCTCGGCGCCTGCGGCGTCGATCTCGAGGCCGGTATCACCGCGTTCGGTTTCGAGGATGCGGAGTTCAAGCGGTTCGCGGCATCCAGGAGCAGAAAAGTGCTGGTGGCGGTCACCTCGGAGAAATTCGGTACGGCCGCGCCGCATAGTATCCTGCCGGTTGCGCATTGCGAATGCCTGGTCGTCGAGCACGATGCCGATCCGGCCGTACTCGGCCGCTACCGCGAGCGCGGATGCAGAACGGTGATCGCCGAGGAAACGAACTGAGGCTGCGGCCACAGAGTTTAGGGAAATCGGGCGCTTGCAAGCCCGGCAATGAGGAAAGACCGAAAATGGACAGTCATGTGAGTGCGCCGGCGGGAGCTCGGAGCGGCTTCGTTACCAGAAGCAGGGCGGCTGTTTCCCTGCTTTTTCTCATGAACGGCTTCGTCGTCGGCTGCTGGGCGCCGAAGATCCCGGATTTTGCCGAGCGGCTGGCGCTGAGCAAGTTCGAGCTCGGGCTGATGATCCTCATCTTCGGCGTCGGCTCGCTGGTCATGATGCCGATCGCCGGGGCGCAGATCGCCAAACACGGCTCGCGTATCGTCGTTCAGGTCCTGGCTGCCTGCGTGTTGCCGCTGCTGCTGGCCTTGACGCTCGCGCCAAATGTGATCACCGGGGCAATCGCGCTGTTCCTGTTCGGCGGCTTCATCGGCGCGATGGATGTGGCGATGAATGCCAATGCGGTGTCGGTCGAGAAATCCATGCGCCGCGCCATCATGTCGTCCTGCCACGCTTTCTGGAGCCTTGGCGGGCTGATCGGCTCCGGCCTCGGCGGCATCGTGATTTCCAAGCTCGGCATTCTCGGCCATGCGCAACTGGCAACGGTGCTGGCGGCAATCTTCCTCGCTCTGGCATGGCCGATGATCCTTGCCGATCCGCCGCATCCCGATGCCAAGAAGGAAAAGACAAGACTGCCGATGGTGCCGCTGCCGTGGCTGCTCGGATTGATGGCCTTGTTCTCCATGGTGCCGGAAGGTGCGGTTCTGGACTGGGGCGCGCTCTATCTCAGGCAGGAAATGGGTGCATCCGTGGCGCTTTCCGGTCTTGGTTTCGCAGCTTTTTCGGCGACCATGGCGATCATGCGCTTTGCCGGCGACGTGGTGCGCGATCGTCTCGGCGGCGTCAAAACGCTGCGGATCTGCACGCTGTTTGCCATCGTCGGCATGCTGCTTGCCGGCCTGGCGCCCAATGCCGAGCTTGCCATTCTGGGCTTTGCCTTTTGCGGTATCGGCATTTCCAACATGGTGCCGATCGCCTTCTCGGCGGCGGGCAACATTCCCGGCCTCAAGCCCGGCATCGGCATCTCCGTGGTCACGACCATGGGTTATTCGGGCATGCTGGTTGCGCCGTCCCTCATCGGCTTCGTCGCCGAGCATATTGGTTTTGCGGTGGTTTTCATGGCGCTGCCGGTGCTGCTGCTGGTCGTTCTCCTGTTCTCCAAGCTCGCCCACTATGCCGATGGGGTCTCCGGAGGCGGCCACTGAGCCGCCTCCCAACAAAAGTGATATCGGGGGCGGTTGACAAGAAAGCGGTCATGATCCACCTGAAAGGCACTGTTTTTAGGGGTGAAAAAGCGCTTCATGTCTTCAGCCGCCGATTTTGATCCGAAACCGCGCCGCGCTTCCGTTGCCGTCGATGTCGGCGGCGTCATTGTCGGTGGCGGGGCGCCGGTCGTCGTGCAGTCCATGACGAACACCGATACGGCCGATATCGATTCGACCGTCGCCCAGGTCGCCGCCCTCCACCGGGCGGGCTCGGAACTGGTGCGCATCACCGTCGACCGCGACGAGAGTGCCGCCGCCGTGCCGAAGATCCGCGAGCGGTTGCTGCGGCTCGGCATGGACGTGCCGCTGATCGGCGACTTTCATTATATCGGCCACAAGCTGCTTGCCGATCATCCCGATTGTGCCGCCGCGCTGGCGAAATACCGCATCAACCCCGGCAATGTCGGCTTCAAGGACAAGAAGGACAAGCAGTTCGCCGAGATCATCGAGATGGCGATCCGCTACGACAAGCCGGTGCGCATCGGCGTCAACTGGGGCTCGCTCGATCAGGATCTGCTGACGGCGCTGATGGATCAGAACGCCGCAGCCGGCTCGCCGCTTTCGGCCCGGCAGGTGACGCGCGAGGCGATCGTGCAGTCGGCGCTGCTCTCGGCAGCCCTTGCCGAAGAAATCGGCCTGCCGCGCAACCGCATCATCCTGTCGGCCAAGGTCAGCCAGGTGCAGGACCTGATCGCCGTCAATTCGATGCTTGCCGAACGCTCCAATCATGCTTTGCATCTCGGTCTGACCGAGGCCGGCATGGGCACCAAGGGCATCGTCGCCTCGTCGGCGGCGATGGGCTTCGTGCTGCAGCACGGCATCGGCGATACGATCCGCGTGTCGCTGACGCCCGAGCCGAACGGCGACCGCACGCGCGAAGTCCAGGTGGCGCAGGAAATCCTGCAGGTCATGGGCTTCCGCCAGTTCATACCTGTCGTTGCCGCTTGTCCCGGCTGCGGGCGCACGACCTCGACGGTGTTCCAGGAGCTTGCCCAGAACATCCAGAACGACATCCGCAAGAACATGCCGGTCTGGCGGGAGAAATATCCCGGCGTCGAAGCGCTGAACGTCGCCGTCATGGGCTGCATCGTCAACGGGCCGGGAGAAAGCAAACATGCCGATATCGGCATTTCGCTCCCCGGCACCGGCGAGACGCCGGCGGCTCCCGTCTTTATCGACGGCCGGAAGGCGCTGACACTGCGCGGCCCCAATATCGCGGCAGATTTTGAGGCGCTTGTCGTCGACTATATCGAGAAGCGCTTCGGTCAGCGCACCGCGGCGGAATGAACGGCAGCGAATTCGATGAGCCGATACTGGTCTGATATCGTCAGCAAGCTTCAGCCCTATGTCGCGGGGGAGCAGCCCCGCATTCCCGGCCTGGTGAAACTCAACACCAACGAAAATCCCTATGGGCCGTCTCCCCGGGCGCTTGAGGCGATCGGGCAAGCGACGGACGATCGTCTGCGGCTCTATCCCGATCCTTCAGCCACGGAATTGCGCGAGACGATCGCGGCGCGTCACGCTCTAACGGCGGACGAAGTCTTCGTGGGCAATGGTTCCGACGAGGTTCTAGCGCATGTGTTTCAGGCGCTGCTGAAACACGATCTGCCGCTGCTCTATCCCGACGTGACCTACAGCTTCTATCCGACCTATAGCCTGCTATACGGTATTGAAGCGATCGAGATACCGGTCGATGACAGGTTCCAGATCCGGCTCGCGGATTATGACAGGCCATGCGGCGCGATCATCATTCCCAATCCGAATGCGCCGACCGGCATCGGCCTGCCGCTCGCTGACATCGAGGCGCTTGTCGCCACCCATCCGGATGCGGTCGTCGTGATAGACGAAGCCTATGTCGACTTCGGCGGTGAAAGCGCCATCCCGCTGATTTCCCGATATCCCAACCTGCTTGTCATCCAGACTTTGTCGAAATCCCGCTCGTTTGCGGGCCTGCGCGTCGGTTTCGCGCTGGGGCAGCGGGAACTGATCGAGGCGTTGGTGCGTGTCAAGGACAGCTTCAACTCCTATCCGCTCGATCGCCTGGCGCAGGTCGCCGCGACCGCCGCGATCCAGGACGAAGCATGGTTCGAGACATGCCGGAAGAAGCTCATTGCCAGCCGGGACCATCTCGTTACGGAACTCGAAGCGCTGGATTTCGAGGTTCTGCCGTCCCAGGCGAATTTCATTTTTGCCAGGCACGAAAGCCGGTCGGGTGCCGCGCTTCTCGCCGCTCTGCGCGAGCGGGACATCCTCGTCCGGCTTTTTGCCAAGCCGCGTATTGCAGATTTCCTGCGCATCAGTATCGGCACCGACGAGGAATGCGCCGGTCTGGTTGCCGCTCTCAAGGCGATATTGGCAGCCTGAGCTGCCCATTTTTCTGAGTCCGGGTCCGTCAGCTCTTCCGGTCGGCGATGAACTGCGCCGCGGCGATGAGGGTCGAGGCGCGGGCGCCGTAGGGGGCAAGCAGCGTCTCGGCATCGGCGACATGCCGGCGGAGCTCGGTCTCGGCCCATTCCATGCCGTGCAGGGCGACGAGCGTTCCTTTGCCGCGGGCCGCATCCTTGCCGGTCGCCTTGCCCATGGTCGCAGCATCAGAGGTCAGGTCGAGGATGTCGTCGGCGAGCTGGAAGGCAAGGCCGATTTTTTCGCCGAAAGCGCGCAGGCGGCGGCGATCTTCCGGCGGACTTGCCGAGATGAGGGCGCCGGCTTCGCAGGCGAAGCGGATCAGCGCGCCTGTTTTCATCGCCTGCAGGCGGATGATGCCGGCCTCGTCAGGGGCCTGTCTTTCCGCCGCGAGATCGAGCGCCTGGCCGCCGGCCATGCCGCCGAGACCGGCGGCGCGGGCAAGGGCCAGCACCAGCGCTGCCTTGCTCGTATCGGGAAGGGCCGTTTCCGGCGCGGCGATGATGTCGAAGGCGTAGGTCAGCAGGCTGTCGCCTGCTAGGATCGCGGTGGCTTCGTCGAATTTTATGTGGACCGTCGGTTTGCCGCGGCGCAGATCATCATCGTCCATGGCCGGCAGATCGTCATGCACGAGCGAATAGCAGTGGACGCATTCGAGGGCTGCGCCGACACGAAGGGCCGCCTCGGCGTCACCGCCGAGAAGGGCGGCGCTTTCGACGACCAGAAACGGGCGCAGCCGCTTGCCGCCATTCAGCACGGCGTAGTGCATGGCGCTGCGCAAGGTCTCGGGCCTGGCGATTTCGTCGGAGAGGCTGTTCGGTAAAAGCAATGCGTCGAGCAGCGCCTCGATCTCGCGGGCGTTGTGCTTCAGCCTGGTTTCGAAAGTGACCCGGTTCGCATCCATGGGCGCTGTTTGGCATGGCGCAATGGGGGCTTGCAACGGAATTGTCGATGGCTGCCGCAAGATTTCCCATGTACTCTGGCATAAGCGCCGCACAGGGGTTATGAGAACGATAGGAGCGAAATCGGGCTGGGGACATTGGATATAGCGCCAGAGATAGAGGACAGCGTCGACGCGCCGGCCGAGCGGCGATGGTTTGGAGACCGGCGTGTGTTGAAACGCATTGTCCTTGCCGTGCTGACCCTGCTGGTCCTTCCCTATGCGCTGATCTTCTTCTACCTGTTGCCCTTCATTCATCCGGTCTCGACGCTGATGCTGCGCGATCTCGTGCTGTTGCGCGGCTATGACCGCAGATGGGTGTCGCTTGATGAGATCGCCCCGGTTCTGGTGCAATCGGTGATGATGTCCGAGGATGGGCAATATTGTTTCCATGGCGGCGTCGACTGGGCCGAGATGCGCATGCTGGTCGAGGATACGCTGAAAGGCCAGGCGACGCGCGGCGGCAGCACCATCCCGATGCAGACGGCGAAGAACCTCTTTCTCTGGAACAGCCGCTCCTTTGTGCGCAAGGCGATGGAGCTTCCTCTGGCCGTCTCCACGGATTTCGTCCTGTCGAAACGGCGGCTGATGGAAATCTACCTCAATATCGCCGAATGGGGTCCCGGCATCTATGGCATCGAGGCGGCGGCCCAGCATCATTTCAAGGTGCCAGCCTCGAAGCTGACGCGGCGCCAGGCGTCGCTGCTTGCGGTCTCGCTGCCGAACCCGATCGATCGCAATGCCGGCAAGCCGGGACGAGGCCTTCGCCGGCTCGCGGGTGTGATCGAGCGGCGGGCACAGGGTTCCGGCGACTACATCAAGTGCATCTATGAGTGATATCAGAACGTGTCGTTAGGAACGGCGCTCCAGATTTTCGAATGGGGGCATCCGCCGTCATCTGACATTCTTGGTTCTGCCATATGGGCGAATGGAGTCTAATCAGAGCCCTCGAGTCGCCCCATGACCGTCACGACGTTTTCTCCCGAGCTTCTCCTTTATTCGAAGACGCACAATCCGAACCCGCCCGCCCATCTCGGCAGCCGTTATCGTAAGGTCGGCGGCTTTCTGCCGGAAGCCGGCAACACCATCGTCTGCCATGCCGAAAAGGGTTCGCCGTCGCAGGCGGTGCTGATCGAGGCGCGGGAGAAATATCTGGCAATGCCGGAGGCTTCGCAGTTCCTGTTCACGCCGATATCAAGCCTTCACATGACGCTTTTCGAAGGTATCATCGAGACCCGGCGCCGGCAGGATTACTGGCCGGGCGATCTCCCGCTCGAGACGCCGATCGATGACATGACCGAGTTGATGGCTGCCAGGCTTGAAGGTTTTACGATGTTCGATCCCTTCAAGGTCGCCATTGTCGAAGCTCGGCCATCGGGCCTCCTCGTCGACGGGGCGACGGAGAATGACCGCGGGGTTATGCGCGCCTGGCGCAACGCGTTTGCCGACCTTCTCGGCTATCGCCAGCCGAACCATGAGGACTATAAGTTCCACATGACCTTGGCCTATGCGATCGAACGGCTGGAGGACGAAGCCTTGCCGCGCTGGCAGGCGATGCTCGACGACGTGGCCGACCATATCCGCCGCAAGGCCCCGGTTTTCGAACTGACGCCACCGGCATTCTGCGTGTTCGAGGATATGAACCATTTCCACGAACTGTTGATCTTCGATTTCGACGCCCGAACGGGAGGAGCCCATGGATAGACCGACGCTCTACATTGCCAATAAGAACTATTCCTCCTGGTCGTTCCGGCCCTGGATGGCGCTGACGGGCGTCGGGATCGATTTCGAGGAAGTCCTGATCCCCTTCGACTATCCGGGCGGCAATCCCAACATCAAGGCCGTATCGCCAAGCGGCAATGTGCCGATCCTGCAGCACGGCGCATTGAAGATCTGGGAATCGCTGGCGATCATCGAATATGTCGCCGAGCTTCACCCGGAAGCCGGCCTTCTGCCGAGCGATCGGGCCGCACGAGCGATCGCTCGTTCGGTTTCGATGGAAATGCTCTCGGGGTTTCGGGCGCTGCGCGCCGCCTGCCCGATGAATATCCGCCGGCCCAAGGCCAGGATCGTCTTGCCGGATGGTGTCGACGCCGATGTCAACCGCATCGAGACGGTCTGGCGAGACCTGCTGCAGCAATCCGGCGGGCCGTTTCTCTTTGGCGCATTCAGCGGCGCAGATGCGATGTTTGCGCCTGTCGTCAACCGGTTCGACATCTATGACCTCGTCAACCGGGACGAAACGCTGACCTATATGGAGACCATGAAGGCGCATCCGGCCTGGCGGAAATGGGAAGAGGCGGCACGGGCCGAGCGTTGGATCGTGGCGGAAGACGAAGTTTGAGCCAGGAATCATCGGCGTCGCAAAAAATATGCATGGGGACTGGTCAAGCCCACCCCTTGCATGTATAAGCGCGCCAAATTCCGAAATCGCGACATGTCCGTTTCGGCCGCCAGTCTGGCCGTGGGAATGTTTTGCCCGCAAGTGGAGTAAGAGAAATGGCTGTACCGAAGAGAAAAACAAGCCCGTCCAAGCGCGGTATGCGCCGTTCGGCAGATGCACTGAAGGCTCCGACCTACGTCGAAGACAAGAACTCCGGCGAACTGCGCCGTCCGCACCATATCGACCTGAAGACCGGTATGTATCGCGGCCGCCAGGTTCTGACGCCGAAGGAAAGCGCATAATTTCCCGATCCGGCTTGCCCGATCGAAAGTTTCAAGGCCGGCGTCACGCCGGCCTTTTCTATTCGACGATATAATATTTGCAATGACTTGCGGTCTGGCAGCGGTTTGCGGCAGTATTCTTCCTGCGCGCTCCAGCGCCGCGCGTCTTTTCAGACGTGCAATTGATGCTGTAGCCCTTTGAATTTACGCGTCATGATTTCCGAAAATCGAATGCGATTTTTCAGAAATCATGATGCTGGGAGATTGCCGATGATAGCCGCCATGCCCCTGATGATTATCCCATTTATTCTTTACAATCTGGCGATGCTGGGATTGATGGGCGATGGCGGCATTCCGGCGCTGCAGCACGACGTCATCGTACTGTCGATGATCTCGGGTGCGATCTGGAGCATGGCGCTCGGCGATCTCTTCATCGTCGTCGCCCTTGTCGTGCTGTTCTTCGAAATCCTGAAGGCGACCAGAACCGGCCCCGGCAACCTCATCAACCATATCTTGTCGATGCTGGTGTTCATCGCCTTCCTGGTCGAGTTTCTGCTCGTCCGGGACGCTGCGACGCAGGTATTCTTCATATTGCTGACGATCGCTCTGATCGATGTGATCGGTGGTTTTGCCGTCTCGATCCGGAGCGCCGGGCGGGATGTCTCGATCGGATTATAGGTTGTCGAGTTTGTTCTGAAGGGCGCGGAGCTGTTCCTTCAGCTCATCGATATCCTTGGCCTCGGCCTTGCGGCTTTCCTTGGCAGGCGGCGTCATGAAGGGCGAGAACATCTGCATCGCCTGCTGAAACAGCTCGGTATTGCGGCGAACCTGGTCCTCGACCATCTGCATCGGCAGTTGCAGGTTCTTGCCGAGCGGCGTCTCGCCGAAGGCGCGGTTCACCTGCTCACGCATCTGGGACTGCTGTTCGGTGAAGGCGCGCATCGAATGTTCGAGAAAGCTCGGCACCACCATCTGCATCTGATCGCCGTAATAGGTGATGAGCTGGCGCAGGAAGGAGATCGGGAGCAGGGTGTTGCCGGTCTTCGATTCCTGTTCGAAAATAATCTGGGTCAGCACCGAATGGGTGATGTCATCTCCGCTTTTTGCATCCTGGACGGTAAAATCTTCGCCCCTCTTCACCATCTCCGCCAGGTCTTCCAGCGTGACATAGGTGCTGGTGCCCGTATTGTACAACCGGCGATTGGCGTATTTCTTGATAACGATCTGACCCTCATGCTTCGCCATATCAGTCTCCTGGACCCCCGTCTGAATTATGGATATTCCTCCACTTCAGACTGTAAACGCAAAAGAAGGCCGGTGACAATCTCTTTGTGCGATGCGGCAAACCTTTCACAGAGCAGATGAATCGGCTTTGGCGGACGATGCTGAAAAACGACGGCAGCCGGTCTTCGCGTTTGACTTGTGCCCCAAGCTTTGCCAGTTTCCACTTATGTAAGTGAGACGAAAAACGAGGAGGAGCGTCCCCATGAGCAATTCATCCGTCGTCATCGCCAGCGCAGGTCGAACAGCAGTGGGCTCGTTCAACGGCGCTTTTGCAACGGTCCCCGCGCATGAGCTCGGCGCGGCCGTCATCAAGGGAGCGCTCCAGCGCGCCGGCGTCGATGCCGGCGAGGTGGATGAGGTGATCCTTGGTCAGGTGCTTGCCGCTGGCGAGGGCCAGAACCCGGCCCGCCAGGCGGCGATCAAGGCCGGCATTCCGAAGGAGGCGACGGCCTGGGGCGTCAACCAGCTCTGCGGCTCCGGCCTGCGCGCCGTCGCACTCGGCATGCAGCAGATCGCCACCGGCGACGCCCGGATCATCGTTGCCGGCGGTCAGGAATCCATGTCGATGGCGCCGCATGCCGCGCATTTGCGCGGCGGCGTCAAGATGGGCGACATGAAGATGGTCGACACGATGATCAAGGACGGCCTGACCGATGCCTTCCATGGCTATCATATGGGGGTCACCGCCGAGAATATTGCGCGGCAGTGGCAGCTTTCGCGCGAGGATCAGGATCAGTTCGCCGTCGCCTCTCAGAACAAGGCTGAAGCCGCGCAGAAGGCCGGCCGTTTTGCCGACGAGATCATTCCCTACCTCATCCAGACGCGCAAGGGCGACGTGACCGTCGATGCCGACGAATATATCCGCCATGGCGCCACGCTGGAGGCGATGGGCAAGCTGCGCCCGGCCTTCGACAAGGAGGGCACGGTCACGGCCGCGAACGCCTCCGGCCTCAATGACGGCGCGGCCGCAGCGGTGCTGATGAGCGAAGCCGAAGCCGTCAGGCGCGGCATCCAGCCGCTCGCCCGCATCGTTTCCTGGGCGACGGCCGGCGTCGATCCTTCCATCATGGGCACCGGCCCGATCCCGGCTTCGCGCAAGGCGCTGGAAAAGGCCGGCTGGTCGGTCGGCGATCTCGATCTTGTCGAGGCCAATGAGGCGTTTGCGGCGCAGGCCTGCGCCGTCACCAAGGATCTCGGCTGGGATCCATCGATCGTCAACGTCAACGGCGGAGCGATTGCGATCGGCCATCCGATCGGCGCCTCCGGCGCCCGCGTTCTCAATACGCTGCTGTTCGAAATGAAGCGCCGCGGCGCCAAGAAGGGCCTGGCCACGCTTTGCATCGGCGGCGGCATGGGTGTCGCCATGTGCTTCGAGGCGCTTTGAGCAGTACGATCCGTCATTGATTGAAAAGCCCACCAAGAGGTGGGCAAAAAACAACAGGGGAGTGGAACATGAGCAGAGTGGCTCTGGTCACCGGGGGGACACGCGGCATCGGCGCGGCGATTTCCGTAGCGCTGAAAAATGCCGGATATAGGGTTGCCGCCAGCTATGCCGGCAACGACGAGAAGGCCAGGGCCTTTCACGAGGCCACAGGGGTTCCGGTGTTCAAATGGGACGTTTCGGACTACGCCGCCTGCGGCGAGGGGATCGCCAGGATCGAAAGCGAGATCGGCCCGGTCGAAATCCTCGTCAACAATGCCGGCATCACCCGTGATGCGATGTTCCATAAAATGACGCCGCAGCAGTGGCACGACGTGATCAATACCAACCTCACCGGCCTGTTCAACATGACGCATCAGGTCTGGACCGGCATGCGCGACCGCAGCTTCGGCCGCATCGTCAATATTTCGTCGATCAACGGCCAGAAAGGTCAGATGGGTCAGGTGAACTATTCGGCCGCCAAGGCGGGCGATCTCGGCTTCACCAAGGCGCTGGCCCAGGAAGGGGCGGCCAAGAATATCACCGTCAACGCGATCTGCCCCGGTTATATCGGAACGGAAATGGTGCTGGCCGTGCCGGAGAAGGTGCTGAACGAACGCATCATTCCGCAGATTCCCGTCGGCCGTCTCGGCGAGCCGGAAGAGATCGCGCGTTGCGTCACCTTCCTCGCCTCCGACGATGCCGGCTTCATCACCGGTTCGACGCTGACGGCCAATGGCGGGCAGTTCTTCGCCTAAGCCACACTACGGATTACACGCAGTTTAAAAGCGAGGCGCGTCTGCAGGACGCGCCTCATTTCATTTGCTGGATCAAGAGCGGTGGTCGGTGTTCGTCCGAATCCTGGCCGGTACTTTCCGCATCGAGCGATCTTCGCTGCCGAGGGCTAATATCGCAGTCGTCAGGCAAGCCGACGCGATGAGAACGGTGACGAGGGAATTCAGGAAATCTGGGTCATGGAAGCGTTTCCTTTCAGGTGCGCCGGGCGGCTCCGCCTGCCCGTTGCGCTGACGAGAGGAATATGTGCCTGCCGTTTGGCGGCGGTAGATTTGACTTTCACGACCAATTGTCAACGTCTTGTTGACGGATGCCGCCGGCAAATAAAAACGGGCGCAGAAGCGCCCGTTGGGAGTCCGATATGCTTCTGCCGATCAGTAGCGGCAACGCGCCTCGTAGCGGCGGCCGTAGCGGTCGCGATAGACGCAGTAGCCGCGGCGTTCGACCGAATGGCCGATGAGAGCGCCGGTCAAACCGCCGGCAACGGCGCCGACGGCGGCACCACCCCAGCTGTTGGTGACGACACCGCCGATGACCGCACCGGTGCCGGCGCCGATGGCCGTACCTTGTTCGGTCGCTGTGCAGGATGCCAGGGCGCCGACGAGGGCACCAATAAGAACGATCTTCTTCATCATGTCGTAACTCCCCAGGTTATTGGCCTTTAGATGCGGCCCATTAGTACAAGGATAATGATAATTACGAGAACTAGCCCCAAACCGCCGGAAGGTCCATAGCCCCAGCCACGGCTATAACCCCAATTCGGCAGGGCTCCGATCAAGAGCAGAATGAGGATAACAAGTAGTATGGTGCCAAGCATGGTGTGTTTCCTTCATTTCATCCGCAATTTGGATGGACTGGAAACACGCATTGGCGATTTTTGTTCCCGGTTACATGGCGGAAATGTGACGAGATTTGATTCGCGCTTTAAGTTCGGTCATCCCCCAAAATTTTCAGTATGGTTAAAAAGGTCTTTAAATACAATATGTTGCGGTGAACAAAGAGGGAAAGTCGCGATGTCGCCGATTCGTCAGCGATTCGTTCCGTATTTGATCGGCGCGCCAATCCTGCCGCCTTGTCCTAACGCCGTCTGAATCCGGCTTCCAAAAGATTAATGGGCTTGCGAGAAGGCGAGGCGAAGCGATCAGCCGCCCGTCCGCATCTAGCGCACCGAGCTGATAACGCCACCAGATATGGGCGTGAACGAAAGGCGAAAATAGCGGAGTCAGCGATTCGTCTCCGATTCGTTCCGGCTTTGGTCGAGAGGTTAATTTCCGGGCGGATTTTCGCCTGCTGAAGTCCGCGCTGAAATCGCCGATTACGACCGCGAACATGCGAAGAGGAGAGAGTCCCGCGATTCAGCATCTAGTGGGAAAAAGTGATTCAAAATCAATACTTAGCCGTGAACAAAAGCTGAATCGCCGGGAGTCAGCGATTCGTCGCTGATTCGTTCTCAGGCTGTTCCGAATCGCATATTCGAATGTTCCGCGAGACTCGCAAAGGTCGTATTCGTCGCTGCATTTTGAAATCTGCCCTTGCGTTTGCGGCGGCAGCTGTCCATGTGTTCTCTGGCTTCCATCGAGAAGCCGAGATTTTTCTGGGGTGCCCGCCTCATTTGCATGGACCGATGATTCTGACTTCGCAGCCGATGATTCTGAGTGGACGCGGTGTGACCGCGGTGCTCGGGCCGACCAATACCGGCAAGACCCATTATGCTATCGAGCGCATGGTCGCGCACGGGACCGGCGTGATCGGCCTGCCGCTCAGGCTGCTGGCGCGCGAGGTCTATACGCGGGTGGTGGAGAAGGTCGGGGCGCAGAATGTGGCGCTGGTCACCGGTGAGGAAAAGATTTCGCCGCCGAATGCGCGTTTTTCGGTCTGCACCGTCGAGGCGATGCCGCGCGAGACCAAGGCCGCCTTCGTCGCGATCGACGAGGTGCAGCTCGCCGGCGATCTTGAGCGCGGCCATATCTTCACCGACCGCATCCTGCATCTTCGCGGCCGCGAGGAAACGCTGCTGCTCGGCGCGGCGACGATGCAGCCGATCCTGCAGCAGCTCCTGCCCGGCATCACGATCGTCGAGCGGCCGCGGCTTTCGCATCTGTTTTATGCCGGGCAGAAGAAGATCACCCGGCTGCCGCAGCGCTCGGCCATTGTCGCCTTCTCGGCCGACGAGGTCTATGCCATCGCCGAGCTCATCCGCCGGCAGCGCGGCGGCGCGGCGGTCGTGCTCGGGGCGCTGAGCCCACGCACCCGCAACTCGCAGGTGGCGCTTTATCAGGCGGGCGATGTCGAATATCTGGTGGCGACCGATGCGATCGGCATGGGCCTCAACCTCGATGTCGATCACGTCGCCTTCGCCCAGGACCGGAAATTCGACGGTTACCAGTTCCGCAATCTCAATCCGGGCGAACTCGGCCAGATTGCCGGGCGCGCTGGTCGGCACGTGCGCGACGGGACCTTCGGCGTCACCGGACAGGTCTCGCCCTTCGACGAGGAGCTGGTGCAGCGCATCGAGGGGCACGAATTCGACAACGTCAAGGTTTTGCAGTGGCGCACGACCGAGATGGACTTCTCCTCGATTCAATCCTTGCGGACAAGCCTCGAGGCAGGGCCGCGCGTACCGGGTCTGACGCGGGCGCTGCCTGCGGTCGACCAGCAGGCGCTGGAGCAGCTGTCGCGCTATCCCGAGATCATCGGTCTTGCCGACAGGCCGGCCCGCGTCGAAAAACTCTGGGAGGCTTGCGCGCTTCCCGACTATCGGCGTATCACCCCGGCACAACATGCCGATCTTATCTCCACCCTCTTTTCCGATCTCGTCCGCTATGGCACGGTGAACGAGCAGTTTCTCGCGGAGCAGGTTCATCGCTCCGATCGGACAGATGGGGAAATTGACACGCTTTCGGCGCGAATCGCGCAGATAAGGACCTGGACCTACGTTTCGAATCGGCCTGGTTGGCTTGCCGATCCGACACATTGGCAGGAAAAGACGCGGGAAATCGAAGATCGATTGTCCGATGCGTTACATGAGAGGTTGACGAAACGCTTTGTTGATCGCAGGACATCTGTGCTCATGAAGCGCCTGAGAGAGAATGCGATGCTGGAAGCTGAAATCAGTGTGAATGGCGATGTCTTCGTTGAAGGACATCATGTAGGGCAATTGAGCGGATTCCGTTTCACGCCGGTGGCGGGAACGGACGGACCGGATGCCAAGGCGGTTCAGGCTGCGTCGCAGAAAGCGCTCGCGCTCGAATTCGAGGCCCGCGCGGCGCGAATTCACGCCGCCGGCAACAGCGACCTGGCGATCGGGGCGGACGGGTTGATTCGTTGGATCGGCGACCCGGTGGCGCGGCTTTCGGGCAGTGATCACATCATGCGTCCGCGCGTGATCTTGCTCGCCGACGAGCAGTTGACGGGCAATGCCCGCGATCATGTCGCCGCCCGCATCGAGCGCTTCGTCAATCATCATATCAGCACGGTGCTGAAGCCGCTCGACGATCTGTCGCGCGCCGAAGACCTGCAGGGTCTCGCCAAGGGGCTGGCCTTCCAGCTCGTCGAGAATCTCGGCGTGCTGTTCCGCCGCGACGTCACCGACGAAGTGAAGTCGCTCGACCAGGAGGCCCGCGCCTCCATGCGCCGCTACGGCGTGCGCTTCGGCGCTTATCATATTTTCGTTCCGGCACTGCTGAAGCCGGCGCCGGCCGAGCTCATCACGCTTCTCTGGGCGCTGAAGAACGACGGTTTGGACAAACCGGGCTACGGCGATCTCATTCCGGTGCTGGCTGCCGGCCGCACCTCCGTCGTCACCGATCCGAGCTTCGAGCGAATGTTCTACAAGCTCGCCGGCTTCCGGTTCCTCGGCAAGCGTGCCGTGCGCATCGACATCCTCGAACGACTTGCCGATATCATCCGTCCGCTGCTGCAGTGGAAGCCCGGTCAGAGCAACCGCCCGGAGGGCGCCTATGACGGCCGCCGCTTCACGACGACGACGGCGATGCTGTCGATCCTCGGTGCGACGCTCGAGGACATGGAGGAAATCCTCAAGGGTCTCGGCTATCGTGCCGATGCGGTGAAGGCGGAAGAGGCATCGGCCCATCTTGCGACGCAGGATGCGGCCTCAGTGCCGGCTGCCACTGAAACGCCTGCGGACGAGACAGCCGAAAAGGCCGATCACGACGACGCCGACGGGGCGGCGGAAGAGACTGCTGCCGAGCCATCCGCGGCCGCGGCGGTTGCGGCTGTTGTCGACACGGCTGTGACCGAAGCGGTCGAAACCCCCGCTCCGGCCGAAGCCTCGGCTCCGACGGAGGCTGCATCCGCTTCCGAGGAAGTGGTGTCGACGTCTGGGGAAGCGGTGTCCGCTCCCGAGGAAGCCGTGCCTGCTTCCGGGGAAGCCGGCGAGCCGGTGGAACCGAAGCCGGTTCTTCTTTGGCGTCTCGGCGGCCGCAACGACAATCAGCGCCAGGCGCGCGGCGGGCATGGCGAACGCCGTGGCGGCCAGGGCGAGCAGCGCAGTCAGAACCAGGAACGCGGCGACCGCAATCGCCGGCCGGGCGGTGGTGAAGGCGGCGAGGGCAATCGCGGCGGCGAAGGCCGCGATAATAATCGTCACAATCGCGGCAAGGACGGCGGCAATCGCGATGGCGCCCGGCCGCAGCAGGCAAGAGGCGACCGCAACAACCAGCCACGGGGCGACCAGCCGCGCGGCGACCGGCAGGACCGTGGCGATCGCAAGGACCGCGGTGACCGCAACGATCGTAACGACCGCAACAACAATCGCGGCGGTTCGCAGCCGCTGCGCTTCGAGGCGAAGCCACCCCGCAAGGAGAAGCCGATCGATCCGGATTCACCTTTCGCCAAGCTCGCGGCTCTCAAGGAGCAGATGAAGAAGTAATCATGAGCGGGGAGACACAGCCGACAAGCGGTTCGCGCCAGCGCATCGACAAGTGGCTGTTCTTCGCGCGCATGGCGAAGTCGCGGTCGTTGGCGCAGAGCCATGTCCAATCGGGCCATGTGCGCATCAACGGCGAGCGTTGCAATCATCCGAGCCAGATGGTCAAGCCGGGCGACCGTGTCGAGCTGACGCTGGAGCGGCGGGACGTGGTTCTCGTCGTGCGCCTCGCCGGCGAGCGACGCGGGCCGTACGAGGAGGCTCGCCTGCTCTACGAGGACCTCTCGCCGCCGCCCGATGAGGCAAAACGTCTCACGCCCTACGAGCAGGCGATCCGGGCGACCGGCTCCGGCCGTCCGACCAAAAAGGAAAGACGCGCAATCGACAGGCTGATGTCGGACGAGGATTAGAAAACTCTCTCTGCTGTGGCTGCTTTTGCAGATCGTTTATCCTTGAAATCCGGCGCCAAAGCCGATAGGTCACTGACAACCTGCCGGAAGCGTGCTTGCCTCCCAAGCCTGTCCACGCTTTTCCTCCGGCACGGGGATAGGCGCGACGTTCCAGGTTGGCCGGCCCCATCCGCATGGAAATCCTGGAGTTCTTCATGACCTATGTCGTGACCGACAATTGCATCAAGTGCAAATACACCGATTGCGTGGAAGTCTGCCCTGTCGACTGCTTCTATGAGGGCGAGAATTTCCTCGTCATCCATCCCGACGAATGCATCGATTGCGGCGTCTGCGAGCCGGAATGTCCCGCCGAGGCGATCAAGCCCGATACCGAGCCGGGTCTCGACAAATGGCTGAAGATCAATACCGAATATGCCACCATCTGGCCGAATATCACGGTCAAGAAGGACCCATTGCCCGAGGCCAAGGAAATGGATGGCGAGACCGGAAAATTCGAGAAATATTTCTCCGAAAAACCCGGCTCCGGCGATTGAGACTGCGCCCACATTCGGTCGCCGAATTCGGGCGGCCGCGGCGCAAAACGTTTTAAAAGCTGCGTGAGGCATATGGGTGACATGTGTTGCCCGCATGACTCAAGCGAAGCAAATTATTGATTTCCTCATATTTTTATGATAGGTTTTGTCTACTGTTCCATTTGTGGCATGACGCATGCCCAAAACCATCACGAAAGCAAAACAAATCCGTACGCGGTTTCCGTGACATATCAACGCTTTGAGCGCCGGGTCCCAAGTCGTGCGCGAGAAGTTCTTTGCTTTTGCCCGATGGGATCAGAGTGAAGTCACCCGACGGATACTACCGTCTCACCCGGGCCTGACTGACCCGGCTCCGGCCGCCGCCGGAAGCGTAACAGGGAGTTTTTGAATAGAATGACGACTCAGCAGAAAAAGCCTTCTACAGCACGCCATGGCTTCAAGACCGGTGAATCGATCGTCTACCCCGCTCACGGCGTCGGTACCATCACCGCCATCGAAGAGCAAGAAGTTGCCGGCATGAAGCTCGAACTTTTCGTTATCGATTTCGAAAAGGACAAGATGCGGCTGAAAGTTCCGGTCGCGAAGGCGATGAGCATCGGTATGCGCAAGCTTTCGGAAACGGATTTCGTCGAGCGTGCATTGAAGGTGGTGCAGGGCAAGGCGCGCGTCAAGCGCACTATGTGGTCCCGCCGCGCCCAGGAATATGATGCCAAGATCAATTCCGGCGACCTGATTTCCATCGCTGAAGTCGTGCGCGATCTCTATCGTGCCGAAAACCAGCCCGAGCAATCCTATTCCGAGCGCCAGCTTTATGAGGCTGCGCTCGACCGCATGGCGCGCGAAATCGCCGCCGTCAACAAGATGTCGGAAACCGAAGCCGTCCGCCTCGTCGAGACCAATCTCAACAAGGGTCCGAAGCGCGGCAAGGTGATCGAAGAAGACGATTCGCAGGACGAAGCCGCCTAAGGCGATCCTGTTTTCCCATCCAAAAAACCCGGCCTTCAAGCCGGGTTTTTTTATTGGAACTTTTTCCCGACTGCCGCGTTTAACACACGTAATTGCGGACTGCTCGCCGGGCGCTGCCTCGACGGGCGAGTTGCTATTCCGTCAATGTTCGATGAGGAGCGGATCATGCCTTTTCAATATTGCCCATCCGGCAACGTGAAGAAACAGGTCCAGCCCAGCCGTCTTAACGGCACATGATGTGAAATAGGGCCTCCCTCTGAAAAGTCCAGGGGCGAGGTTTTTATGCATTCAGAACCCCTTTCAATCCGGACAGCGATGTTCCGGGGGGTGAGTTTTATTGTTCATTTAGGGCGAGAGGCCTGTTTCAGGAGATCGAAATGAAGAACATGTCTGCAGATCGGCGCATGATCAAAATCGCGATGGCCGCCCCTTATCTCGCCCGTCAGGAAGAACACGATCTGGCCATCCGCTGGAAGGATCATGACGATCGCGGCGCGCGCAACCAGATCGCCATGGCTCATATGCGCCTCGTCATCTCCATGGCGGGCAAGTTCCGCAATTTCGGCCTGCCGATGAGCGACCTCGTGCAGGAGGGGTATGTCGGCCTTCTGGAGGCCGCCGCCCGCTTCGAGCCGGAACGCGATGTGCGCTTTTCCACTTATGCCAGCTGGTGGATCAGGGCTTCGATCCAGGATTATATCCTGCGCAACTGGTCGATCGTGCGCGGCGGCACGAGCTCGGCGCAGAAGGCACTATTCTTCAATCTGCGTCGTCTGCGCGCCAAGCTCGCCAAGGGTGACACGCAGCTGACGCTGCAATCCATTCACCAGGAAATCGCCGCGGCGCTCGGCGTCAGCCTCGCCGATGTACAGACCATGGATGCCAGGCTTTCCGGCAACGACGCCTCGCTGCAGGCGCCTTCGGTCTCCGGCGATGCCGAGAGTGCGGAGAAGATGGACTTCCTCGTCAGCGACGATCCACTGCCGGACGAGCAGGTTTCCAACATGATAGACGGCGAACGCCGCCGCGTCTGGCTCGCCTCGGCGCTGAAACATCTCAACGAACGCGAGATGAAGATCATCAGCGCCCGGCGTCTGGCGGAAGACGGTGCCACGCTCGAAGAACTCGGGGCCGATCTCGGCATTTCCAAGGAACGTGTGCGGCAGATCGAAAGCCGGGCGATGGAGAAGCTCCGCAGTGCGCTCGTCAGCGCCGATCCGCATATGGCCGCCTACGCCTGAATCTAAAACAACTCCAGGAAAACCGCTTCGCACTTTTTCCGGAGTTGTTTTACGCATGTCGTTCTCGCAAAACGGCTGACAGTTTTGCGCGACATATTCCCTCCAGCAGCACAGACTGCCCGGCGCCAGCCGGGCTTTTTTTACTCGGCGATGATTTTGACGCGATCGCCGGGTGAAACGGCTGCACCCGTGGGCAGGGCGTTGATGAGTTTGAAGAGATCGAGCTTGCGGTCGGTGCCCATCATGCGGGCGGCGAGCGTCGAGATATTTTCACCCGGCCGGACGGTGACGACGCGGATGCGCAACGGCTTCAGCGAGGCCGCCTCTGCCGGCGTCATGCGCCGGAAACTCGCACGCAGGACATTGGCCGTCGGCTCAAGGGCGTCGCTGCCTTTCGGCACGGCGGTCAGGAAACGGAAGATCTGCGCATTGTTGCGGATCACGGTGACATCGAAATCCCAGCGGTCGGCGCTGGCGCGCGCGGTCGCTGCTTCCATGCCGTTGATGGTGATCGGCTGAATGGTCGACGGGTCGAGGCCGGTCACCCAGCCGCTGGAGATATAGTTGGTGAGGCTCTGGTTCTGATTGTCGGCGACGCCGTCGAAGCGGACGGCGATGTCGTTCGGGCCGGTCGCCATCACGGCTTCGACCTTGTTGTCGATGTGGAAATCCGGCGGCACGTCGAAGCGGATGCCCAGGCCGCCGTGCAGGAAGGTCTGACCGCGCACATAGCCTTCTTCCGGGCTGTCGCCGTAGAGCAGGCCGTCTATGCCGTCGAGATAATAATCGCGGCCCTTGTCGCCGACCGCGCCTTCCTGGCCGAAGGCGCGGGCATGGGCGCGGGCAAGCTCGATGCGTTGGGCGGAGTTCGGGTGGCTCGACAGGAAGTCGAGGCTCTGGTCGGCTTCGGGATCGACCGACATGAAGCGGCTATAGGCCGCCATGGAATCGAGGAAGCGGGCGGCGGAATACGGATCGTAGCCGGCTTCGCCGAGCATGCGCACGCCGATGACATCGGCCTGCAATTCCTGCTGGCGGGAGAAGGCGGCGAGCCGCAGCTTGCCGCGGGCGAGCGCCTGCTTGCCGGCGATGTCGCTGGAGAGCACCTCGGCGACGACGCGGCTGGCGATGACCTCAGCCTCTTCGCGCTTCTGCCGCTCGATGCCGTGATTGGCCGTCACATGGCCCATCTCGTGCGACAGCACGGCGGCGACCTCAGAGGCGTCGTTGGCCAGGGCGAGCAGGCCGCGAGTGACATAGAGATAACCGCCCGGCAGGGCAAAGGCGTTGATGGCAGGAGAATTCAAAATGGTGATGCGGTAGGACTGGCTCGGATTTTCCGACACCGCCGTCAGCGCGCCGGCGATGCGGGCGACGAGGCGCTCGGTCTTGGCGTCCTTGTATTCGCCGCCATAGCTTGCCACGATGCGCGGATGCTCACGGGCGCCCATCGCCGCGCGCGGGTCGTTCTTCTGTACCTCGTCGACGATCTGCGGATTGGAAGAGGGGGAGACTGTCGGCTGATAGGATTGCTCGATCAGCGGCTGGCAACCAGTCATTCCCATAGTGATGGACGAAAGCAGCATCAGGCGACGCGCGAAGCGCCGCGGCGCGGAGATGGCATCACTGGAAAGCGCGGGCGATTTCCACGTCGTCAAGCTATCCAGTCTGGTTCTCCGCATCATGTCGCTATATTGCCGGTTTACCGCAGGTTCGGACCGACCGTGGCAAGGAGAATTCAACGGGTGCGCACCCCTGATCTCGCGCTGCACAATCGGCCGATACAAGTCCTTGCTGTAGCTGATTTACGCATCGGTTGCATAGCGAGACTCTGTTTAAATGTGGCGCCGTTGCATTTTGGCAAGCCTCGGGCAGTGAGGCCTCCCTTCGCTCGGATGAAATTATGGCGAAAGTTCCGTCACAAAGCGGAGATTCGTCCATGGCGCGGAAAAAGAACGGACCGATTGAAGTAACCGGCCCGTTGGCGGCAGTCGTGCGAGAAAATTGCAACCCCTGATCATTGTCTTGCGGAAAGAACGCCTTTTGATGAAGTATTCCGCGTGTACGATTCGGGTTATTCCGCGGCTTCCGCCGTCGTCGCTTGCGGCATCTTCGCCTCGCCGGCGCGGGGCAGCTGCACAGGTTTCAGCATGATAGCAGCCACAAGGCCGATCAGCGCGATGGCGCAGGCAGTCATGAAGAGCGGCGAGAAGGCGGCGGCATAGAGATCGGCGACGGCCTGGCGGCTCGGCTCGGGAAGGGCAGCCATCATCTTCGGCGTCAGCTGTTCGATATCGGCGACACCGGGAATGGAGACGCCGACCTTGCCGAGCCCGGTGGCGATGATGGCGCCATAGATGGAAATGGCGATCGACGCGCCGCCCATGCGCGACAGTGTCACCGAGCCGGTGGCGGCGCCGACGTCGCGCGCCGGTGCTGCATTCTGGACGCCGATGATGGGAACCTGCTGGGCAAGGCCGATGCCGATGCCCTGCAGCATCATGATCGCGCCGATGAAGGCGATCGGCGTTCCCGCATGGACCTGCGACAACAGCGCAAAGGCGGTGGCGCTGCAGGTGAGGCTGGCGATGGCGAAGGGCTTGTAGCGCCCCGTCTTCGAGATGATGCGGCCTGCCGTCAGGGATCCGCAGACGAGGCCGCCGGTGAGAAGAATGAAGAGCAGACCGGCAGCAGAGGGCGACAGGCCGGTGGTGGTCTGCAGGAAGAGGGCGAGATAATTGACCATGCCGATGGCGATGGCGCCGCCCATGATCGAGATCACCAGCAGCAGGCTGAAGGTCGAATTGCGGAAGAGCTGCAGGGGAACGATCGGCTCCGGCGCGCGGCGCTCTGTGAATACCCAGGCGACGGCGCAGACAACGCCGAAGGCGACGATGCCGATACTCTGGGGTGAGATCAACGCGCCGAACAGTTCGCTGCTGTCGGTAGCAAGCACAATGCTGGTCGTCGTCAGTGCGAGCAGGAGCGCACCGGCATAGTCGATCTTAGGGCGGCGATGCGGTTTTCGGTACGGCAGCATGAAGGCGAGACCGGTGAGCACGATGAAGCCGATCGGCACATTGACGAGGAAGATCGACCGCCAGCCGAAGAGATCGCTCATCGTGCCGCCGAGCACGGGCCCGATCGCGCCTGAGGCCATCAGCACGAGGCTGGAATAGCTTTGATAGCGCGCCCGCTCGCGCGGTTCGAACAGATCGGCGTTGACGGCGAAGATCGACACCATGATGCCGCCGCCGCCAAGACCCTGCAGCACGCGGGCGGCAATCAGCGTGTTCATCGAAATTGCAAGGCCGCAGACCGCCGAGCCGACGGTGAAGATGGTGATCGCCGTCATCATCACATATTTGCGGCCGAAGAGATCGCCGAGCTTGCCGTAGACCGGCATGACGGCGCTCAGCGACAGGAGATAGGCCGAGCCGATCCAGCCGAAGCGCTCGAGATGGCCGAATTCGCCGACGATCGTCGGCAGCGCCGTGGAAACGATCTGATTATCCAGCGTCGCCATGAACATGGCCGTCATCAGGAAGAAGAAGAGGATGAGCCGGCGACGAGGATCCGTCACGAGCGGCGCAGGCGCGAGTTGCATGTCCATGGGAGCATCATTCCGGGTTTGCCGCTCTTTTATGTGCTAACAGCATATATCTGTCAATGGCACATTAATGACATTGGCATATTCAAATTCCGAAACGGCTCTGTTATAGTTCCGTGATGAGCGACGTGCTGACCAAGACTCCCACGCAACCGGTAGAGCCGGATGAGGAAAACGTGCCTCGCATCGGTCGGGCCATGGGTCGTATGCGGTTGATGACCGGACGACGGCTGATCGGCCGGCTGGCGATCCAGAGCGCCGCACCGGGTCTCGAGCTTTCGCATCTCGATGTGCTCGATGCGGTCCGCCGGGCGCAGCCTGCCGGCGAGGTCACGGTCGGCATGATCGCGGAAATGCTGCGCATCGACCCGTCACGGGCAAGCCGGGTGGTGGCCGAGATGGTCGGGCGAAACGTGCTGCGCCGTGAGGCTTCGCAGGCCGATGCGCGGCGGATTGTCGTCGTCATGACCGAGGTCGGCCAGAATTTGCTTGCCGAGATCGTCGCGCAGAAACTGGCGATCATCTCCGAGATCGTCTCCGACTGGCCGGAGCAGGATATCGAGCGCTTCGCAGCGCTTTTCGAGCGTTTCATCGGCGGTTACGAGGCGGTCTTCCTATCGCGTGACAAGGATACGCCGGGCTAGAGCAATTCCAGCAAAAGTGTGCAGCGGTTTTGCGTTCGGAATTGCGTCAAAACAAAGAGATAGAGCATTTTCGTGAATCGAAGAAAAACGGAAATGCTCTAGCGCATAATCGTGAAAAGAAGACGCACGGCGCTGTAAAGCAAACGACGCCGATCGCTGGCGCCCCTTCCCCTCGACCCCCGGTTTGCGCTAAGGGCAATGCCCATGAGCCCATCCACCTTCACCATCCTCCTTGGCGGCGAACTCAGCCTGACGGAGCGCCTGCGCCATGCCGTCGGCGACAGCCGGTTCATCGCGGCCGATGGCGGCATGCGGCATGCGCTGGCACTCGGCATTACGCCGGAGCTCTGGGTCGGCGATTTCGATTCGACGCCTGATGATCTCGAAGGTGCATTTCCCGATGTGCCGAAACAGCCCTATCCCGCAGCAAAGGCGGCCACCGACGGCGAAATCGCCGTGTCGGAAGCGATCGCGCGCGGCGCGCGGCGGCTGATCCTGGCCGGCGCGCTCGGCGGCGAACGCTCCGACCATGCGCTTCAGCATCTGCTGTCGGCCGTCAGCCTGGCGGAAGAGGGCTTCGATGTCCTGCTGACCTCGGGCAAGGAAGAGGCCGTGCCGCTGCTTGCCGGGACGATCGAGCTGGATCTTCCCAAGGGCAGTCTGTTTTCGGTGCTCGGGTTCAGCGAGCTGACCGGGCTTTCCATCGAGAATGCGCGTTATCCGCTGGCCGATTTCCATCTGCCTTTCGGCTCGTCGCGCACCATTTCCAACGTCGCGGAAGGCAAGGTTTGCTTTTCGCTCCGCAGCGGCCGGGCGATCGTGCTCGCCCGGCCCTATGATCTTTCCGGAGTCTGATTTTTGGCCCCTCCCATTCTGAAACTCGACGATATCTTCCTGAGCTTCGGCGGCGCACCGCTTTTGGCGGGGGCTAGCCTGCAGATCGAGCCCGGTGACAAGATCTGTCTCGTCGGGCGCAACGGCTCGGGAAAATCGACGCTCTTGAAGATCGCCGCCGGCCTGGTCGAGGCGCAGTCCGGCGAGGTCTTCCGCCATCCCTCCGCGACGGTGCGTTATCTCGAACAGGCGCCTGACTTTGCCGGCTTCAACACGGTGCAGGCCTATGCCGAGGCCGGTCTCGGGCCGGGCGACGACCCTTATCGCGTCACCTATCTGCTGTCTCATCTCGGACTGACCGGCGAGGAGGATCCCAAAAATCTTTCCGGCGGCGAATCGCGTCGGGCCGCCCTTGCTCGCGTGCTGGCGCCGGAGCCCGACATTCTGCTGCTCGACGAGCCGACCAACCATCTCGACCTGCCCACAATCGAATGGCTGGAAGGCGAGCTGCAGAAGACGCGCAGCGCTTTGGTGCTGATCTCGCACGATAGACGTTTCCTCGAAAAGGTCTCGACGGCAACCGTCTGGCTCGACCGCGGCACCTCGCGCCGGCTCGACAGAGGCTTTTCGCATTTCGAGGCCTGGCGCGACCAGGTGCTGGAGGCCGAGGAGTTGGAGCAGCACAAGCTCGGCAAGGCGATCGAGCGCGAGGAGCACTGGCTGCGTTATGGCGTGACGGCACGGCGCAAGCGCAATATGCGCCGCCTCGGCGAGCTGCAGACGATGCGCTCGCAATATCGCGGTCACAAGGGGCCGCAGGGCACCGTTCAGGCGACGGCTTCGGACGCGCAGGAATCCGGCAAGCTGGTGATCGAAGCCGAGAAGATCACCAAGAGCTTCGGCAAGAGGGCCATCGTCACGCCCTTCTCGATCCGCGTGCATCGCGGCGATTGCATCGGTCTGGTAGGGCCGAACGGCGCGGGCAAGACGACACTGTTGAAGATGCTGACCGGGCAGCTTTCGCCCGATAGCGGCACGATAAAGCTCGGCACCAATCTGGAGATCGCGACACTCGACCAGAAACGCGAGGATCTCGATTCCGAGGATACGCTCGCCAACTATCTGACGGATGGGCGCGGCGAAAACCTGCTCGTCAACGGCGAGCAGCGTCATGTTACCGGCTATATGAAGGAATTCCTGTTCCAGCCGGAACAGGCGCGTACGCCGATCAGGAGCCTTTCCGGCGGCGAGCGCGCGCGGCTGATGCTGGCGCGCATCCTCTCACGCCCGGCGAACCTCTTGATCCTCGATGAACCCACCAACGACCTCGATATCGAGACGCTCGACCTCCTGCAGGAAATCGTCGCCGGCTTTCCCGGCACGGTCATTCTCGTCAGCCACGACCGCGATTTCCTCGACCGTACCGTCACTTCGACGATCGCACCCGCCGTGCCGGATGCGCCTGACGGACGCTGGATCGAATATGCCGGCGGCTATTCGGACATGCTTGCGCAGCGCAAGGGCGCGCTCGAGGAGCGCAAGCGGGCAGAGAAGGCGGCGGAGAAGCCGAAGACGCAGGAGGCAGCGCCCTCCGCAGGGAGTGCCAAGAGCAAGCTCTCCTTCAAGCAGAAATTCGCGCTGGAAAATCTGCCGAAGGAAATGGCGAAAGCCGAGGCCGAAATCGCTAAGCGCGAACAGGTGATGGCCGATCCCAATCTTTTCACGCGTGATCCCGCAGCCTTCAACCGGCTTGCTGGCGAGATGGAGAAATTGCGCGCCAGCCTGACCGACATGGAGGAGGAGTGGCTGGAGCTCGAAATGTTGCGCGAAGAACTGGAAGGCTGAGCTTTGCAAACTTGTCGGCTCACCTTTCCTTGATTGGCCAATGTATCGCTGCGCGGCATAGGGTGCGCTCCGGCAGCAAATCCAAGTGTTACAGCGTCCTTTTTGCGCATCTGAAAAAACGCGCGGCGCTGTAGGGATATTGCCGATCGCAAGGGCGACAAGGAAAAGTCATATGTCTCGCAAGCCTCATTCCAGAATTCTCATGGCACTTGCCGCTGGCGGCCTCGCCGCGCTTGCCGCATCGCAGGCCGTACAGGCACAGGATAGCAACCGTGTTCGCGTTCGCGGCGCCATCGAAAGCCTCAGCGGCGATAAGCTCGTCGTCAAGACGCGCGAAGGCAGCGATGCGACGATCACGCTGAAAGTCGGTTGGAAAGTCGGTGGCGTCAAAAAAGCCTCGGTCGAGGATATCAAGCCCGGCGATTTCGTCGGCGTCGCCTCGCTCCCGAAAGGTACTGGTCCGGATGGCGCGATCGAGGTGCTGATCTTTCCGGCGTCGATGAAGGGAACCGGCGAGGGCAATCGCCCCTGGGATGCGCAGCCGAACAGCCAGATGACCAACGCGACCGTCAGCAATGCCGTCAAATCCGTCGACGGACACACGATCACGCTGACCTATCAGGGCAAGGAAAAAACCATCACGATCGCCGAAGCGACACCGATCGTGACCTTGGCACCGGCGACCAAAGATGATCTGAAGAGCGGCGCCGGCGTCATCGTCACCGGTGAGAAGGCGGCGGACGGCAGCATCTCGGCCAGCCAGGTGGCCGTCGGTCTCAATGGCATCACGCCGCCGATGTGATCGGCCGGCTTAGAGCGCCGGCGCCGGGACGGCAGCAGCGCCTGCACTGGCGCTGGCGCCGGTCTGGGCGACAGGCGGTTCCTCGGATTTTGACGGCAGCGCCTGCAGATGCAAGACGCGCGGCTTCAGCGCCTCGAGATAGGCCTCGGAACGGCCGATATAGATCATGCCGCTTTCAGGCAGTGTGGTGAGCAGTTTGGCCATGGTTTCCTGCCATTCCGGCTCCATGCCTTCCAGCACTTCGTCGAAAATGATCCAGCGCGGGCGCACGAGCAGCAGGCGGGCGAAACCGATCGCCTTCTGCTCGTCGCTGTCGAGCAGCTTGTCCCAGCGGGCGCGGGTATCGAGCCTTGCGATCAGCGAATGCAGGCCGGCCTTTTCGAGAGCCGCCTCGATATCCGCCTTCTGATAGGCATCAGCACTTTCGGGGAAGGCCAGCGCCTCGCGCAATGTGCCGCCGGGAACATAGGCGATCTGCGGAACGAACAGCATGTCGTCGATCGGCGGCAGGCCCATCGTGCCGCTGCCGCACGGCCAGAGGCCGGCCATCGCCTGGAACAGCAGCTTGCGGTTGACGCTGTGATCGCCGTTGATCATGATCTTTTCGCCGGCCTTGATCACGACATCGGTTTCACGCAGACGGAAGCCGCCGCATTCGTCGATCTCTTCGCCGATCTTGGCGACGATGACGATATCCTTCAGCGTCAGCGTGTCGGCCGCGGTGTTTTCATAGGCGATGCTGTCCTTGAGGTCGAAGTCCTCTTCCATGTCGACCAACGCCTGGCGGAAATCGGTGACGCGCATCAGCGTGGCCCGCCATTCGGCGATCGGGCCGAAATTGGCGACGTACCAGCGCAGCGCCGTATTGACCTGATTGAAGGCGCCGACCGACATCATCAGCTGGCCGAGGGTGAGGCCGCCGGAGAAATAGGCAGGGGCGGCGACGATGATCGGGATGACGATCACCAGCCAGCCATAGCCGGCCGAAACCCAGGTGAGGTTGGTATTGGCCATGGCGAGCCGCTTGACGACCCTCAGCACCGAGCTGATGTCGGTGTTGATGCGCCGGCGCTCATTCTCCTCGCCGCGGGCGACGGTGATAGCCGGCATGTTTTCGTTGGCGTGCATCAAGGTGAAGCGAAGCTCGGCCTCCTTCGAGAAACGGTCGGCATTGAGCTTCACCAGCTTGCGGCCGACGACCTGGCTCAGCACCGAGGCGGAAGCGGCATAAAAAATCGCCGCCCAGACCATGTAACCCGGAATGGAGAAGCTGTGGCCGCTGATCCGGAAGATGAAGCCGCTCGAAAGCTCCCAGAGCACGCCGATGAAGCTCACCAGAAGAATGGTCGATTGCAGCAGGCCGAGAACCAGCCCTGTCGTGCTTTCGGCGAGATTGCGGGAATCCTCGTGCAGGCGCTGGTCCGGATTGACGCCGATCAGGCCGCTGGAGGCGAGCCGCAGCGCCCGCTTGCGCTTCAGCCACTGATCGACGAGATCGCGCGACAGGCCCTCGCGCATATAGAGCGCGGTCATCTGATTCAGCCAGGCTTGCAGCACGTTGAGCAGCAGCAGCGTGCCGGCGATCATCGCAAAGATTTCAAGCTGGTGGAAGAACTCGCCGAGGTCGCGGCGCTCCAGCGAATCGTAGAAGGGCGCATTCCATTCATTGAGGATGACCTGGCCGTAGGACGTCGCCAGGATAACAAGGATCAGCACGGTCGCCAGAAACAGCACCTTGCCCCGCACTTGCGAATTCCAGAACGCTGAGAACATCACCCCGAGGCGATATGTCAGGCTGAGATCATACCCTACCCTATCCTGCCTCCGGATTCCTGGCCTCCCCTCGGTCTTATCTGCCATTACGCTTTTCCAAATCGCCCATGCCCCTATTATTAACATGGTGGCGTTACCGGTCTATCAACAGATTCTATCAGTCATTAAAGTGTGATGATGCTTGCACGAGCTGCGCCTGCATGCATTCGCCATTGATTCGCGGTCCGACTGGAGCTAATTAAAGTGCTCCGTGGTGATTTGGCCGGCCGGCTTGCAGCCACGTTAAAAAAGTCGCTAAAGGGCCGCGTGCGGACCGGTAGCGATTTTTTTCGCCGCCGGTTTTTTATTTTTGATCGAGTGACCGCAATGCCCATCAAGATCCCCGATACGCTGCCCGCCTTCGAAACCCTGGTTCAAGAGGGTGTGCGGGTGATGACCGAGACGATGGCGATCCGTCAGGACATCCGTCCGCTGCAGATCGGGCTGCTCAACCTCATGCCGAACAAGATCAAGACCGAGTTGCAGATGGCCCGCCTCGTCGGCGCCTCGCCGCTGCAGGTGGAACTGTCGCTGATCCGCATCGGCGGCCACAAGGCGAAGAACACGTCCGAAGACCATCTGCTTTCCTTCTACCAGACCTGGGAAGAGGTGAAGCAGCGCAAGTTCGACGGCTTCATCATCACTGGGGCGCCGATCGAGCTTCTGCCCTATGAGGACGTCACCTATTGGGCGGAAATGCAGCAGATCCTCGACTGGACGGAAACGAATGTCCATTCGACGATGAACGTCTGCTGGGGCGCGATGGCGGCGATCTATCATTTCCACGGCGTTCCGAAATACGAGCTGAAAGAGAAGGCCTTCGGCGTCTACCGCCACCGGAACCTGAAACCTTCCTCCATCTATCTCAACGGCTTTTCCGACAATTTCGAAGTCCCGGTGTCGCGCTGGACCGAGGTGCGCCGCGCCGATATCGAAAAATCCGAAAGCCTGGAGATCCTGATGGAATCAGGTGAGATGGGCGTCTGCCTCGTGCACGAGAAGAAGGGCCGGCGGCTCTACATGTTCAACCATGTCGAATATGATTCCACCTCACTGTCCGACGAGTATTTCCGCGACGTCAATGCCGGCGTGCCGATCAAGATGCCGCACAACTACTTCCCGCATAATGATCCCGCACTTGCGCCGCAGAACCGCTGGCGCAGCCATGCGCATCTTCTGTTCGGCAATTGGATCAACGAAATCTACCAGACGACGCCCTTCGATGTGGAGGAGATCGGCACGGATCTCTGAGTGTGGCAGAGCGGATGCCGCAGCGTCACCGCTGCGGCATTTCTTTCTGATCCCACGGTTGCGGTTTGGAGCAAATGCGGGCAGGTTCCGCTCCTAAAGCGCGTCGCGATCTTTCAGATTCGCTCTCCGCGCTTTAAGTCTTTGTTTTTACGCATGTCGTTATCGCAAAACCGCTGTACACTTTTGCGCGACATGCTTAAACCCCAGGAATAGAACGGACGGTCGATCATGTCGGATAAGTTGGAGCGGGAAGTTTTCGGACAGACGAAAGCAGGCGAGACGGTCTATCGCGTCGAGATCAAGGGCGGCGGGCTGACGGCCAAGATCATCACCTGGGGGGCGGTCATCCAGGATCTGCGCCTTGAGGGACATGAGGCGCCGCTGCAGCTCGGCTTCGACGACTTCGACAGCTACCCCCTCCATTCGGCCTATTTCGGCGCGACACCCGGCCGCTGCGCCAATCGTGTCGGTGGCGGTAAATTCACGCTCGACGGCAAGGACTATCAGCTGGAGCCGAATGAAAACGGCGTGACGCATCTGCATGGCGGCAGCGACAATATCGCCAAACGCAACTGGACGATCGTCGAGCATGACGTCGACCGCGTCGTGCTGAAGATCGTCGATCCCGATGGCCGCGCCGGCTATCCCGGCAATTGCACGATCCAGGCAACCTTCCGGGTGCACGGCAACGGCGAACTGTCGGTGACTTACGAATCGACCAGCGATCAGCCGACGCTCGCCAATGTCTGCCAGCACGCCTATTTCAATCTCGATGGCCGTGAAGATGCGCTTGGCCACGACATCATGATCGCTGCCGATCACTATCTGCCGACCGACGAGAGGCAGGTGCCGACCGGTGAGATCCGTTCCGTCGCGGGCACCGAATTCGATTTCCGCGAGATGGCGCCGATGAAGCGTTTCGTCGGCAGCGAGCAAGCTTTGTACGACCATAATTTCTGCCTGTCGCCCGAGCGCACCGCCAAGCGCAGCGTCGCGCTCGCCCGCAGTCTCTATTCCGGTGTGTCGCTGGAAGTGCGCAGCACGGAGCCAGGCGTGCAGTTCTATGCCGGTTTCAAGCTCAATACCGGGGCGCCCGGCCTTGGCGGGCGTAAATACGGTCCCTTCGCCGGCTTCTGCCTGGAGACGCAGGTCTGGCCGGATGCCATCAATCACGAAGGTTTCCCGAATGCGGTGCTGCGCCCCGGCGAAGTGCTGCGCCAGGAGACGGACTATATCTTCACCAAGAGCTGACGGTCTTTTCAGACGCACGGCTGTCAGATTTGATCGCTATGAACCTCTCCGGTCCCCGGGGAGGTTTTTTCTTGTCGGCGTGCGATTCCGTCTTGCTGATTGGTTCTAGATAGGTTCTATTACGTGCCTATGGATAGAACCAGTCTGATAGCGGAGCTGAGCAGCCGCGGCCTGCGTGACCAGGCGTTGACCGGCCCGCTCTACAAGCGGCTGGCGCAGGCGCTGACCGGCCTCATTCAGGAAGGCCTGCTGAAGCCCGGCACGGCGCTGCCGGGAGAGCGCGACCTCGCCGAGGCTCTGAAACTTGGTCGTGTCACCGTGCGCACGGCCTATCGCGATCTGATGGCGTCGGGCGCACTGGAATCGCGCCACGGAAGCGGTACGTTCGTCTCGAGCAGGGTGGAACGCATGGAGCAGTCGCTCTGGCGGCTTTCCTCCTTCTCCGCCGACATGCGCTCGCGCGGGCGCCTGCCGGCTGCGCGGGTATTGTCGCGGGCGGTCAATAGGCCGTCGCCGGAGGAATCCTTCCTGCTCGGTCTCGGCGGCGACGAGCCGGTGCTGCGGCTCGACCGGCTGCGTCTCGCGGACGGCCTGCCGCTGGCGATCGAACGCGCCGTGGTGCCGATCAAATTCCTAGGCGACGACGCCGGTGGCGAAGGATCGCTCTACGATGCGCTGACGGCCAGCGGCCACCGGCCGGTGCGGGCACTGCAGCGGTTGACGGCGGTCACGCTTGATCCGTCCTCGGCGGCGATCCTGAACGTCAACTCGGGCGCGCCGGCGCTTCTGATCGAACGCGTCTCGCGCCTGGAAGACCAGCGCGTCGTCGAATACACCCGCTCGCACTACCGCGGGGACGCCTATGATTTCGTTGCAGAATTGAGAATCGGAGATGACCTATGAGTGAGAACCAGTCGCTGATGCTGCAGGAAGCCGGCCAATCGCCCGAGGTGGTGGCCACCCTTCTCGAAAAGGAAAAGCCGGTCTTTGCCGAGATCGCCCGGTTGTTTTCGTCGGCCCGCCCGAGCGTGGTGACGACGGCGGCGCGCGGCTCCTCGGACCACGCCGCCACCTTCTTCAAATATCTCTTCGAGATCACCTGCGGCGTTCCGGTCGCATCGGTGGGTCCGTCGATCGCTTCGGTCTATGGTGCCGCGCTGCACCTGAAGGGCGGCGTCCACTTCACCGTTTCGCAGTCGGGGGCCAGCCCCGATATCGTCGCGCTTCAGGAAGCGGCGAAGAAGGGCGGGGCGACGACGATCGCCGTCGTCAACGTCATCGACAGTCCGCTTGCAAAACAGGCCGATATCGTTCTCGGTCTCAATGCCGGCACGGAAAAGAGCGTCGCGGCGACGAAGTCCTTTATCGCCTCCGTCGCCGCCCTGTCCGGGGTGACGGCCGCGATCGGCGGCGCGTCAGACCTGCAGGCGGCACTCGGCAAACTGCCGGAGGCGCTTTCGGCAACCGCCGGGATCGACACGGCGGCAGCCGAAGACGTTCTCTTCAACGCGACCTCGCTCTATACGGCCGGCCGCGGCCCCGCCTTCGCGATCGCGCTCGAAGCGGCGCTGAAGGCCAAGGAAACCTCCGGCCTGCATGCCGAGGCCTTTTCGCTGGCGGAACTGATGCACGGTCCGATGCGCCTGGTGCAGCCGGGCTTTCCGATTGTCGCCTTTGCGCCCGACGATGCGGCCTTCGCCAACAACAGCCAGGCCCTGGAGCGTTTGCAGAAGCTCGGCGCCACCACCGTCGGCTTCTCGGCACAGCCGCTTTCCGGCATCAATCTGCGCGTGCCGACGACGGGCAACGGTCTGGTCGATCCGCTGGTATCGCTGCTCGTCTATTACCGACTGATCGAGTCGGTGACGCGCCGCAAGGGCTTCGATCCCGACAGGCCGGCGAACCTGCTCAAGGTGACGGAGACGGTCTGATGGCCCGCAAGATCTTCCTCGGCGCCCGCATCTTCGACGGCGAACGCTTCCATGACGACAAGGCGCTTCTCGTTGCCGACGGCCGTGTCGAAGCCATCGTCGGGAGAGGCGATCTGCCGGATGGCGAGACGGTAACGCTTGCCGGCGGTGTCCTGTCGGCCGGCTTCATCGATGCGCAGGTCAATGGCGGCGCCGGGCGGATGCTGAACGACGAGCCTTCCGCCACCTCGATGGAGATCATCGCCGGCGGGCACCGGCCGTACGGCACGACGTCGCTGCTGCCGACGCTGATCACCGATACATCGGAGGCCTCCATTGCCGCGATCGAGGCGGCCAAGGAGGCGGTGAAAGCAAAGCGCGGCGTTGCCGGTCTGCATCTGGAAGGCCCGCATCTGGCGCCGGCGCGCAAAGGCGCGCATCTCGCTGAACTGATGCGGCCGGTCGAGGATCGCGACGTCAAAGCCTTCATCCAAGCGCGCGAGGCGATCGGCACGCTGCTCGTCACGATCGCCGCCGAGCAGGTGACGGTTGCCCAGGTGCGCGAACTTGCAGAAGCCGGCGTCACGGTCAGCATCGGCCATTCCGATTGTTCGAGCGAGGCGGCGGAGGAACGTTTCGATGCCGGCGCGCGGGGCGTCACGCATCTTTTCAACGCCATGAGCCAGATGGGGCATCGCGCGCCGGGTCTCGTTGGCGCCGCGATCGATCATCCCTCGGTCTGGTGCGGCATCATCGCCGACGGCCATCACGTCGACCCGAAAGCCTTGCGCACGGCGTTGCGTGCCAAACGCGGCGAAGGCAAGCTGTTCTTCGTCACCGATGCCATGTCGCTCGTCGGGTCCGAGAAGGACTCGTTCACGCTGAACGGGCGCACCGTCCGGCGCGAAAGGGGCGGCTTCTGCTCGAAGCTGGTGCTTTCCGATGGGACGCTGGCCGGTTCCGACGTCGACATGATCTCGACGATCCGTTACGGCGTCACCTATCTCGACCTGACGCTCGCCGAGGCTTTACGCATGGCGACCCTTTATCCCGCGCGTTTCCTGAGGTTCGCCGATCGCGGCCATCTCTCACCGGGCGCGCGCGCCGATCTCGTGCATCTCACAGATGCGCTTGCCGTCACCGCCACCTGGCTTGGCGGCGAGGCGGCCTGAACTCAAGGAGAAGCGGGATGACCGACATTACCGATGCCTATTTCGCCAATCTGATCGGCCGGCTGGAGGAACTGAAGCAGGCGCTTGCCGAGCCGATGGCGCAGGCAGCGGCAGTCATCCTCGATGCTGCCCGCGGCGACAAGCGCGTCTATGTCTTCGGTACCGGCCATTCGCACATGCTGGCGGAAGAGGTGCATTATCGCGCCGGCGGGCTCGCCTTCACCGTGCCGGTGCTCGTCGGCTCGGCCATGCTGCATGAGGGTGCGGTCATCAGCTCGGTCTATGAGCGCACACAGGGCCTAGTGCGGCCGATGTTGGAACGTTACGGCATGCAGCCGGGCGATGTCATCGTCATCGCCTCCAATTCGGGCGTGAACGCCGCGCCGATCGAGGCCGCCGATTATGCGCGCGAAATCGGCGCAAAGGTGATCGCCATCACCTCGATCGCCTATTCCTCGGCGATCGCCAATGGCCGCCGGCGGCTCGCCGACGTCGCCGATGTGGTGCTCGACAACGGGCTGCCGCCGGGTGATGCCGTTATCGATCTCGAAGGCACGGGACTTCGGGTCGGGCCGGTCTCGACGGCGGTCGGGGTAACGGTCATCAATGCGATCTTCGCGGAGGTCGCCTCGGAACTTTCGAAATCAGGCGATGCGCCGGTCTATCTCAGCGCCAACATGCCGGGTGCTGCCGAGATCAACCAGAAGCTCGTGCGGAAATACCGGCCGCGCAACCCGCATCTTTGATATTGGCGGATACAAAAAAGGCCGGTCGGAACCGGCCTTCTGTAGAGATGCAAACCAGGGATCAATCCTTGGCGCGTTCGACGTAGGAATTGTCTTCCGTGGCGATGACGACGCGGGTGCCGGCATTGATGTGCGGCGGCACCATGGTGCGCACGCCGTTCGACAGCATGGCCGGCTTGTAGGAGGACGATGCCGTCTGGCCCTTGACGACCGGTTCCGTCTCGGTGATTTCGAGCGTGACATGGCGCGGCATCTGGATCGCCAGCGCAATGCCTTCATGCATGGACAGAACGCAGGTCATGCCTTCCTGCAGATAAGCCTTATCGTCACCCATCGTCTCGACATCGACGACGACCTGATCGTAGTTTCCAGGGTTCATGAAGTGAAAGCCTTCGCCGTCCTCGTAGAGGAACTGATGGTTCACGTCTTCGACGAAGGCGCGTTCGACCTGTTCGGTGGTGCGCCAGCGCTCGGAAACCTTCACCCCGTCGACGATGCGGCGCATGTCGACCTGGGTGACCGGCGTGCCCTTGCCCGGATGAAAGTTCTGGGCGGTGAGGACGACGTAGAGCTTGCCGTCGACGTCGAGAACGTTGCCCTTGCGGACTGAAGAGGCGATGACCTTGACCATAAGACTTCCTTGTAACTCGGCTTTCGGCGTCGTAGAGGACTGTCGAGCCTCCAAGACGGAAATATTTTTCTTTGGGGCGCAACTAACCTAAAATCCGGGAAATAGCCATCCCCATACCGGCTTCTCCGGCGAAGAAAGCTTGGAATGAACTCTTCGGCCAAAGCGTCCCCCTGGTGGACCCCGTCCGTGCATGCCGATCGCCGTGCCTTTCTGCTCGGGCGCAATGCGATCCAGGCGGCGTTGCGCGGTTTTTTTGCGCGCGAGGATTTCATCGAGGTGGATACGGCGGTGCTGCAGGTCTCTCCGGGCAACGAGGCGCATCTGCACGCCTTCGCCACCGAAGCGCTGACGACGGACGGGCAGAAGGCGCCGTTCTACCTGCACACTTCGCCGGAATTCGCCTGCAAGAAGCTGCTTGCGGCGGGCGAAGAACGCATTTCGTGTTTTGCCCATGTCTATCGCAATCGCGAGCGCGGGCCGCTGCATCACCCCGAATTCACCATGCTCGAATGGTATCGGGCCGGCGAAAGCTATGAGAGCCTGATGATGGATTGCGTGCGGATCCTGGCGCTTGCGGCCGAAACCGTGAAGACCGGGACCCTTGCCTATCGCGGCGGCGAGAGCGATCCCTTCGCCGGGCCGGAGCGGATCAGTGTTGCCGAAGCCTTCGAGCGGCATGCCGGCATCGACCTTCTCGCCTCGGTCGCCGCCGACGGTTCGACCGATCGCGATCATCTCGCCGCCGAGATGAAGCGCGTCTGCATGCGTGTTGCCGATGACGATGGCTGGGCCGATCTTTTCAGCCGGGTGCTGGTCGAAAAGATCGAGCCGCATCTCGGCTTCGGCCGTATCACCATCCTCGACGAATATCCGGTCTCGGAGGCGGCACTTGCGCGTCCCTCGGCGCGCGACCCCCGGGTTGCCGAACGTTTCGAGCTCTATGCCTGCGGGGTCGAGCTTGCCAACGGCTTCGGCGAGCTGACCAATGCTGGCGAACAGCGGCGGCGCTTCGAGGTCGAGATGGCCGAGAAGGCGCGTGTCTACGGCGAGACCTATCCGCTCGACGAGGATTTCCTCGCTGCGCTGTCGCTGATGCCTGAGGCAAGCGGCATCGCGCTCGGCTTCGACCGGCTGGTGATGCTGGCGACGGGCGCAGCGCGCATCGATCAGGTGCTCTGGGCGCCGGTTGCGGAGTACGGAAGATGAATGCCGTCAAGCCGATCAAGAGTGTCGACGATCTCGTGAAGGCGGGGCTTGCCGCGCCGGCCGATCGCGCGGCGCTCGAGGCGGTTGCCGCGCGTTACGCGATCGCCCTGACGCCTGTCGTCACCAGGCTGATCGATCGAGCCGATCCTGATGATCCGATCGCACGGCAATTCGTGCCCGATGCCGCCGAACTCACGGTCGCGCCCGAAGAACGCGCCGATCCGATCGGCGATCATGCCCATAGCCCGGTCGAGGGCATCGTCCATCGCTATCCCGACCGCGTGCTGCTCAAGGCCGTGCATGTCTGCCCGGTCTATTGCCGTTTCTGCTTCCGACGCGAAATGGTGGGGCCGCAGGGCCTCGGCACGCTCGATGCGGCGGCGATGCAGGCAGCCTTCGACTATATCAGCAGCCATCAGGAAATCTGGGAGGTCATCCTCACCGGTGGCGATCCGCTGGTGCTTTCCCCGCGCCGGCTCCGCGAGATCATGGAGGTGCTTGGGGAAATCGCGCATGTGAAGATCGTGCGTTTCCACACCCGCGTTCCCGTCGTCGATCCCGGGAAGATCGATGCGGCACTGATCGCGGCGCTGAAGGCGAGCGGCAAGACGGTTTATGTGGCGCTGCACGCCAATCATGTCAGCGAACTGACGAGCGACGCGCGCGCGGCCTGCGCCCGTCTCGTCGATGCCGGCATCGCCATGGTCAGCCAGTCGGTGCTGCTCAAGGGCATCAACGACGATCCCGACGTGCTTGCAGAACTGATGAAGGCTTTCGTCGAAATCCGCGTCAAACCCTATTACCTGCATCATCCTGATCTGGCGCCCGGCACCGGTCATTTCAGATTGACGATCGAGGAGGGGCAGAGGATCGTCGCCGCGCTGCGCGGGCGGATTTCCGGCCTCTGCCAGCCGACCTACATCCTCGATATCCCCGGCGGGCACGGCAAGGCCGTCGTCAGCGGAAGCACCGTTCGGGCGATGGGTGAGGGATGTTATTCCGTCTCGGACTATCGCGGCGGCGAGCATTCCTACCCGCCCGCCGATTGACATGAAGCGGTGCTTTCCGTGTCATTTCTGTACTCGTGAGGCCCGAAATCGCGTCGAGCGCCGACGACAAGTCGGCTTTAAAGAATTGGAATATAAGAGATATTTTCACCTTTGGCTCCGGGATCGCTAAAATCCTAACTATGGGCAACAGTCATATTTAACCAGACAAATTAGCGGAATGTTCTGTTTTCCGCACTAAAAGAACGCTCATGACAAGGCGATGAACGCCGGTTCGGGATCATGAGAATCTTGGAGTGATGGGATGAATACGACAATCCGCGACCTCGTAGCCAAATTCGGCAAGCTTCCTGTCGCGATCGACCAGGTCGCCGACGACGCCGATCTTTATGCGGCAGGTCTGACCTCCTTTGCCTCAGTACAGCTGATGCTCGGCCTCGAAGAGGCGTTCGACATCGAATTTCCCGACAATCTCCTGAACCGCAAATCTTTCGCGAGCATTTCGGCCATCGCCAAGACCGTCGATCTCATCCAGGACAGCCGGAAGGTCGCCTGATGAACTTCCCCGTCAAGATCATGCAGGACGGTCTTGTCGCAAGGGTCGCTCGTGTCGCCGAAATCGCGGCCAAACATGCCGATGCCGTCGATCTCGAAGGCCGTTTCCCTCGGGAAGCCGTGGATGCGATGAAGGCCGAAAGGCTGCTCGGCATCCAGGTGCCGCGCCATCTCGGCGGTGAATCCGCCTCGATCACCGAGATCGCCGAATTGTGCTCGATGCTCGGCCAGGCTTGCGCGGCAAGCGCCATGGTCTTCGCCATGCACCACATCAAACTGTCGAGCCTCGTCGAACACGGCGCCGACAGCGAATGGCATCGCAGTTTCATGCACGCCATCGCTGCCGACCAGCTGCTGATCGCGTCCGCGACCACCGAAGGCGGTATCGGCGGAAACCTGCGCAACAGCATTTGTGCGGTCGAAGTCGACGGCGATACCTGCCGCCTCGAAAAGGACGCGACCGTGATTTCCTACGGTTCGCATGCCGATGCCATCCTCATCACCTCGCGCAGCCATCCGCAGGCAGCGTCCTCCGATCAGGTGCTGACGGCCTTCCTCAAGGACCAGTACACGCTCGAGAAAACGCATGCCTGGAATACGCTCGGCATGCGCGGCACCTGCTCCGACGGCTTCCTTTTCAAAGGCGAAGCGCCGGCGCGTCAGATCCTGCCGAAGCCTTTCGCCGAGATCGCGGCGCAATCGATGCTCGCCTCTTCGCACCTGTTGTGGAGCGGCGTCTGGTACGGCATCGCGGTCGATGCGGTCGCCCGCGCCCAGGCTTTCGTGCGCGCCGCCGCCCGCAAGGCGCCGGATGCCCAGCCGCCGGGTGCGTTGCGCCTTGCCGAAGTTTCGAACCTGCTGCAGATGGTCAAATCCAATGTGGTTGCCGGCTTGAAGGCCTATGAGGATGCCAAAGCCGATAATGACAGGCTGTCCTCGATGGGCTTTGCCGTGGCGATGAACAACGTCAAGATCGCCTCGTCCGAGACGATCCTGGAGATCGTCAACCATGCCATGCTGATCTGCGGCATCATGGGTTACAAGAACGGCACGCCCTTCAGCCTCGGACGCCATCTGCGCGACGCGCATTCCGCGCAGCTCATGATCTCGAACGACCGCATCCTCGGCAATACGTCGAGCATGCTTCTTGTCCACAAGCAGGACACTAGCCTACTGGGGTGACAGTCATGGATATGCAGACCTCGTTTCTCGACCGGCTTTTCGAAGCCGGCCTGCTGATCGATACGGGCATCGACGGGCTCTATGGTCGCAGCGGCCAGTTCGAAGAGGTGATCGCTGCCTTCGAGCGCCTGATCGACAAGGTCGGTGGCGCCGACGGTGCGGAGGCCATGCGCTTTCCCCCCGGCATGAACCGCGCCTTCTTCGAAAAGAGCGGCTACATGAAGAGCTTTCCGCAGCTTGCCGGCACGGTGCATAGCTTCTGCGGCAGCGAACTCGATCATGTCAGCCTGCTGCAATGCATGGAAGTCGGCGAGGACTGGACCAAGGGGCAGGAGGCGACCGACATCGTGCTGACGCCGGCAGCCTGCTATCCGCTCTATCCGACGATCGCCAAGCGCGGCAACCTGCCGAAGACCGGCGGCCTGTTCGACCTGCAATCCTATTGCTTCCGCCACGAGCCGTCGAAGGATCCGGCCCGCCAGCAGCTGTTTCGTATGCGTGAATACATCTGCATGGGCACCGAGCAGCACGTCACCGATTTCCGCCAGCGCTGGATGGATCGCGGCGTCGAGATGATGAAGACCGTCGGTCTCGACGTGACGATCGATATCGCCAACGATCCGTTCTTCGGCCGCGCCGGCAAGATGCTCGTCAACAATCAGCGTGACCAGAACCTGAAGTTCGAACTGCTGATCCCGATCACCTCGACCGCCAATCCGACCGCCTGCATGAGCTTCAACTACCATCAGGATGCCTTCGGCACGAAATGGGGTCTCAATCTCGAAGACGGCAGCGTCGCGCACACGGCTTGCGTCGGCTTCGGACTGGAACGCATCGCGCTTGCGCTGTTCCACCATCACGGGCTCGACGTGAAGGAATGGCCGGCCAGTGTGCGGAAAACGTTGTGGGGCTGAGCCGGTCGATGACATCGGTATTTTCGGGTATCGACCCGGAAACCTATCGGGCGCATGCGCTGCATGCCGGCGAGCGCGCCTGGCCGGAAACCAATTGCTATGCCGATCTCTGGATCGAGGTGCTGGCATCATCGGGTGTCGCGCCTGAGGCGATGCTGGGTTTTACCCTGACGCAGGATTTCGAGGGCGACCAGTTCACCTTCTTCAAGGTGCCGCTCGAAGACCTCGAAGCGCTCTACGGCATCCGCGCCACCGAACTTGCCATCTATGACCGTGTCGAACGGCACGTCGAGGTACAGATCGCGCGGGGTCGTCTCTGCCTGATCGAGATGGATTCCTTCTACATGCCGGATACGCGCGGCACCGCCTACCGGCAGGAGCACGGCAAGACGACGGTTGCGATCAACCGGCTGGACATTGCGGCCAAGCGCGTCGATTATTTTCACAATGCCGGTTATTTCCGCCTTGAAGGCGAGGATTTCGACGGGCTGTTCCAGCTGCACCTGACGGAAAACGATCCGCCGTTCCTGCCCTATACCGAATTTGCGCGGTTCCCGGAAAAGCCGGCGGATGAAGCGCATCTGCGGGAGACCGCGCGGCGGCTCGTGGGCATTCATTTTGCCCGGCGCCCCGGCGAAAATCCGATCCGCGCCTTTGCAACCGTCTTTCCGCAGCAAGTGGAAGCGGTGGCGGAACGGCCGTTCGGCTTTTTCCACAAATACGCCTTCAACACGCTTCGCCAGGTGGGCGCCAATTTCGAGCTGGCGGCCGATCACCTCACCTGGCTTTCCCCCGATGAATTCGCTGAAGCCGCCGAGCATGCCCGGCGCATTTCGGACGCGGCGAAATCCGTGCAGTTCCAGCTTGCCCGCGCCATTGCCCGCAGGAAGTTCGAGCCGCTGCAGGCAGCCCTTGATCCGGCCGCCGATGCATGGGATGCCATGATGGCGTCGCTTGCGGGGCGAATCTGAAGCCGGAGATCTGACCATGCGGGGGCGTTTGGCAAGCATCGGTTCCGAGGAAAGTCTGCTTTCCGAAGGCTGGAACCTCATCCTGACGGAGCCGGGCGCCTGCGCGGTGCCGCACGACATTCACCTTTCCGCGCAGTTCATTCCCGCGCCCGTTCCCGGCACTGTCGCCGCGGCACTCGAAAGGGCCGGTCTCTTCGACCGGGAAAATCCTGAGCCGCTGAACACCAGAGATGCCTGGTATCTTTGCCGGCTGTTCGATGCCGAACCCGGCGAGGCGATCCTGCGGTTTGCAGGGCTTGCCACACTTTGCCATGTCTTCCTCAACGGCCAGGAAATCCTCTTTTCCGAAAGCATGTTCACGGCGCACGAGATTCCGGTGACGCTGACGGGCGGCGACGAGCTGGCGCTGTGTTTCCGGGCGCTCGGCCCCCGCCTGTCAGAGCCCGGCCCGCGCGCCCGCTGGCGGCCGCAGATGATCACGCCGGCGGGTCTCAAGAATTTCCGCACGACGCTGCTCGGCCATATGCCGGGCTGGTGCCCTGACATTCATGCCGTCGGGCCATGGCGACCGATTTCGCTGGTGCGGCGCAATCCCGTCTCGATCGACAATGTCTCCATCCGCGCCGTGTTGGACGAGAGCGGCGTCGGCCGCCTCAGCGTCTCCCTCCACAGCAATGCCGAAGAGCCGGCAATGCTGCTGCGCTGCGGCGGCATGGAGCAGCCCTTCGAGAAGATCGGCGACAATCATTACTCGGCTATCCTCAAGCTTCCCGATATCGAACCCTGGTGGCCGCATACGCATGGCGTCCCGCGTCTCCATGAGCTGACGCTCATTTCCGACGGCGTGGAATATCCGCTCGGCACAACCGGCTTCCGGCGGATCGACGTCGACCGCGGCGCCGATGGCGACGACTTCGCACTCACCGTCAACGGCGAACGCATCTTCTGCCGCGGCGCGGTGTGGACGACGGCCGATATCGCGCGGCTGCCGGGCGGGCGGGCCGATTATGAGCCGTTCCTGCGGCTTGCGGCGCAAGCCGGCATGAACATGATCCGCATCGGCGGCACCATGGCCTATGAGACATCAGATTTCTTCGCGCTCTGCGACGAGCTCGGCCTGCTCGTCTGGCAGGATTTCATGTTCGCCAATTTCGACTATCCGCGCAACGACAAAGCCTTTCTCGGCCATGTGCATGCGGAGGTCGAAGAATTCCTGCACGGCGTCCGGGCGTCGCCTTCGCTCGCCGTGCTCTGCGGTGGCAGCGAAGTCCATCAGCAGGCGGCGATGCTCGGCCTGCCCATGGAATTCTGGAGCGGGCCTGTTACCGATGAGGTCATCCCGGCCATTGCTACGCGCATGCGTCCCGACGTGCCCTATGTGCCGAACTCGCCCTATGGCGGAGCGATGCCCTTTTCACCGAATGCCGGTATCGCCCATTATTACGGCGTCGGCGCCTATATGCGGCCGCTTGCCGACGCGCGCCGTGCCGACGTGCGGTTTGCGTCCGAAAGCCTCGCCTTTGCGCATGTGCCGCAGCAAAGGACGCTGCAGCGTCATCTCGATGTGCCGGCTGTCCATAGCCCGCTCTGGAAGGCCCGGGTGCCGCGCGACCGCAGTGCCTCCTGGGATTTCGAGGATGTTCGCGATTTCTACCTGCAGCTTCTCTACGGTTTCGATCCGGCTGAGCTGCGCCGCGAAGATCCGGAACGCTATCTCGATCTCTCCCGCGCCGCGACCTGCGAGGTGATCGAGGAGACTTTTGCTGAATGGCGGCGCAAGGGCTCCGCCTGCAATGGCGCACTCGTCTGGACCCTGCAGGACCTGCTGCCCGGCCCCGGCTGGGGGGTGATCGATTCCACCGGAGAGCCGAAGCCGGTCTGGTATGCGATGCGCCGTGCATTCCGGCCGGTTCAGGTGGTCTTCACAGACGAGGGAACCAACGGTCTCGACGTGCATGTTCTGAACGAGACGGATGCCGCACTCGACGTGGAACTCGAAGTCGCCTGCCTGCGCGCGGGAAAACAGCAGGTCGTCAGCGGCAGCCGGGCCTTCAAGCTGGCGGCAAGGGACACGGAGCGTCTGGCCTGCACCGCACTGTTCGGCGCCTTTTTCGATACGACCTATGCCTTCCGTTTCGGGCCGCCGTCGCATGATGCAAGTGTCGCACGCCTGCGCTCGCTGACAGACGGCGCCATTCTGGCGGAAAGCTTTCACTTTCCCTGCGGACGGGGAAAGGCGCTGCATGACGCAGCTATCGAAGCAACACTCGGCAGAGACGGCGAGGATTGGTTCGTCGATCTGAGGACCGACCGGCTGGCGCAATCGGTGCATATCGACGCCGAAGGCTACCGCGCCGACGACGACTGGTTCCATCTCGCTCCCGGCGCATTGCGGCGCGTGAAGCTTCATGCGCTCCCTGGCGCGGAGAACGATATCCCGCCTGCGGGCGAGATCAGAAGTTTAGGCAGTTCGCATCGCGTCGCGCTCTAGAAAAGAGATAGAGCATGCTGTCGTCCGAAAACCGCGCAGACTTTTCGGCATCATGCTCTGGGGGTGACGCCCCCGCCAATGACGATGCCGATCCATTGAGAAAGACCGTGATTTGAGAACGATATACCGCTTTCTCCGTGCCCACCTCCTGCAGCGGCTGATCCCACGCTCGCCTCTTGCCTTCAATCCGCGCAAGCCGGTGGAAATCGTCGGCTATCTCTCGATGGCGGTCGGCGTGGGCGAATCGGCAAGGCTTTGCGCCGGCGCTCTGTCTGAGGTGGGGCGGGCGATATCGCTCTCCGATGTCAGCACGCATCCCGACGCCAATGCCTTCGCCGGATGGACGCCGTCGCCTCTCGCCACCGAGCCGCCGGGAAGCCGGATCTGGCACCTCAATCCGCCGATGCTGCCGCGCGCCATCCTGAAGAAGGGCGCTGGAAATTTCACCCACGCCTTCAATATCGGATATTTCGCCTGGGAGCTTGAAGTCGCGCCGGCGGAATGGCGCAATGCGATGCACTACATGAATGCCGTCTTCGTGCCGTCCGAATTCACCCGCCGGGCGATTGCGCCGCTCACAAAGGCGCCCGTCATCGTCGTTCCGCATCCGGTGACCGAGGCGCCGGCGACGGAAGGCATGCGGGAGAGGTTCGGCATCGAGAAGGACGCTTTTCTCGTCAGCTTCATCTTCAGCGCCGGCTCCTCGATCAACCGGAAAAATCCGCGGGCCGTCATCGAGGCCTTCAGGATATTTGCCGCCGAATGCCCAAGCGCCTTCCTGTTGATGAAGGCCAGCGGTGATGTGAACAAGGATGAAGGCCTGCGGGAATTGGTCGATTCGGTCGCCGGCAACAGCCGGATCAGGATCGTCACCGACAGGTTGTCGAACGCCGATATCAACGGCCTCATCCGTTCTTCCCAAGCCTATCTTTCGCTGCATCGTTCTGAGGGTTTCGGGCTGACGGTTGCCGAGGCGATCATGCAGCGCACGCCGGTTATTTCCACGGCTTGGTCGGGAACAGTGGATTTCTGCGATCCTGATAATAGCTGGCAGGTCGCCTCTCCCCTCATTCCTGTGGTCGACACCCACCCGGAATTTGCCGGGCTCGAAGGCGCGGTCTGGGCCGATCCCTCTCCGCAAGCGGCGGCCGCGCATCTCCGGGATATCTTCCGCGCGCCCGAGCTTGCACGGGAGAAGGCCGAGAAGGCGCGGGCGTTTCTGCTGCGATACCTCGCGGAGAACAGCTATGACAAGGCGCTCCAGACGCTGGCGGCGATGCAGGCCAGCTAAGCTGAGGTCGCTACTCCGCTTTATTTTAACATTTTCGCATTAGAGATGGCGGGTAGCCTGCTTTAGGCCGATCCTGGCGGATGGATAGATGTCGAAGGGTATTATCGCAAATTCGGTGATGAATGCGGCGGCGGGCATGCTGCTGCTTCTGACGGGCTTCGTGTCCTCGATCATAACCGCGCGGCTGCTCGGGCCGGAAGCCAACGGCATCGTCGCTTTTTCCCTCTGGCTGGTGGTCACGGGCGCCTCGATTGCCGAGCTCGGCTCCAGCATCACGCTCTTGAAGACCCTGCCGCAGCTTTCGGCGGAAGGTTACGACGCACGCCGCCGGCGGGGGTTTGCCGCCATCCTCGTCAGCTTCATGATGTTTTCGACCGTCGCGCTGTTGGCGCTCTATGCCCTGTTCTTCCTGACTTCCGAGAAGATGCACTGGGCGGAGACTGCGCCGTCCGTCGCTCTGGTCACCGGCGTGTTGTTCTTCATCCAGGCGATCGGATCCTTCGTCAAATTCTACCTGATCGGCGAAAAAAAACTCGGCGCCTTCTTCAAGCTGACGGTCGCCGTCTCGATCGTGCAGCTTGCCGGTGTTGCCGCCGGCGCCGTTTTCTATGGCGTCGAGGGCGTTCTCGTCGGTTATGCGCTCGGCCAGCTCGTGCTGTTTTTCGCCACGCTGCCGATCCTGCTGGCGCGGCGCGACTGGTGCGGGGTCTCGCTGAAATATCTAGCCTCCTCCTCCGTCATCCTGTCGATCCAGTTCATCATCGATTCGATCTTCCTCAACCGGCTCGAACTGCTCTTCCTGCAGCAATTCTGGTCGGTGGAGATGGTCGGCTATTATGCCGTCGGCCTGTCGATCGCCAATATCGCCCTGCAACTGCCGATCCAGATGACCGGCAGCCTGCTGCCCTATTATTCCGAGCGGCGCCACAACAGCGACGATTCGACCTTGCCGGTCGAGGTTTTTGCCGCGGTCACCCGCAGCATGGCCTATATCGTGCTGCCGATGAGCCTCGGGCTTGCCGCGATCTCCAGCGAACTGGTGCTGGTGGTGTTCGGCGAAGCGTTCCGCCGCAGCGGAACGGTGGTGGCGCTGCTTGCGCTGGTCGCGCCCGCCTATACTTTCATGCAGATCCTCAGCCTCTATCTGCTGTCGATGGACCGGGCCCGCTCCCGCCTCAAGATCAGCGTGATAGGTGGCCTGCTGATGGTAGCGGGTTGTTTACTGATCGTACCTAGGCTTGCCGCAGAAGGTGCCGCATTCGTGCGCATTCTCGTCTTCGTTGCAATGTCGGTGATGATGATCAGACAGACAGGATTCGGATCCCAGCTCTCGAGTCTCTACACAAGCCTGACGAAGGTGATGCTCGCCTCCGTGCTCTGTGCTTGTGGAGCGATCTCCGTGCTGGAATTCGTCCAGGGTCCGATCGGCCTCGTCGCCGCGATCATCGCCGGCACATTCTGCTATTTCGCCGCACTGCGCGTGTTGCGCGCCGTGCCGGCCGAGGATGTCGAGGTCATGCGCGCCATTCTCGAGAAGATGCCGCCCGTGCTGCGGCGGCCTGTGGGACACGCGATCAATTTCATCGCGCCGCGGCTTCCCGGCGATCCCGACCGCGCCAAGGTCGCGCCGGGCGAATTTTCGCTCGACCCGGCCGAGGGCGCCGGACGCAGCGCTGCCCTGCCTGTCGTCTTCGCCGGCACGATCGGGCTGTTCATGCCCGAAAATCCCGAGGTCAACAAGCGTTCGGCCGCCGTGCTGTTCGTCAGCCCCTGGGGTTTCGAGGAAATGTGCAGCCGCAAATTTTTCCGCGTCGCGGCCGAGCATTTCGCCGATATCGGCATGCCGAGCCTGCGCTTCGACTATCGCGGCACCGGCGATGCGCTCGATTTCGGGGCGCTGCCGGCACGGCTGGAAACCTGGGAAAATTCGATCCGCGCCGCCGCCGCCGAGCTGAAATCGCTCTCCGGCTGCGACCGCATCATCCTCATCGGACAGGGCCTCGGCGCTACGCTTGCCCATCGCATCGGCGCCTCGATCGAAGGTGTCGACAGCCTCGTCATGCTGGCGCCGGTGCTGAGCGGCCGGGCCTATCTGCGCGAACTCAACATGTGGTCCAAGATCATCGATGCCGATCTCGGCCTCGGCAAGGAGCATGTCCAGACCGCGAAGGTGCAGATTGCCGGGCTGGTCATGCCCGAGGAGATCGCCGCCGAACTTGGCAAGCTTAACATCGCCTCGCCGCAGGGGCTTGCCGCGTCGCGCTATCTGATCCTCGAGCGTCCCGCCAGGGCCGATGATAGCGGCTTTGCCGATGCGCTGAAGGCGCTTGGCGCCGACGTCGAACAGACGGTTTTCGAAGGTTATGACGAGCTCGCCACCAATCCGCTGTTTGCCAAGACGCCGACCGGTGTCGTCGAGCGGTTGAGGGCCTGGCTGGAGGCGACGACGACGGAGACATCCGCCCCCCACTCGCCTGATGTGATCGAGAGCCCGCCGCTTGCCGGCGAGGGTTTTACCGAAACGCCGGTGCGTTTCGGCAGCCACGATCATCTGGTCGGCGTCGTCAGCCGGCCGCTCGGCGAGATCAAGGGCAATGCCGTACTCTTCCTGTCGACGGCCTATGACCGGCATGCGGGCTGGGGACGCACGACGGTGGATATGGCGCGCGAACTCGCCCGCCAGGGCGTCGTTTCGCTGCGCTTCGATTCCGCCAATGTCGGGGACAGCCCGCCGCGGCCGGATGCGCCGGAACAGGTGCTTTATTCGGATACGCAGACCGCGGATGCGGTCGCCTCGCTCGATCTGCTCGAAAGTATCGTCGCCGGTCCGATCATGGTGGCCGGCCGATGCAGCGGCGGTTATGTCGCCTTCCGCGCCGGCGTCACCGACGAGCGCTTGAAGGCGGTCGTCTCGATCAATCCCTTCGTCTATTACTGGGACCCTGAGATACCGGTGCGCAAGGAGCATGTCGTCTCGGTTCCCCGCAGCCTCGATGATTACGGTCAGCGCCTGGCGCGGATCGACACGCTGAAACGGCTCATCAGCGGTCAGGTGGATGTGGTGTCGGCGGTGCAGAATATCGTCATCGCCGGCGGCCGGCGTCTGTCGCCGTGGATCGCGCCGCTGCTCGAGCTGCTTCCCGACCGGCGCCATATTGCCCGCGAAGTTCGGCATTCCTTCGCGCTGTTTACCAAGCGCAAGGTGCCGCTGACGCTGATCTACAGCGAGGGTGATGTCGGGCTCGACCACGTCTATTTCCATTTCGGGCCGCGCGGCGCCAAGCTTTCCCGCTATCCGAATGTACGGCTGCTGATGCTGCCGGATGCCGACCACAATCTGACGCCGCCGCAATCGCGCAAATTCGTGCTCGACGAGATCATCCGCTTAGCGATGGCGTGAGGGATTTTAGGATCAGATCCGGTCGGCGGCGGTGACGTTCAGCGACCGATAGAGATCGATGTAACGCCCGGCAACGATGTCCCAGGAATAGCCGCGGGCGGCGTCGAGAAGCTTGGTTCGGACGACGTCCGGTTGGCGTGCGAGAGCGTCATAGGCCGCTTCGATAACTGTCGCGGCGGTCTCTGGATTGGTGAAATCGGCAAGCCGGATGACTGGATGCCGGCCGGCAAGCGTGGTAAAGGCGTCGTTGGCGTTCAGCACCGGCAGCAGGCCGGCGCTCATCGCCTCCAGCGCCACCAGGCCGAAACCTTCATATTCCGAGGCGGAAGCAAAGAGCGAGGCCTCGGCGATGATGCGCCGGATGGCGCCGTTGTCGGGTGAGACGTGCAGGGTGACGCGGCCGGAAAGCTTGCGGTCTTCGATCGCGGCTTCGACATCGGCCCGGTTCAGGTCGGATTCGGCCCCGACGATGTCGAGATGCCATTCCGGGTCACGGGTCTTCAGCACGCCCATTGCATCGAGCAGGTGGTCCAGCCGCTTGTTCACCGAGAACCGCCCAATGGTGACGACGCGGCGTTTTGGCCGGCGCGAAGCGGCGTCGGCGAACTTGCCGATATCGGCGCCGTTTTCGATCAGCAGGCTATCGGGAACGATTTCGGCAAATTGCTTGAGGTCGGAGGCGCTGCAGCAGACGACGCGCCGATAGGCCAGCGCCGAAGCGCGAGTCAGCGTCCGGAACCAGATCTTCTTGATCGTCGCGTATTTCCTGGTGTGGAAGAAGCCGCCATGGGTGGTGACGATCATCGGCTTGCCATGCAGTAACCGGCCCCAGGCGAGCGCATCGAAGAAGAAGTCGATGGCATGGACATGCACGAGATCGGCATCGCCGAGATGGCGGAAAACCTGCGGCGCCAGCGGATAACGGCTGCTGCCGGACCAGGGAATGCGCACCACCTCGATGCCGTTGATATTCTCGCGCGGCGGCAGCCTGTCTTCAGGCGCGGTGAACAGCGAATCGAGGGTGACGACGCGGACGCGATAACCGCGGCGCACGGTCTGGCGGCCGAGATTGGCGACGACGTCTTCCAGGCCGCCACGGTTGGGTAGGAACTGGCGCACGATATGGACGATCAGCGGCGCCGTTTCCGGCTGCAGCCTCTCGCGCACCGTATCTGCCTCGACGATCGCCATTTTCCACCTATCGCTGCGCACGCCGCCTCATGTCGAGGCGGGACTCTTATAGCAACGAGCAGATATCTCAGGCGTTAAGCTGCGGTTTAAGCGGTATCCTGAAAGGCGATTCTTCGCGAAAAAGGTTAACCGCCTCTGACGGAGATCAGAAGGCCTTGAAGGTCAGCGTCGTCAGCGAGCGGACGATGCCTGATATATTGGCAATGTTGTCGTTGATGAACTTGCCGATATCCTGGCCTTCCTCGATATAGACCTTCAGCAGCAGGTCGTAGTCGCCGCTTGTGGAATAGAGCTCCGAGACCAGTTCGGTCTGGTAGATGGCGTCGGCGACCTCATAGGTCTTGCCGGGGGCGCATTGGAGCTGGACGAAGATCGGCTTCATGGGGATTTCCTGCAAAGTTGTTTGGCCGGCATAATGGTCGAAAGCGCCATGCCGATGCAAGCCGTTCGTCACGCCGCCGGGTTGGCGGCGGCTTCCGCGACGATCCAATCGCGAAAGGCGGCAAGCGGCGCATAGTCGGCACGCTCTCTGGGAAAGGCGAGATAATAACGCTCGCGGCTCTCCATTTCACGGTCGACGGCGGCGACGAGATCGCCGCGCCTGATCTCCTCCTGCATCAGGAATGTCGGCAAGAGGGCGACGCCGAGACCGGCGATCGCCGCCTGCGCGGCGGTGGCGAACTGGTCGAACAGCATGCCGTGGACGTTTTCGAAGGAAACGCCGTTGCCGGCAAACCATTGTTCCCAGGCATCCGGGCGCGTCGTCAGGTGCAGAAGCGGAACGGCAAGCAGATCCTGCGGCCCGGAGATCGCGTATTGCTTCAGAAAATCCGGACTGCAGGCCGGTACCGTGCGCTCGGACATCAGAAAGGCGAGTTCGGCGCCCGGCCAGTGCGGGTGGCCGAAATGGATGGCGGCGTCGATCGAATCAAGTCGGAAATCGAAGGGCGAAAGCCGGGTCACCAGATTGATGGTGACACCGGGATTGGCAGCGAGGAAGCGGCCCAGACGCGGCGCCAACCAGCGGGTGCCGAAGGTCGGCAGGATGGCGAGATTGAGCGTGCCGCCATGCGGATTGGCGCGCAGGTTCAGCGAGGCGCTCGATATGCGCCGCAGCGCCTCGCGGATTTCGCGGGCATAACTGTCGCCGGCCAGCGTCAGTCGCATGGTCTGGCGCTCGCGCAGGAAGAGCTCGACGCCGAGCTGCTCCTCCAGCGCGCTCACTTGGCGGCTGACGGCGCTCTGCGTCAGATCGAGTTCGCGCGCGGCCGCCGTCACGCTGCCGGTGCGGGCAACCGCCTCGAAGGCGGCGAGATGTGAAATCGACGGCAGAAAACGCCTTGAAGCGAACATGTTCATTCCATTTCAGAATGAGCTATTTCCGAATTGTCGATATTTCCGGCTTTGTGGCTGAAGTAAAGAGGTTCATCCTGCAAAAACGGAATGAGCCGGAGTTCTCAGATGCCGCAATCCTTCGTGTCCACAGACCGTATCCGCTCCCTGTTCACTGAAGCGATGTCGCAGATGTACCGGGCGGAGGTGCCGCAATATGGCACGCTGATCGAACTGGTGGCGGATGTGAATGCCGGCTGCCTTGAAAACGATCCTGATCTGCGTGAGCGTCTGACCCAAGCCGGCGAGCTGGAGCGCATCGACGTCGAGCGCCACGGCGCCATCCGGCTCGGTACGGCAGAGGAGCTTTTTACCATCCGCCGCCTGTTTGCCGTCATGGGCATGCAGCCGGTCGGCTATTACGATCTCTCGGTCGCAGGCGTGCCGGTTCACTCCACCAGCTTCCGGCCGATCGACGAGGCGGCGCTCAACGTCAATCCGTTCCGGGTCTTCACCTCGCTGTTGCGATTGGAATTGATCGAGGACGAGGGACTGCGCGTTGAAGCCGAAGCCATTCTGGCCGCGCGGCGCATCTATACGCCGCGTGCCGTCACGCTGGTCGAGCGTCACGAGCAGAATGGCGGCCTGACCGAGGCGGAAGCGCGGGAATTCGTCGCCGAGGCGCTTGAAACCTTCCGCTGGCACGGCGAGGCGACGGTCAGCGCCGAGACCTATAAGCGGCTGCACGATGCGCACCGGCTGATCGCCGACGTCGTCAGCTTCAAGGGACCGCACATCAACCACCTGACGCCGCGCACGCTCGATATCGACGCGGTCCAGGCCCGCATGCCGGAACGCGGCATCACGCCGAAGGCCGTCATCGAAGGGCCGCCGCGCCGTCATTGCGATATCCTGCTGCGGCAGACGAGTTTCAAGGCGCTGGAGGAAACGATCATCTTTTCCGGTGACGCGGATGCAGTTCAAGGGACGCATACCGCCCGTTTCGGCGAGATCGAACAGCGCGGCGTGGCGCTGACGGCCAAGGGCCGGGCGCTTTACGACCGGCTGCTCGCCTCGGTTCGCGGCGAAGTGCAGGTCGGCGCCGGCGGCGCCAAGGCCGGCGCCTATGACCAGGAACTCGCCGAGCGCTTCAAGGCGCTGCCGGACAGCTGGGATGAGCTGCGCAGGCAAGGTCTGGCCTTCTTCCGCTATTCAGCGACGCCTGCGGGCATTGCTGCGGCAGCTGGGGGCACGCTGCCGAGCGATCCTGAGGCGCTGATCGCCAAGGGTTATCTTGCCTTCGCACCGATCGTCTATGAAGACTTCCTGCCCGTCAGCGCGGCCGGCATTTTTCAGTCGAATCTCGGCACCGATCAGCAGCAGAATTATGCGACGCATTCCAACCGCGATGCCTTCGAAGCGGCGCTCGGCGCCACCGTTCAGGACGAGCTGGCGCTTTATGCCGAGCGCCAGGCGACCTCGCTGGAAGCGGCGATGGAAGCGCTCGGTCTCGCAGGCCCGCAGTTGAAGACCGTTGCCTGAAATGCCGGCTTCAACACCTGGCTTTATGGGTTAGAGTAGCGCAATTTCGATCCGATCGGACCAAACCATGCTGAATGATCCGCGCTCCCACGGCCTCTGGGAAAAGACCGCCCCCGAACCGCCGGCCACCACACCTCTCGAAGGCGTGGTCTCGGCCGATGTCGTCATCGTCGGCGGCGGTTACCTCGGTCTCTCCTCCGCCCTGCATCTTGCCGAAGCCGGCTCGAAGGTGGTGTTGCTGGAGGCGAAGGAGATCGGTTTCGGCGGCGCCGGGCGCAATGTCGGCCTGATCAATGCCGGCATGTGGGTGATGCCTGACGATCTGCCCGGCGTGCTCGGCCCGGTGCATGGTGAACGGCTGCTCGATCTGCTCGGCAATGCGCCGAAACTGGTCATGGCGCTGATCGACAAGCATGGCATCGCCTGCGAACTCGAACGCAACGGTACGCTGCATTGCGCCGTCGGCGCCGACGGGCTGAAGGAGATCGAGGAACGCGCGGCGCAATGGTCTGCGCGCGGCGCACCCGTGACGCTGCTCGATGCGGCGGAGACGGCCAAACGCATCGGCAGCGATGCCTATACCGGTTCGCTGCTCGACAAACGTGCGGGAACGCTGCAGCCGCTTGCCTATGCTCGCGGCCTTGCCCATGCCGCCGTCAAGACCGGGGTCGCCATTCATACGTCAAGCCCCGTCATCGCAACGGAGCAAAACGGCAGCCGCTGGATCGTGAAGACGGCAAACGGCGCGGCCAGCGCGGACTGGATCATCGTTGCAACCGATGCCTACAGCACCGGTCCTTTCGAGCAGGTGCGCAACGAACAGATCTATCTGCCCTATTTCAATTTCGCCACCGCGCCGCTCGGCCATAATCTGCGTCAGTCGATCCTGCCGGGGCGGGAAGGCGCATGGGATACCAAGGAAATCCTCTCATCCTTCCGCATGGACCAGGCCGGCCGTCTCGTTTTCGGCAGTGTCGGGGCGCTGCGCAATACCGGGCTTGCCGTACACAAGGGCTGGGCGAAACGCGCATTGAAGCGGCTCTTTCCTGTTATCGGCGATGTCGAATTCGAGTGTGAATGGTATGGCCAGATCGGCATGACCGACAATGCGCTGCCGCGCTTCCACAAATTCGCGCCTGGGGTTGTCGGCTTTTCGGGTTACAATGGCCGCGGCATAGCGCCCGGCACGGTCTTCGGCCGGACGCTGGCGGAGCATATCCTTGGCCGGCTCACCGAAGCCGATCTGCCGCTGCCGCTGACTTCACCGACCGAACCGAGCTTCCGTGCGCTGAAAGAAATATGGTACGAAGCCGGCGCTCAGGTCGCCCATTTCGCCGATGCCCGCTTCTGAGAAAATAAGATTGGAACCACGACAATGACCATCGCCGTCCTCGATCTCGCCACCGAAACCGCCAAGCTGCTCGCCGAACTCGGCGTCGATGCCGGCCGCTATCACGGCGGCACGCTGTCCGTCACCTCGCCTGTTACCGGCAAGGAAATCGGCAGGCTCAGGGAAGCTTCCGTTTCCGAGACGAAAGCGGCGATCGAAGCGGCGCACCAGGCCTTCCTCGAATGGCGTGCCGTGCCGGCGCCGAAGCGCGGTGAACTGGTCCGCCTGCTCGGCGAGGAACTGCGCGCCTCCAAGGCGGCCCTCGGCCGCCTCGTCTCGATCGAGGTCGGCAAGATCACTTCGGAAGGTCTGGGCGAAGTGCAGGAGA